>DATFWL010000058.1:0-26592 GCA_035259385.1 Vicinamibacterales bacterium | reverse complement strand
GATACACGCCGCATTGTCACGGATGACGGCCACGCAGACGTCTATGCAGCGTGAGTACCCACAAGACACGCACGCTGGTGCGGCTAGCTGATGGGCGATCAATCCCTCAGCTTCGCAGCCGGCCGCGAACAGCTGTCCAGGAGGTCGAGGCATTTTCCTCTCCCCTTCCAACTTCCGTCATCGCCAAATGTGAGAGGAATAGAAAACACCTGGACACCTTGGGCATCGCAGCCCTGTTCACCCGAGTCGATTCAGAATCGACAGCTTCTGGTGGCTGGCACTCAGATCTTCTGTCAACAGGTGGAGGGAGCGCTCGGTGGTCGTGATTTGGGTGTGCCCCAGGACCATGGCTCTGGGGGGCCAGAGAGGTTGCCCACGCGACTCAGGACATCCGCACGAGCTTCCTCGTCGGCTTCACCCTCGCGTGCTGCTTGTGGAGCGCGCTCAAACGCTCAGCGGCGTCCTGCATCATCGCCTCATCGACAATGGCGTATCGGCGATAGATTGATTCAGTTTTGTGGCCCACCATTTTCATGGCTGCGGCCCTGGGAACGCCGGCAATTTCAAGGTTCCGCACCGCGGTGCGACGGAAATCGTGAGGGATGCGCTGCACACCCGATATGTCGACGGCTTCCTTCCATCCATGTCGATAGCTGCGAATCGGTGTGCCGTCCTCGCGAAAAAATACCGAGCGAACGACGATGTCTCTCTTCCGTTGGACGTCGTCGGCTCGCCTCCGCTGCTCCCGCAGAATCCGCTCCAGGTCCGCAGTGAACGGAAACTCACGTCCCGACTTGTTCTTGTCTTCACCCGGCTCGATGCGCAGCTTTTTGTGAACGAAGTCAACGTGGTGCCATCCCCGTGTAAGCAACTCCGACTTCACGCGCCAACCGGTGATGTAGGCCACGCGGAACAGCGGTTTCAGCTCGTCGGCAAGATGCATCAGCAGCGTTTTGAACTCTGCCGGCTCAAAAAATCCCTTCCGAACGTTCTGCTCTTGAAGCATCTCGATGTGCGGCACTGTTGCGACCACACCGATTCGATGCCCGAGCCGGAACATCCGCTTCAGAGCGGCCATGTCCCGGTTGATTGTCGCGTTTGCGTAGCCCTCCTTCTTCTGTGCGGCCTGGTAAGCGGAAATGTGACCCGCGGTAATCTCGGTCGCCGTCATGCCCGCGAACGCCACGTCCAGCCGCTTCAACACGATTTTCAGCTGGTCCGCTGAGTCCCGCTCGTTCTTCGCATAGTCATCGCTGATGAGCTTCTTGAGGTCTTCGAACGTGGTCTTGGCGACCTCGCTGGGGAGCAACTTCCCGATGCCGGCCTCGCCCACGCGAGTCTTCAGCAGCTTCTTGGCGTCCGATTCCTTGGTCGATTTCGAGGACTCTCGGTGCGGCTTGCCGTTGATGTAGAACTCAATCCACCACTTCGCGCTCTTTTTGAGAGCGCCGGTCGTCTTGTCCTTGTAGGACGGCTGAAAGATGCGGCCCATGCCCCTGACGTTCATGGGCTCGATTATCGCAGACCCGACAGGTATCAGACAAGTAGAGGTCTCTGCCGAGCCCGACCAAGCAGCAATGATATGTGGATTTAGCAGTATTTACTGGGTTTTCTTGGTGCCGGGGGCGGGGGTCGAACCCGCACGCCGCTCTCGCGACCCAGGATTTTAAGTCCTGTGCGTCTGCCAGTTTCGCCACCCCGGCGTAGGTAGCAACGTGTTCTAGTGTCGCTCGTCAGGCCTTCGACCGAAAGCGCTTTATACGTCGGATCGATTTTGTCCCACGGATTGTCCCATCGCTCGAGGCGGCCAGCTTTTCCACGCCTGCCGACAGGTCGGATTCGCTGACGATCGCATCGCGGCGGTAGACCGACTCGGTTTCATGACCAGTCAGCTTCATCGCGACCCTGCGCGACACGCCGGCACGCTCGAGGTTCAGGACGGCCACTGCAGCTTCAGCACTTCGCTCTGAATGCGCCATCCGGTCACCGACTCGAGACCGACGACAGCAGATCGGGCCGCAGCCATCTCCATGCGCTCTGCGCGTCCATGAAGACTCTGACCTGGAGAGGAACCCCACTGACGCGCAGCAACCTGCCGAATACGTGCGCGACCCCGAAGGCGATCGGTTTCGACGTAACGATTGCGAGCCGGCGTGGACCGCCGCGCGGCGTCTCCTTGAGGATCGCGATCAGCTCGCGCAGTTCGGCGATTCTCGGCGTCGTCTTCGCACTGGAGACGTCGAAGAGCGCCGCGTCACAACATCCGTAATCCGGATCGTGTAACCAGGCGAGCATCGCGCGAAGGCGTTCGACCTGCGTCACGATTCCGTATCCACGAATGAACAACAGGCGCAGCTCCGGATTGATCTCGAAGGTGAGCGGCACGCCGCTAGCGTAGCTGAACTGGCTACGCGCGAATCAGGTTCGCGGACTGCCGACTTTCGCCCCTGCCTGCGTCCGATTGGGCGCGTTATCGAACTCAGTTTCGGCCCTGACTTTCGCCTGGGGCCTATATCCCGGAATCAGTTGATTCCGGGACGTCGCAAGACGTCGCTGGCGACGCCAGTCAAGCATCAACGCGTCCACTTCCCGCCACGAGTGGTGCTGAACTCCAGGGCGGACCCAAACGTCCCTTACGGACAGGTTGGTGCCCCCATGGACAATCGCATCACGATCCAGTTTCCGGACGTCACCGCAGACATCGGAAATGTGTATGCGGAGGACCTCCGGGCGTCCCTCGCCGACACGCTCGACGGCGCCGACCGGATCGAGCGGGTCCGCACGAACCCCCAATCACAGGACTTCGGCACCACGCTCGTCCTGGTGCTCGGCACGACGGCGGTCAGCGCCGTCGCCAGAGGCGTGCAGGCCTGGCTCGCGCGCAACAGCGGCGTCTCGATTGACATCGTCGCCGGCGGCAGGACGCTGCACGCGCGCAATCTCGACAGCCAGGGCGTCCGCGAGCTGGCCAAGGTTCTGGCGGCTGCAGGTGAGTGATGGCCGCGGGCGGGCCGGCGACGCGCGAGACGACGCTCGCAATCCTCCTGGGCGGCAGCGCCTGGCCCAAGTCGCCTCAACTCGCAGCGTCGCCCGCGTTCGCCCACTCGGCAGAAGACTTCAAGCGCTACCTGGCCGCAGACAGCGGCTTCCAGCTCCCGCCCGCCAACCTGCTCGATCTGTTCGACTCCCCGGGAACCGCGCCGGAAATCGTCGAGGCGGTGCAGAACTTCCTGCGCGAGCGGATGCAGCAGGCACCGGCTCCACGCGACGTGTTCATCTACTACACCGGCCACGGCGGATTCATCAACGGACGCGACTACTTTCTCGCCGTGCGATCGACGATCGAGGGGCTGGAGGGGACATCGAGCATCCGCGTGTCCGATCTTGCGTCGGCGCTGCGCAACGCCGGACGCGATCTGCGCCGGTTCCTGATCCTTGACTGCTGCTTTTCCGCGGCCGCCTTCAAAGAGTTTCAATCGACGCCTGGCAGTGCTGCGCGCCTGCAGACGCTCGACGCCTTCCCGCGACGCGGCACGACGCTGCTCTGTTCGTCGAGCTCGCGCAACGTCTCGATTGCGCCCACGGGCGAGCGCCACACGATGTTCTCGGGCGCGCTGCTCGAGGTGCTCCGGCGGGGCGATCCCGCCGGCGAGAGCCTGCTCTCCCTCGAAGCCGTCGGGGCGCGGGTCAGCGATCTCATTCGCGATCGCTACGACGACCGTGGCGTGCGTCCCGAGGTCCACTCGCCCGATCAGCGCGAGGAGGACATCGCGCGCATGCCGCTCTTTCCAAACCCGGCGAAAGGATCGCGCGCCGGTCTGGAGTCGGCGGCCGCGACCCCGCACGACCATCCGGTGCCGGCGGAACCAGCTCGCGTCGATCGTCGTCGTCTCCTGCAAGGAGGCGCGGCAGTGTTGGCTCTCCTGCTGATCTTCGGCGTTGCCGCCTACATCGTGAACCGGCCGAAGCCGGCTCCGATCGAAGATCGGGCGCGCGCGAGGTCGGATCCGAGCGACGCGGCGCCGCCCGCCAATCGCGCTCCGTCACCGCGCACGACCACGACAGCACCGCCCGCCGCCCCCGACCCGCCCGTTCGACCCGCGGCCACCCGCACCGCCCCGACCGCACGCCCGGCTGCCGACGATAAGCCCGCTCACGCGCCGACGCCGGCGACTGTTGAAGCGCCGCGCGGCAGCGCGCGCGCCGCGGCGCCGCTCGTGATCGACGGACAGTCGTTGCGGTTCATCGCCGTGCCGGGCGGGCAGTTCCGCATGGGATGTTCGAGCGGCGACACCGAGTGCGAAGACGACGAGATGCCGGTGCGGCCGACGCTGGTCGAACCGTTTCAGATGAGCGCGACCGAGGTGACCCAGGAGCTCTGGCAGGCGGTGATGGACAAGAACCCGAGCGACTTCAAGGGCGCTGCCCGGCCGGTCGAGCACATCTCGTGGCAGGACGCGCACGAATTTGCGGAGGCGCTCGGCCTGCGCCGCGACGGCTTCGCCTACCGCCTGCCGACGGAAGCCGAGTGGGAGTACGCGGCGCGCGCCGGCGAGCAGCCGCAGCCGCCGCTCGCGGCCATCGCGTGGTTCGGCCTGGCCGAGAGCACCGGCCGCGCCCCGCGTCCGCAGACGGTCGCGACGAAGGCGCCGAACGCGTGGGGCTTCCACGACATGCTCGGCAACGTCGCCGAATGGTGCGAGGACTGGTTCAGCCCCAACTACCAGCGCGTGGTGCGCGGCGGATCCTGGATCGACGGCGCGAAGTCTCTGCGCGTGTCGGCACGCGGCAAGGCGATGCCGGGCACACGTGACTATTCAATCGGCCTGCGCATCGTGCGCACGCCTGCGCGGTAGCGTCACCGCAGGGAGCGATCACGTGACTACCAACATCGTCCGTTCCGCCGCCGTCCTCGGGGCCCTCGTGTTGGCGGTGTCGACGGCGCCGCCGGCGGTCGAGGCCCAGGTGAAGATCCCGGGCTTCAGCAAGGGCAAGGAAGACGAGAAGCAGCGCGAGAAAGAGAAGGCGAAGACCGAGAAGGACGCGCGCCGCTACGACAAGCTGAAGGCCTTCGCGCTCAACCTCTATCAGACCGATCCTGAGTTCCGCGAGGACGTCGACAACGACTTCGACGAGGTCCAGCGGAAGCACAGCGACGACGCCTTCCAGAAGAACATCGCGCCGCCGGCGCGGCCGACAACCGTCGCCGATGGCGATCGCTTGCGGCTGCAGACCGGGCTCTACGACAACAAGCTGGTCGGCGACTACATCAATCGCGTCGGCCAGCGGCTGGTGCCCGGGGACTCCGAGAAGCTGTTCGCTTTCCGCCTCGTCGCGCACCCGGTGCCGTTTGCGGACACGCTCTCGACCGGGACGATTTACATCTCGACCGGCCTCATCTCGCTGCTCGACAACGAAGCGCAACTCGCCTACGTCCTCGGCCACGAGATGGCGCACGTCCAGCTCGATCACTGGAAGCTGAAGTCGATGCTGAAGCTCGGGCAGGACGAGTTCAACAGCAAGGAAGCCACGAAGCGAAAGCTGATCGGCCTCAGCCTCGGCACGCTGACCGGCGTCGTCGCCGGCAAGGCGGCGGGCGCGGACGGCGGGCAGATCGCCGGCGCTGCCGTCGCCGGCGGCCTTGTCGGCTACGGCATCGGCAGCGTCTGGGCCGGCGCGCTCAACCTCGATTGGGACACGGTGCAGGAAAACCAGGCCGACGAGGCCGCGTTCCGCGCGATGTTGAACCAGGGCTACGAGGTGCGTGAGGTGCCGAAGCTCTACGCCTCACTGCAGGTCGCAGTGAGGCAGGATCAGCGCGTCGGCCTCGGCTTCATGGGCAACCGCCGGCGGACCGCCGAGCGGCTGGCCAACGCCGAGGACATGCTCGCCGGCCAGTTGAAGCCGACGATCGACGGCAGCCAAGGCAAACTCGTCGTCACCAATCCCGATTTCGTCCGCGTGATGGCGGCACTGAAGCGC
This sequence comes from Vicinamibacterales bacterium, assembly GCA_035259385.1. Lineage (GTDB taxonomy): Bacteria > Acidobacteriota > Vicinamibacteria > Vicinamibacterales > CAVVIG01 > QHWK01. Next base: position 20,610 of record DATFWL010000058.1, on the reverse strand, counting down.
GACAACGGCATCCTCGCCTTCTACCATGACATGTTCCAGCTGTCGAAACGCAATCTGGAGTACGCGCGGACGAACCGCCCGAACGACCCAGCGGCGCACTACTACTACGGCAAGGTGATGAAGCTGGTCGGCCGGACCGAGGAGGACCGCAAGGCGGCCGACGACGCGTTCCAGAAAGCGATCCAGTTCGATCACCGCGAGCGCAACTACGGCGCCTACTTCTACCGCGCGCTGGCGATGATCGACCAGAAGAACCCGAGCCTGAACCCCGAGATCGCCAAGGCGCTGCAGTCCTACCTGATGGCGTCGCTGCGCTTCGCCTCCGACGAGGCGTCGCTGGCGAACGCGCTGCCCGCGAACCTCGACGATCTCTACGACTACCTGACCGAAGCCGGCGAGGTGAAGTGGCGTCCGATCGCCCCCGACGACCTGAAGCCGGCGCTGATGAAGAAGGCGACCGACGTGCAGAAGACCGAGTCGCCGTTGAAGGGAGCCGCGGCGGCGCCGAAGAAGTGACTAGCGCTGCCAATCACGAACGAGTCGCACGACCGCTGACCACGGGATCGGCAGTTTCCACGGCTCCGGCGGGTCGGGATACTGGGCGAAGGGCTGCAAGTCGGCTGGCAATCGATTCAGCTGCGCCGCCGTACGGAAGGTCGACCGCACGTCCGTTGGCATCCATCCGCCGCGCCGAAAGAACTCGGGGCCGTCGTCAGGCGCGAACCTGTACGGCGCGGCGGCGCGCGTGACGAGATCGCCCATCTCCTTGGCCATCAGGTTCAGCAGCGCGGGCGACGCAAGATCGACTATCCAGCATTGGAATCCCGCAGCGGCGAGATCATCCGCCAGTGCGGCCACGTCGTCTGCACCGAGGTAGATGAGCAATCCCTCGGCCAGCACAAGGCTGCGAGCGGCGGCGCCACGCATCGACTTCAAGACGCGAACGCGCCCATCCACGTCGAGCAAATCCAGGGCGACACGCTCCAATCGACAGGTGGGCGATTCTCCAGCGAGGACCTGCTCCTTATAGGCAATCACGCTCGGCAAATCGACCTCAACCCATCGGAGCTCGCGCGGCAGCGTCAGTCGATACGGTCGCGCATCGAGGCCAGCGGCCAGGTTCAGAACCAGGTCAGCACCCGCGCGGATCTCCGTGGTGACAAATTCGTCGAACAGGTAGGTGCGCATGACCATCGGCCAGGAGTGCTGCTCCGTGAAGCGGTGCGCTCTGGCGATCTCCTCGCCCTGGTCGCCAGCGAGGCGACGCGCGTACGGATCGCGAAACAGTGCATCGACCCGTTCGGTCTCGCGCGCTCTGTAGGTTGCTACCCACCGGGCGGTATCCGAAATGTTGCGAATGAGCGGCTCGGATGAATCGGTCATGACAGACAGAACGTTCTCAGCGCCTTCCAACCTGACGATTCGAATCGGTCTGCGGCCGTCGAACGTATCGTATCAACGTTTACGTGGAACGAAGCCCTGGATCGCCGGCCGCCTTCCCTGCGCGAGGCGACGTCCATCCGTACACGAGTGCACGCACACCGACCAGACGCCTGTCATCGCAGGTCAGAAAGATCCGATTCGAGGTCGGAGAAGTCCGCTTCCAGATCCGAGACGTCCGCCTCCAGGTCCGAGAGGTCCGATTCGATGCCGCTCAGCGTCGAATTCATCTCGGTCAGCCGCGACTCGATGCGCTGAAGCTGACCGGTGTCGCGGGGACGCACGATGACGGCGATCAGTAGGCTCCACAGCACGAGGCCGACGAAGCCGACCAGTATTTTCATCGTCAGATCGAAACGCATGAAAGCCACTCCTGCGATCCATAGAATGACCGTCGCCCCGGGTTCGTGATGTCACGGTCGCTTCGTGCACGATACCCGGTAGCGGCACGAACGCGCCATCGCCATCTGTCCGGGTTCGGGGTTCGCGGTTCGGCGTTCGGGGTTCTCGTTCTCGTTCTGGCGTTCTTGGTTCTCGTTCTATGGTTGCACGGTTCTCGCGATTCTCTGCGTTGCGGTCATCGAATGCGCCGCCGCCGTGTTGCCCGGCGCCGCGTACGTCGTCTACGACGCGCTCGTTCTAAGATCGTCCACAGGCGCGCCACGAGCGATGACGCAGACGACGGGCCGGATTGAATCGATCAACACCTCGCGCGGCGGCGTGCCGAAAACGCCCGTGTTCGAGGCGTTCGTGGCCGCCGACGGGATCGATGGCGATCATCAGCGCGATCGGCGCTTCCACGGCGGACCCGATCGCGCCGTCGTGATCTTCTCTCTCGACGTGATCAACGCGCTGCGGAACGAGGGGCATCCGATCGCGGCCGGCACCGCGGGCGAGAACCTGACGCTCTCCGGCATCGACTGGTCAGCGTTCACGCCCGGGACAGAGCTGGCGATTGGCGAGGTACGGCTGCGGATCACGAAGTACGCCAGCCCGTGCGACAAAATCGCCGGCTCCTTCGCGGGCGGCGACGTGTCGCGGATCTCGAATCAAGCGCATCGAGGATGGAGCCGCGTCTGCGCGCAGGTCGTCAGCGAAGGCCTCATCCGCATCGGCGATCCGGTTGAGCTGATACCAGCCGGATCTGGCGTCTGAATCTCGGGTACGCTTGTGGGCACGGGCATCAGTCCTGCAAGTCAGCCGGCCAACCCATCGACACGGAGGCGACAGATGGCGGACGTGCGCAGGGAAGATAAACAGCTCAAGCGGTATCAGCGGGCCTCCCGGGATGTACGTGACGAGGTTGCCGAACAGATTCGTGACGGCGCCGATTCGCGGCCACTGATCAAGCATCCAAACCGCGACCAGGCGCGCGGCGACTGGGACCGCACCGGCCTCCGCCGCGACGAGGGTATAGTCGAGGACTAGTGAACGGTCGGTGAAGGCGGCGCCAGCGGCCGCGCCAGCACGCGCGTAATCATCGCCTCGAGCGCCGCCTGCTCGATGTCGAAGGGGCCGGCCACCGCGGCGCCCATCGTGATCTCGATCGCGATGACGACGCCGCCGTCCTCGTAGGGATTGACGATCCAGCTCAAACCGCGCAGCGCGATCGGCCGCCGATCCTCGCCCGGCCGCTTCAATCGATCCATCGCGCGGAGCATCCCTTCGAGCACGAGGCGGACGTCTTCGTCCGTCCACTCCGCGGGCGCCCGGGCGATGCCGTCAATCTGCGCGGTCGTCGCGTGATCCTGACCGCGCAGCCAGATGTCCACCGGCACGCTCATGCCGGCGTCCCGAGCTCCTGGTGAAAGGCGTCGACCGTGGTCACCGGCTGGCGGCACGTGAAGTCGCGACAGATATACGCAGCCGTTGCCCCATCAACCGGCCGCATCGATGCGAGGAACGGCAGGCTGCCCGACAGCGCGCGCTGCGCGTCGGGGGTGACGCGAATCTGGATCGCAAACGGCAGGTATGACCGCGCAATCACCCGCTCGAGCGCCTGATCCGCGCCCGGTGCGGCGACCACGACGATCTGCTGGACGCCGGTGAGCCGCGTCGCCAGCGCCGCCGCCATCATCGGCACGCCGCGGCCCATCTGCTCGAGGCGCGCGCCGAACAGGCGCAGCGTCTTGTCGACTTTCTCGCCCCAGCCAGCTTCGTCGACGAGGTGCGAGAGCATCAGCAGGTTCAGCACCGACACCGAGCTGGCCGTCGGCTCGGCGCCGTCGTAGTCCTCCTTCATGCGCAGCAGCACGCTGGGATCGCGGCCGGTGGTGCTGAACCATCCGCCTGCGGCGTCGTCCCAGAACAGCTCGTCCTGCCGGTGCTGCAGGGCAATCGCCCACTCGAGCCAGGTCGGAACGGGATCGGCCTGAAACAGCTCGAGCAGACCGTGAATCAGATAGGCGTAGTCCTCGGCGTACGCCTCGATCTCGGCGACGCCGTCGCGGTAGCGGCGCAGCAGCGTACGCGTCCCGGCGTTCCACATGCGCTCGCGAATGAAACCAGCCGCCTGCCGTGCCGCGGCGAGGTACGGCTCCGCGGCCGAGCCGCCTTCGTCGCCGAATCCGCGCAGCAGCCGCGCCATCCGCGCGAAGGCGCCAATCATCAGGCCGTTCCACGCGGTGAGGATCTTGTCGTCGCGATGCGGCCGCGGCCGCGACAGCCGCGCTTCGAAGAGCGTCATCCGGGCACGATTCAGGATCTCCACCACCTGATCGTGTGACTTGCCGGTCTGCTTCGCGATGTCGTCGATCGAGCGCGCGACGTAGAGGATGTTCTTGCCGGTGAATTCCTGGTGCGGATCCTCGGCGGCGTTGCCGTCGGGCGACATGCCGAACCGCAGCGTCACCACCGCCGCGTCGTCGCCGAGCCGCTGCTCCATTTCGTCGCTGCGCCACAGGTAGAAGGCGCCTTCCTTCTTCGCCCCGCCCGGCGTTTCCGGCGGCACGCTGTCGGCGTCCTCGGCGGAATAGAAGCCGCCGCCGGGATCGGTCATCTCGCGCATCACGTAGAGCAGGGTGTCCTCGGCGACCTCCGCATAGAACGGATCGCCGGACACGAGCGATCCGTCGATGAACGCGACGACCAGCTGCGCCTGGTCGTAGAGCATCTTCTCGAAGTGCGGGACACGCCAGCGAGCGTCCACCGAGTAGCGATGAAAGCCGCCGCCGACGTGGTCGCGCATGCCGCCGAGCGCCATCGATCGCAGCGTGCGCAGCACCATGTCCCTCGCGTGCGTGTCGCCGGTCCGCGCGTGTTCGCGCAGGAGGAGCAGCAGCTCTGAAGGCCGCGGAAACTTCGGCGCGTCACCGAACCCGCCGTTGCGCTCGTCGAAACTTTCCTTGAACTGCTTGACGGTCGTCGTCAGCGCGTCGGCGCCCGGCAGCGTCCACAGCGGGCGGGCCGCCTCGAGCGACTCGAGGCGCGCGGTCAGCGCTTCGGCCGAGTCGACGACCTTCGATTTGTCCGTCTTCCACACCCGCGCGATCTCGTTGAGGATGTCGACGAAGCCCGGGCGCCCCCACTTCGACACCGGCGGGAAGTAGGTACCGCCGTAAAACGGCTTCAGGTCCGGCGTGAGCCAGACGCTCATCGGCCAGCCGCCGGATCCGGTGGTCGCCTGCACGAAGGTCATGTAGACGCGGTCGACGTCGGGGCGCTCTTCGCGATCGACCTTGATCGAGACGAACTGCTCGTTCAGCACGCCGGCAATCGCCGCGTCCTCGAACGACTCGTGCTCCATCACGTGGCACCAGTGACAGGTCGAGTAGCCAATCGAGAGGAAGATCGGCTTGTCTTCCGCGCGTGCCTTCGCGAACGCCTCATCCGCCCAGGGATACCAGTCGACCGGGTTGTTCGCGTGCTGCAGCAGGTAAGGGCTCCGCTCCCGCGCCAGTCGGTTCATCCGATCATTATGTGGCGGGACCACGAAAGCACGAAATCGCGACCGGTCGACGACGCAGCCGGTCGCCCGCTGAACGCGCAGAGTAGAATCCGGCGATGGCTGATTTGACTGGCAAGCGCGTGGCGATCCTCGTCGAGCAGGAGTTCGAGGATCGCGAGCTCAGCGGGCCACGCGACGCGCTGCGACACGCGGGCGCCACGGTCGTGCTGATCGGACCAACGGCAGGCGCGCAGTTCACCGGCAAGCGCGGAGAAGCCGTCGTCACTTCGGACGCAGCCGCCGGCGGGGTGCGGATGGTCGATTTCGACGCGCTCGTCATTCCCGGCGGCCATGCGCCCGATCGGATGCGGATGCGGCATGCGATGGTCGATCTGGCGCGCGACGCGATGGACGCGGGCAAACCGGTGGCGGCGATCTGCCACGGACCGCAACTCCTGATCTCCGCGAACGTGTTGCGCGGCCGGACGCTCACCTGCTGGCCGTCGATCGCGATCGACGTGAAGAACGCCGGCGGCCTCTACGTGGACAAGCCGGTCGTGGTGGACGGCAACCTGATCACGTCGCGGAAGCCCGACGATGTGCCGGCGTTCAGCGACGCGATCATCCGGGCGCTGCTTGGGGCTGGGGATTAGGGATTCGGGATTAGGGATTTGGGATTCGGGATTAGGGATTTGGGATTCGGATTCGGATTCGGGATTGGGGATTCGGGTGATTAGTGGGCGGCCAACACGGCAGCTCACCAATCACCGCAATCCCTAATCACTCCTCACCAATCCCCCGAATCCCGAATCCCGAATCCCCAATCCCCAATCCCAATCCCCTCACGTGCGCGGTGTGGGCGCCGCCGGCACGTCCTCGGGGCGGCCGCGTCGCAGCCGGGCGTACGCGGCCGTGAATTCGGCGCCGTACAGCAGGATCACCGCCTGCACGTACACCCAGACGAGAAACACCACCACCGCGGCGATCGAACCGTTGACGCGCGTGAACCGCGTCATGTCGCGCATATACCACGAGAGCCCCTCGAGCGCGCCCTTCCACAGCAAGCCGGTGATGAACGCGCCGATCCACACGTCGCGGAAGCGGACCTTGGCGTTCGGGACGAAGTAGTAGATCAGCCCGACGACGAGGATGAAGAGAAGCGTGGTCGCGTTGCTGACGGCGAGACTGCGCAGCACGGCGAGGCCGGGAAAATGCGCCAGCACGCCGGCGAACCAGGTTGCGCCCACGACATGCGATGCGCTGATCAGCAGGAGCGCCGCCAGCAGGATGAGCCCGGCGACGAGCAGCATGACGAACGAGAACAGCTTGTGTTTCCAGAAGCTGCGCTGCTTCTGGACGCCCCAGGCGTAGTTGACGGCCGTGCTGATCGCGCCGAACACGCCGAGCGCGCCCCAGACCAGCGCGATTGTGCCGGCGATGCCGACAGTCGTGTCGCTGGTCGCAAAGGCGTCGAGCTGGGTCGTGATGAAGTCGAACTGCGCGGGAAAGTACTGGAGGACGAAGGCGAAGACGGCGCTGCGATCCGTGGGATCGGCGGCGGACCGCGCGAGCAGCACAAACGCCAGCAGCAGAACCGGGAAGAGCGACAACAGCGCGTAATAGGCGATTGACGCCGCGTAGGTCAGGTTGTCGCTGTGATAGAACCCGAGAAAGCCATTCACGAACGACTGGCCTGTGAGGCGCGCGATCTCGCGGGCGCGGGGCCCGATCGCGCGAAGAGCGGTCACCGCGCCATTATCTCAAGCAGCGCGACCCGACTCCACCCACGCTCGGATCGTCGTCTCGAGCAGAAAGACCGGTACTGACATGCCGAGCCAGATGCGGACCGCACGGGTCGCGAGACGGCGAAGCGGCGGCGTCGTCAGAACGACGTACGCCGCCGCCACGCCCGCGGACGCGATCACGAGGTTCGCGGTGATCCGCGCGTTCTCCTTCGTCATCGCCCGATCAGCTCCGCCGCGTGCCCGGTGCTCCGGGCATCGAGCTCCCCGACTGGCTGCCGCGAACGCTCTCCGAACTGCCGTAGCTGGAGCCGGACGAGCTGCCGTAGCTCGACGACTGACCGGAGGAGCCGCTGCCCGTCGGCGAGGTCGAGCCGCTGATGGTATTGGCGGTCTCGCGGACGTACCGCTGCGCTTCGTCGGCGCCCCGCGCCACGGCGTCGCGTGCCTTGTCGACGAACTCACGGCCGCGATCGACCCACTCGCCCGCGCTCTCGGAGGCCCGGCGATAGCCCTCGGACGCCGTATTCGCGAGGCTGTTGGCTTGCTCCGAGATCTGGCCGCGCAGTTCCGACCCCGACTTCGGGGCGAACAGCATGCCGAGCCCCGCGCCGAGAACGGTTCCGGTGAGCAGGCCCATCACGAAGCTGCCGCCACCCCCGCCTTCGCTGTCGAAACGATCGTATCCGTCTGCCATTTGGTGCCTCCTCACGGTCAACAAAAAATAGGTTCTAAGGTTCTCGGGTTCTAGGTTCAAGGTTCAAGGTTCTGGGTTCCGGGTTCTAGGTTCTCGCCTCGGACTGGAGCATGCCCTCGAGCGCGACGCGCAGACCGCGGAGGAAGCCGACAATGCGGCTGGTTTTCATGCGCACGTTCGAGCGGACGCGGTCGGCCGTATCGTCGATGCGGTCCATCGTCGTGTGAATTGCTTCATCGACTCGCGCGGTTTCCTCTTTCACCCTGGCGGACACGGCCTTGACGTCTTCGAGGATATCGTTGACGCGCGCCATCGCCGGCGCGACGTGGCGCGATTCGAGGCCTTCGATGAGCCCCATCGCCTTCCGGTAGGCCATGAAGCCGGCGATTCCGATCCCGATGACCAGGAGCGCCTCGAGCACGCTGACCGCGGCCATGATGCCGAGCAGCAGGTTAGTGGTTCCCAATTCGCCAGCCATGTGGACCCTCAAAATGGAGATGTCTGTCGCGGGCCGGCGTACCGGGGCGGCGGCGATGTGCCTTCGCCGAGCGCGTCGTTCAGCAGCTTCCAGCCCTCGGTGGCAACGCCAGCCGCCTTCTGCACCGTCGCACGGAAGCTCATGAGCTCACGCGCAAAGTCGTCGAGCGCGGGCTCAATCTGCCGCCGCATGGCACGCCCCTGTTCCGTGAAGAAGAGATACCCAGCGGCACCTCCGATGACTGCACCGACGAGGGTGGCCGTCACGGCCCGGGAGTTGATCATCGGCCCTCCTACTACCAAGAGATACAGATTTACAAGTTGTATGCCACGCAATGAATTGCGCGGTCCGCTTGAGGCAGCTGAGACCGGTCGAGGCGGACGTCGTCTTTCCAGACGGTAGGGTGCATTGCTGCCAATGGCTGATGGCTGACGGCTGATGGCTGATGGCACAGGGTCGATGGCTGAGGGTTGATGTCATCAACCATCCTCCATATGCCATCAGCTCTCAGCCATCAGCCATTGACAGTGACTTCACGTCGCCGCGGCGCTTGGGGCGGACGGCGTCGTGGATGGGCTTGAGCTTCGCGCCGACTTGCCGGCGTCGCGAATGTCGTGCTTCTTCATCTTGCTGTAGAGCGTCGGCCGGTACAGGCCGAGGATCTGCGCCGCCTCCTGCTTGTTCCAGTTCGTGCGCTGCAGCGTCTGCAGGATCGCCATCTTCTCGATCTCGGCGAGCGTGCGGTGCGGCGGGATGACAAAATCGATCGACGCGGTGGACTCCTCGCGGATCGACTCGGGCAGATCGCTGACCGCGATCTCGGTTCCCTTCGCAACCAGGACAGCCCGCTCGATCGCGTTCTCGAGCTCGCGGACGTTGCCCGGCCAGCGATTGCGGATCAGAAGGTGGTACACCGACGGCGCGAGCGTCTTCACGTTCTTCTGATAGCGCTGGCGGAACTTGTCGAGGAAATAGTCGCACAGCAGCGGAATGTCCTCGGTGCGCTCGCGCAGCGGCGGCACCCGCAGCGTGATGGTGTTGATGCGGAAGTACAGATCCTCGCGCAGCTTGCCGTCGCGCAACGCCGAATCCAGATCGATGTTGGTCGCGCAGATCAGACGGAAGTCGACGTGGACGATCCGATCGCTGCCAATCGGACGATACTCGCGCTCCTGCAGCACGCGCAGCAGCTTCGTCTGCAGGTAGGGCGGCATCTCACCGATCTCGTCGAGCAGCAGCGAGCCGCCTTCGGCCATCTCGAACAGGCCTTCCTTGTCCATGGTCGCGCCGGTGAAGGCGCCCTTCTTGTAGCCGAAGAGCTCCGACTCGATCAGGTCCTTCGGAATCGCCGCGCAGTTGATCTTGATGAACGGGCCCTTCGACCGCTTGCTGTTGTAGTGGATCGCGTTGGCGATCAGCTCCTTGCCGGTGCCGTTCTCGCCTTGAATCAGGATGTTGGCTTCGCTGGCCGCCACGCTTTCGATCAGCTCGAAGAGCTCCTGCATCTTCTTGCTCTTGCCGATCACGTTCTGGAACTTGTAGCGGTCCTGCAGCTTCGCCTTGAGCGCTTCGTTCTCGTCGATGAGCGCCTTCTGTTTGATGGCCTTCTCGAGCTTGTCGAGGAGCCGCTCGGCGTCCACTGGCTTCTCGAGGAAGTCGAACGCGCCGGCTTTGACGGCCTCGACCGAACGCGGAATGTTGCCCTGGCCGGTGATCACGATGACCTCGGCCTCCGGGTCGAGCTGCTTGAACTTGCGAACGAGCTCGATACCGTCCACGTCGGGCAGCATCATGTCGGTAATCACCGCGTCGGGCCGCCAGATCTTGAACAGCTCCTCGCCGCGGGTTCCGATCAGGGCCGTTCGGACCTCGTAGCCTGCGTGCTCGAGGAGGATCTTGAGCCACTCGGTCATCGCCGGCTCATCGTCTATCGCGAGCACTCGTTTCTTACGTTTCAGGCTCATAGTCAATCGAGTGTATAGAAAACGCGCAATGTGTCAATACACAGTTCGTGAATGTGTAATATTCCTGTACCGACGAGGTGTGGTTATTCGCGGGGCGGTAACGCTTTGGGCATACGACGCTTACCAGCCTTCCGCGCCGATGAGCGGGACGAATACGCAGCCTACCCCAAGCGCGTCCGTGAAGCGATCGCCCTCCCGCGTCACGATGTGAAGCGTCTGCTGAAGCGAGGAGCCGACTGGAATCACGAGGCGGCCGCCGTCAGGGGACAGCTGCCCCCTGAGCGTGTCGGGAACGCGCGGCGCGCCTGCGGTGACGAGGATCGCGTCGAACGGTGCATGCGCGGGGCTGCCCAGCGTGCCATCGCCCTCCAGCACGATCACGTTCGTGCGCTCCAGCGCCGCGAGGCTTTGCCGCGCCGCGTTCGCCAGCTCCGGCTGCCGTTCGATCGTGATCACGTCACGCGCGAGCAGCGAGAGAATCGCGGCCTGATAACCCGAACCGGTGCCGACTTCGAGGACGCGCTCGCCACCGGTGAGATGGAGCGCCTCGGTCATCGCGGCGACCATGAACGGCTGCGAGATCGTCTGGCCGTAGCCAATCGGCAGCGCGCGATCGGCGTACGCCGCCTGCTGCGATTCCGGAGGAACGAACGCATCGCGCGGCACCCGCCTCATCGCGTCGAGCACTCGCGAATCAGTGATGCCGCGCGCGACGAGCTGCTCGTCGATCCATGACATAATTTGCACCGTGTCCGCCGCCGGCCGCGCCGCATGGTAACCCTCGACACACGGATCGACCCAGCCGACCCGACGTTTCAGGCCAACCGCGACCGGATGCAGCAGCTCGTCGACGAGCTGCGCGCGCGCGAAGCCGCCGCACGCGAGGGGGGCGGCGCCAAGTACCTCGAGCGTCACCGCGCGCAGGGCAAGCTGCCGGTTCGCGACCGAATCGGCCGTCTCCTCGACCAGGGAACGCCGTTCCTCGAGCTCTCGCCGCTGGCCGCGCACGACATGTACGACGGCGACGCACCAGCCGCAGGCCTGGTCTGTGGCATCGGACGCGTCTCGGGCCGCGAGGTGGTCGTCGTCGCCAACGACGCGACGGTCAAGGGCGGCACCTATTTTCCGATCACGGTCAAGAAGCACGTCCGCGCGCAGGAGATCGCGCTGCAGAACCGGCTGCCCTGCGTCTACCTGGTCGACTCCGGCGGTGCCTTTCTGCCGCTGCAGGCCGATGTGTTTCCCGATCGCGATCATTTCGGACGCATCTTCTTCAACCAGGCCCGGATGTCCGCGGAGGGCATTCCGCAGATCGCCGCCGTGATGGGTTCGTGCACGGCCGGCGGCGCCTACGTGCCGGCGATGTCCGATGAAACGATCATCGTCAAGGGCACGGGGACGATCTTTCTCGGCGGACCGCCGCTCGTGAAGGCGGCCACCGGCGAGGAGGTCACGGCGGAGGAGCTCGGCGGCGCCGACGTGCACACGCGCCTGTCCGGCGTCGCCGACTATTTCGCCGAAGACGACGAGCAGGCGATCGAGATGTGCCGGACGATCGTCTCCACGCTCAACACGACGAAGCAGCTGCCGGCCGACATGACCGCGCCCGAGGAGCCGGCCTACGACCCGACGGAGATCTACGGGATCGTCAGCGCCGACATTCGCAAGCCGTACGACGTTCGCGAGATCGTCGCGCGCCTCGCCGATGGCTCGCGCTTCGACGAGTTCAAGGAGCGCTACGCGACGACGCTGGTCACCGGGTTTGCACGGCTGCACGGCTTCCTGATTGGCGTCGTCGCCAACAACGGCGTGCTGTTCTCAGAGTCGGCCCTCAAGGCGACGCACTTCATCGAGCTGTGCAATCTGCGCCGCATTCCGCTGGTGTTCCTGCAGAACATCACCGGCTTCATCGTCGGCAGCAAGTACGAGCGGGCCGGAATCGCGAAGGACGGCGCGAAGATGGTCCATGCCGTGGCCAACTCCGTCGTGCCGAAGTTCACGGTCATCGTCGGCGGCTCCTTCGGCGCCGGCAACTACGGCATGTGCGGCCGCGCCTACGAGCCGCGGCTGCTGTGGATGTGGCCCAACGCGCGGATCTCGGTGATGGGCGCGCAGCAGGCGGCGTCGGTGCTGACCACCGTGAAGCGCGATCAGCTCGAGCGCGAGGGCAAGCCGTTCACCGCGGAGGAAGAGGCGTCGATCCGCGATCCGATCCTCGACAAGTATGAGCACGAGGGATCCCCCTACTACTCCACTGCACGACTCTGGGACGACGGAATTCTCGACCCGGCCAGGACCCGCGAGGCGCTGGCGCTCGGTCTGTCGATGGCCTACAACGCGCCGATCGCCGAGCCGAAATTCGGGGTGTTTCGCATGTAATCGGAGAAGATCGAGCCGCGACTTGTGTCCATGGACTACCAGTTTCTCGAATCACGACGCGAAGGATCGGTCGAGCGGTTGACGCTCAATCGTCCTGAGGTCCGCAACGCCTTCAACGAGCACGTCATCGCCGAGCTCACGGCATGGGCCGAGGCCACGCGCGCCGCGGCCGCGCGCGGCGAGATTCGCGTCGCCGTCATCGCCGGCGCCGGCAAGATGTTCTGTGCGGGCGCCGACGTGACCTGGATGTCGAAGACCGTGCAGTACACGCGCGAGCAGAACCTCGACGATGCGACGGCGGCGTCGCGAATGTTTGGCGCGATCGACTCCCTGCCGATCGCCGTGATCGGCCGTATCCACGGCGCCGCGCTCGGAGGGGGCGCCGGCCTCGCCGCCGTCTGCGACATCTGTGTCGCGGCGGACTCCGCCGTGTTCGGCTTCACCGAGACGAAGCTCGGCATCCTGCCGGCCGTCATTTCGCCGTTCGCGCTCGCGAAAATCGGTCGATCCGCGGCGCGCGAGCTGTTTCTCACCGGGGCGCGCTTCTCCGCCGCGCGTGCGCGGGAGATCGGGCTCGTGCACGCGGTCGTGCCGGACGCCGAGCTGGACGGCGCCGTCGACGGCTACGTGCACGAGCTGCTCGGCGCCGGTCCCCAGGCGATCGCTGCGGCCAAAGCGCTCATTCCCGCGGTGTGGCCGCTGAGCGTCAACGACGCGATGACGGTGACGGCAGCGGCCATCGCAGAGCGCCGCGTCTCGCCCGAGGGGCAGGAAGGGCTGCGCGCATTCCTTCAGAAACGGAAGCCGCGCTGGATCGAGGACAAGGAGACGGAGGACCCAGAAGGACGCAGAGGATGACGGCCGGCACGACGATCAGGCGCCTGCTGGTGGCGAACCGCGGCGAGATCGCCGTTCGCGTCATCCGCGCCTGCCGCGAGCTCGGCATCGAGAGCGTCGCGGTCTACTCCGACGCGGACGCGGGCGCGCCGCACGTGGCCGCGGCCGATCGCAGCGTCCGGGTCGGCCCCTCCCCCGCGGCCGAGAGCTACCTGTCGATCCCCAGAATCATCGAGGCTGCCACCTCCGCCGGCGCCGACGCGATTCATCCGGGCTACGGGTTTCTTTCCGAGAACGCAACGTTCGCCATGGCGTGCGCCGATGCCGGCGTGACCTTCGTCGGCCCGCCGCCCTCGGCGATCATGAAAATGGGCTCGAAGATCGAGGCGCGACGGCTCGCGACGGACGCCGGCGTCCCGGTCGTGCCGGGTGAGACGCCGGCCGATCAGTCCGACGATGGCGTTCGCACTGCGGTCCACCGCGTCGGTCTGCCGGCGCTCATCAAAGCGTCGGCGGGCGGCGGCGGCAAAGGCATGCGGACGGTCCGCGCCGCGCCAGCGATCGACGAATCGATTCAGGCGGCCCGCCGCGAGGCGCTCGCCGCGTTCGGCGACGGCACGCTCTACGTGGAGCGGCTCGTCGACAGTCCACGGCACGTCGAGGTACAGGTCTTCGCGGACACCCACGGACATGCCGTGCACCTGTTCGAGCGCGACTGCTCCACACAGCGGCGGCATCAGAAGGTGATCGAAGAGAGTCCGTCGCCGGCGGTCACGTCCGGGCTCCGCGATCGCATGACGCAGGCGGCGGTCGCTGCGGCCCGGGCGGTCGGCTACGTCAACGCCGGCACGATCGAGTTTCTCGTCGACTCGAGGCGCGCCTTCTATTTCCTCGAGATGAACACGCGGCTCCAGGTGGAGCATCCGGTCACCGAACAGATTGCCGGCGTGGATCTCGTCCGCGCGCAGCTGCTGGTCGCCTCGGGCGCGCCGTTGCCGTGGACGCAGGCGGACCTGGTTCAGCGCGGCCATGCGATCGAGGCGCGCGTGTACGCCGAAGATCCGGCGCAGAATTTTCTGCCGCAGGCCGGGCCGCTCACCGAATACCGCGAGCCACGCTGGCCGGGTGTCCGGGTCGACTCCGGTGCTGCCGAGGGCAGCGACGTGTCGATCTATTACGACCCGCTGATCGCCAAGGTGATCGCGACGGCCGAGACGCGCGACCTGGCGATCGCGCGGCTGGCCGCAGCGCTGCGCGATTTCCACATCGGCGGCATCCGCACGAACCTCGCGTTTCTCGTCGCCGTGCTCGAGTCGGATGCCTTCCGGCGCGGGGACGTCGACACGGCGTTTCTGGATCGCGAGGGGGCGGCGGTGGCACAGTCGTCAGTCGTCAGTCATCAGTCGCAAGTCGACAGTCATCAGTCGCGAGTCGTCAGTCACAGAGCGGCACAAGGCCTTCCGCAATATGATCCCTGGAACGGCCGCGACACCGTGCGTGCGGCCGCGCCTGCGACCCGGCCGCCGCGGCGCAGGGCGGGCGGATCGCTGGCTGGCGCACTGACGGCGCCGATGCCGGCGACGGTGCTGAAAGTGCACGTGCATCCAGGCGACCGCGTGAAGAAGGGCGACACGGTCGTGCTGCTCGAGGCGATGAAGATGGAACTGCCGGTACGCGCCCCGGCCGATGCCACCGTTGCGGCAGTGCTCTGCCGCGAAGGCGACCTCGTGCAGGCCGACTCAACGCTGCTCGAGCTGCGATGACGACCACGCGCGTCACCATCGTCGAGGTCGGGCCGCGTGACGGACTGCAGAACGAGCGCGCGATCGTGTCCACGGCGGACAAGATCGAATTCGTCGACCGGTTGAGCGCGGCCGGACTGCAGGTGATCGAGGTGACCGCGTTCGTGAGCCCGAAGTGGGTGCCGCAGATGGCGGATGCGAGCGACGTGTGCGCCGGGATCACGCGCCGGCCCGGCACGCGGTACACCGCGCTCGTGCCGAACCTCGCCGGCCTCGAGCGGGCTGGCGCTGCCGGCATCACGGAAATCGCCATCTTCGCCGCGTCGACCGAGACGTTCAGCCGCAAGAACATCAATCAGGGCATAGACGACTCGCTCGCCACCTACCGCCAGGTGTGTGACCGCGCCATCGCCGCCGGTTTTCGAGTGCGCGGCTATCTCTCGACCGCGTTCGGATGCCCCTTCGAAGGACGCGTCGAGCCGGCGCGCGTCGCCGACGTCGCGGCGCGGCTGCTCGATCTCGGCGTGTTCGAAGTGGCGATCAGCGACACGATCGGAATCGCCCACCCGGGTCAGGTGCCGCTCGTTCTCGACGCCGTCCTCGCACGCGTGCCGCTGGAAAAAGTCGCGCTGCATTTCCACGACACGCGCGGCACGGCGCTGGCCAATGTGCTCGCGTCGCTGCAGTACGGGATCGCGACGTTCGACGCGTCGAGCGGCGGCCTCGGCGGCTGCCCGTACGCCCCGGGCGCTGCCGGCAACCTCGCGACCGACGATCTGATCTACATGCTGGATGGGCTCGGCATCGAGACCGGCGTGTCGCTCGCGGCGCTGAGCGAGGCGTCGGCGTTCATCGCCGGGAAAATCGATCACCGGCTGCCGTCGCGGTATGCGCAAGCCGCGGCGGCGACAGCCAGCACGGGGGGTCGGGACTAGGGGGCTGGCGGCTCGGGGCTAACCGTTACGAAGTGGCTGCCGACGGCTGCTCCGCGGCTGTATCCGCCTGAAGCACCTTCAACACGTCTTCCCACGGCATCATGTTGATGGCGTCGTAGTCGGGCGGGCAGCCGAATTCGCGCTGCTGAGGCGCCGTCGGGTTGCCGAGCGTCACACAGAGGCCACAGCCGATGCAGAGATCGGCGCGAACGGCGCAGACCATCCGGCCGTCGCGATCGGGTTCTTCCACGATGCAGCCCGCGACCGGGCAGGCGGCCTGGCAAATCGAGCACGAGAACGCGCCAAAACACCGATCCGGATCGATGACCGCTATCGTCTTCGGAGCCTTCTTGCGCGGCCCCGACATCATCTTCGTCCACATGGGTCGCGATTATAGCTGAATCGATCTCAATGCAGGATCTGCCCGACCGCCGGTTCGCCGATCTCCGGCATCACCGCGTACAAGGAGGACGCGTTTTCGAAAATCACGTTGTTCGCGTTGATCGCGAAAAAGCGCGTGTTGGTCGGCTCCAGCGGATCCGCACCGGCGACGAACGCCTGCCCGGCACCACCCGGCGCCAGACCATTGCACGATGCCGGAGCGCCCGGGAATGGCGTCGCGGTCATCTGAATCGTGTACCCCGACTTGACGACGGTGTCGGCCGAGCCGAGGTCCGGCCGGATGAACGCCTCGATGCTGCCTGGCGGCGGCGTCCCGAGCCGTGACAGCGAGGGAGCGTAGAAGCCGCCGTTGCACGTGAGCGCGTAGCTCAGTTGCGCGCTGCCGATCGCGCGCATCGACCCGATCGCCGACGCGGCGCCCGCCGATTGCTTGGCCATCAGCAGCCGCGGCATGGCGATGCAGCAGAGAAGACCGATGACGCCGGTCACGAAAATCATGTCGATGAGCGCGAATCCCTGCGCTTTACGGATCACTCGCCGTCCTCTGGCGGAGACCGACTGCAGAGCTCGTGCCGATTTATCAATTCTGGAGAAATGTTTTGTAATCAGTGACTTATACCTGACGCCACCGGTGACGGGCTGACATTTTGCGTCAAGTGGCCGCTGAGGTGACAAATCTTGCCACTGATTCTTTCGAATTGATAAGAGCCGACCTTCACGCTCCGCCCGCGCGCATGAGGCGCTTGCTCAAGCCGTTCACGAGCTCGCGATCGCTCTCGGAAAGGTCGGAGAACAGGCAGTCGATCGCTTCGACAATCAGACGCCACTGAGCCTGGCCGGTGACCGCGGCAAGAGCATTCACGCGGGCCTTGAATTCGAGCGGCACGCGAACGCTCAGCTGAGGGTAGTCCTTGACCTTCTCTCCTTCTTTGGCGCCAGCGGGCGGGCGACCGGCGCGACGGCGATCACGGGCGCGATGCTCAGACATGGTCGTCAGCGCTGACGCCAGCACGGCTGAAATGCGCCCACTCCGCTGCGCATCGGACTCGTGCATGGATCTGCGATTTACGCCAGCGAAAACATCCAACCGCCGTTTTTGCAAAGAGAGATCCACTGGCATCACCTCCGCGCGTGTTGGTCGAGGTCAACTGATGCGGGTCTCGCTCGACGTGTCGGCGCACACGACGGCCGCGTCGCACGGTGAGACGCGTACCGATGAGCGTTGCGCCACTCTCCGGACGATCGGAACGCAGCGGCCATGGCGTTCGCGTTGCATGGCCGGAACCCGTGGTGCACACGACTCCTCAGATTCCCGAACGGCGTACGCGCTCCGGCGATCGGCGCAGAAATCCGCGCAACGGACGTCGCCGCACCGATCCGGGCACCGCCTGGCGGCGAATCGCCTGGCTGTTCGGGGCCTACGCGATATTTCTCAGCATCCGATCGCTGCCGGCGTCGATGACACGATCGCTGCCGGACACCGTCAAACGGGCGGTGCCCGACCGCGTCAAGAGCAGCGTGAAACGGATGTTCGGCAAGGGTCCGGTCGCGCCCCCCTAGCGCGAGAGATCCGGCACCTCTTCTCCCAGCGCCGTCGCCAGATCGATCTGGTGTTCCTGTTCCTGCCGGAGGATCTCGCGGATGTCTTCGGCGATGCCGAACTCGCCCAGCGCCTCGCACTGACGGACGCGCTCGCGGTACGCGCGAACGGTGTCGTTCTCGTTCTGCAGATCGGCGCGCAGCATCTCTTCCGCCTTCTCGGTCAACTTGACAGGCCGCGCCGTCGCCGTCGGCATCCCGCCGAGGTAGTCGATGTGCTTCGAGACCGTGAGAGCGTGGCTCAGCTCCTGCGCGGCGTGCTTTTCGAGCTCGGCGGCGATATTCATGTACTGCGGACCCTTGAGCACCTGCGAGTACACCACGTAGGCGATGATCGCCTGATACTCGCGCGACAGATCTTCGTTGAGCTTCTCGACGAGTTGCTGGCGGGTAACGGTCGTGTCAGCCATTCGTTGTCTCCGTGTGATTAGGGCCGGTAATCGTGCAGGAATCCAGCTCGAGCGCGGGTGGATTTCGAGGAACTCGTTTTGCAAAAGCGCATCGTTATGATGCGTACCTTTCTCCGGCGATCCCACGCCACGGCGATCCTCGTCCTTGCCGCATCGGCGATTCTCGGCGCGCAGACCCGAATCGAGCCGCCGTCCAACAACTACACGCCCGCGCAGGACGTCGAGCTCGGACGCAAAGCGGCTGCCGAAGCACGCCAGCAGCTGCCGATCATGAGGGACGACGCGGTGTCGTCGCTCATCGACGACATCGGCAGACGGCTGGTCGCCGCGATTCCACCGGAGCTGCGACACCCGGAGTTCCGCTATACGTTCGAGCCGGTGAACGTCCGCGAGATCAACGCGTTCGCGCTGCCGGGCGGACCGATGTTCGTCAACCGCGGGATGATCGAGGCGGCGCACACCGAAGGCGAGGTGGCTGGTGTGATGGCGCACGAGCTCAGCCACGTCGCGCTGCGGCACGGCACCGCGCAGGCCAGCAAGGCGACGAAGTACGAGCTCGGTCAGGTGGCTGGCGCCGTGCTCGGCGCGATCATCGGCGGAGGCTGGGGGCAGGTGATTTCGCAGGGCACGCAGTTCGGACTCGGGACCGCGTTCCTCCGCTTCAGCCGCGAGTACGAGAAGCAGGCCGACATCCTGGGAGCGCAGATCATGGCGCGCGCCGGCTACGATCCGCGTGACATGGCCAACATGTTTCGCACGATCGAGAAGGAGAGCGGATCGGGCGGACCACAGTGGTTGAGCGATCACCCCAACCCGGGCAACCGCGTGGAGTACATCACGCAGGAGGCCAGGGCGCTGCAGGTGACGAACCCGATTCACTCGTCGCCCGCGTTCCAGCAGGTGCAGGCGCACCTGAAGCAGCTGCCGAGAGCGCCGACGACCGAGGAAGCCACGCGCACGGCGGGCGGCCGCGCCGGTGGGCCGAGCGGCACCTCGGGACGCGACGCGCGCGTGCCGACGGGTTCCGTCGAAGCGCCCGCCTCGAGCTACCGGACCTACGACGAAGGCAACCTGTTCCGTGTCAGCGTGCCGGCGAACTGGCGCGAGCTCGAGGGTGGAACCAACAGCGTGACGTTCGCGCCCGACGGCGCATACGGACAGGCGAACAACGGCCAGAACGTGTTCACGCACGGCGTCGAGTTCGGCATCAGCCGCAACGAGTCGCACGATCTCCAGACGGCCACGCAGGAGCTGCTCGAGTCGCTTGCTCGCGGCAACCCGAACCTGGGCCGGCCGTCGGGGTTCGATCGGGTGAACGTCGGCGATCGGCGCGGGCTGCGAACGGTTCTGTCGAATCAGTCAGAGGTGAGCGGCGGAACCGAAACGATTCAGGTCGTCACGACGCAGTTGCGTGACGGCAATCTGTTCTACGCCATCGCCGTGGCGCCGCGGAACGAGTTCTCGTCCTATCGCGGCGTCTTCGACCGCATTTCCGGCTCGTTGCAGTTCACCGATCGGTAGCCTGGGACGGATGGGAGAGATGGGACGGATGGGAGGGATGGGCCTCCCATCCGTCCATATCAGAAGCGCAGCGTAATTCCCGCGCTGGCGCGCCAGAAGTCGAGCGGTTGGTTGCTGAAGACGCCGAGCGTGATGTCCTCGAACGTTCGGATATGGCGTAGATCACCACGAATGCCGAAGGTGTGGCCGAAGAAGATATTCAAGCCGCCACCGATGTCCCAGCCGAGCGTGTTCTGCTCGGTGTCGCCGATACTGGCCAGGTCGGTCTTGGCGTGCGGCCGCACCAGGCCGAGGCCGATCAATCCGTACGGCCGCACCGGGCCGGCGGGAATCACCAGCAACAAGTTGCCCATCACCGTGAGAACGGCGTTGTCGCCTGTCTCAGTACGACCGAAGAAGTCGGGCGCATAGCCGATGTCGAACTCGGCGCCGAACGGGGCACTCAGTGATCCGAGCGAGACGCCCCAGTTGGTCCGGTGTTCCTCGCAATTCCTCAGCGCCACGCAATTCTGCGAATCGCCGCCGAAGTTGTAGCCGATGAACGGTGAAATGAAGCCGTCGGCGCGCGCCGGCGTCGC
>DATFWL010000057.1:0-3854 GCA_035259385.1 Vicinamibacterales bacterium | reverse complement strand
TCCGTGAATCCGGCCAACATCGCCCGATCGCTCATTTTGCTCATGCTCATTCCGCTCGCCATCGGACTCGCCGTCAGGGCGTGGCATCCGCCGGGTGCTGCCCGCGTCAGAGCATTCGTGGCGCCGGTGTCGAGCATCAGCATGATCTTCGTCATCGTGCTGACGACGGCGGGCCATTTCAGAAGCATGCTGAGCATCCTCGGTTCGTTCGGCATCGTGGCGGCCGCGATCTTTGTCGCCATCTGCTTTGCGATTGGCTGGGTGCTTGGCGGCCCGGGTGTTGACACGCGGGGCGTGCTGGCCCTGGGGACGGCGCAGCGAAACACCGCCGCGGCACTGGTCGTGGCCGGCCAGAACTTCAGCGACGCGAAGGTGGTCGTGATGATCACCGTCGTCATGATTGTGTCGTTCGCGATTCTGATGCCGCTGGCGCGGGCACTGGCAGGGCGGCAGCAACCCGGCGACACGAAGGCGGATGCGGCTGTCGTGCGGTGACGTCTGCTGGCATGCCGCGCATCCGCATCCATCGCCGCGTGTGGCTGGCCCTGTCGGCGATTGTTGGGGTCTCGTCAATGGCCACAATCGCCGAGGCTCAGGTGAGAGGGGTGTACCCGACGGGGATGAACGCGACGAACGCCGGCGTGACGCCGGCGTCAGGATTCACCTACTCGAACCTGTTCATCTTCAACGCCCGTGACGAATCGAAGGGGCCCGACGGTGAGCTTGTCGCGACTGGATCGAACGCCGTCATGATCGACCTGAATACCTTCGTCTGGGTCAGTCGGGGCACCGTGCTCGGAGGCGCACGAGTCTCGGCGACGGCATCATTGCTGGTCTCGAACAACTCGCTCGCCTCCGACACCGAGGGTCAGCTCAGCGCCGGTGGAGGGTTCGCGGATTTCTTTCTTCAGCCATGCATCCTCGGCTGGCAAACCGAGCGCGTGGGCATTCGAACCGCCTACGGCGTTCTCATGCCGACCGGCAGGTTCAACGCCGGCGCCTCGGACAATGTCGGCTCCGGCTACTGGACGCATGCCCCATCGGTCGGCCTCACGGTGTTCCTGACGAGAGACAAAGCGACTGCGTTCTCGGCGTTTCACATGTACGAATTTCACACGGTCCAAGACGGCACGGACATTCATCCCGGCCAGACCGCCAACATCGACTACTCGGTGGCGCGAACCATTCGGGTGAAGGACGACACACAGCTGCAGCTCGGCGTGATTGGCTACGAGCAGTGGCAGACAACCGACAAGACCGGGCCGGCCATCACCGCTCCACAGAGCGCCGCGCGATACAAGGTCAACGCGCTGGGGTTCGCGACGAACGTCGTCCTGCCGGCCCGGCAGGTGAGCCTCGGCCTGAAGTACTTCAAGGAGTTCGCGAATCGGTCGACGTTTCAGGGCTACACACTGCAGATCGCGGGAGCGGTCACGTTCTAGGTTGACAGGACGCACGGAGACTCTGTCATGACTGAAGCAAAAATCTACGTTCCGACAACCGACGCAAGAACGCCGGCGCGGACATACAACCAAATTCACCAGCCTCGGAAGTTCACGGCAGGACGACGACGCGTGAGCATCTACGTGTGCTGGAGCTTCCCGGGCGAGGCCAACCGCGACATTCGAGACCTCGACAACCGCTTCTCGACGATGACCGAGGTGCGTCGGGTCGAATGGCCATTCTGGGAAACGCCGGAATGGTCGGATCCGACGATGTTCCAGCAGGGGATCGCCGGTGCCCTCGAACTGTTCTTCCGAGCGTGGATGCCGTTCCAGGCGCTCGTCGGCGAGGTCACCGGACACGCCGTTCCCGTCTTTCAGCGAGTCGATCAGGCCGGGTACCGATTACCGCTCGACGAGCGGGTGCTCGGGGATACGGACACGCTCTTCGTCTTTGGGCTCGATCACCTGCTCACCGAGCAGCAGGCATCCGTCGATGAAATCGAGGCGGTTCGCAACTGGTTGACGCGTGAGGGCACGTGTCTCGTGCTCGGACCGCATCACGACGTCGGCATCTCGATGGACATGAACGCGCGCGCCATGGAATACGCGCATCACGGCGATGCTCTCGTACCGAGACAGCAGCGCTTCGGGAAGTACACCCGCTCTCTGATGGCGGGGCTCGGCGTCCCCGTCGAGAATCGTTACGGATTGCGTCCCGGCGTCGTCGCGGGAACGTCGAAGATTGCCCCGTTGACGGTGAATCGCGATCTGGACACGCGAGGCTGGCTCACCGGCGTGACGAACTTCAGCTTCCACAAACATCTCCCGCATTACGCGGTCACGACCGAGGACACGAAAAGTATCAAGGTCCTCGGGAGTCAGCCAATCGACCTGTCCAAGCCGCATCCCTTCACGGAAGCCGGGAACCGCGAGTTCAATTCTTTCGTGTGGATGCCGCCGGCGAACAAGCGCGCGGGAGAGATTCTGCTGGCTGACTCGACGGTGTTCAGCACACTGTTCGGGGCTGACGACAGCCTCAAGCGTTTCTGGACGAACCTGGCGACGGCAAAATGAGGCGCTCGACCGTCAGACGTGTTCTGGCGTCCGCGGTTGGTGTCTTCCTCGTGTGCCCCGCGGCCGTGCGCGCGCACGAGAAGTGGTTCCACGACGCGACAGCATTCCCAACTGACTGGGGAGCGGTGATCCGGTTTCCGGGGATCCTCGCTGTGGCCGCCGCCGTGGCGGCGACGACTTTCGTCTGGCTATGGTGGCGGGCACGGCGGGGCCGCGACCTGATTCCAGGACCGGACGTCCTGGGCGCGACGGAGGCGGGCCGCGCACGGTTCTATGCTCTGGTCCCGCTCATCCTCGGCATCCATATCGCGTTGCCGCTCATCGTGCTCGGCATCAAGGGCGTGCTCTTCTCTCCCAACAATGCCCTTCCGGAGCATTGGCTCTACTGGCTGGGGACGGCTCAAATCGGCGTCGGATTGTGCTTCCTCTACGGAGGGATGACGCGACTGGGCGCCATCGTGCTCGGCGCGGCCTGGCTGCTCGGCGTGGGAGTCGTTGGTCTGGAGTCGATGTTCGAAAACCTGCACGTCCTCGGCTTCGCCGCCTTCTTCTGGTTGACCGGTCGGGGCCCATATGCGATCGACCGTTTGTTGTTCCCGGTTCTCGAGCCGTCGCCGCACTTGGTACGTTGGGCGATGGTCAGCCTGCGCGTCGCCATGGGGGGCGCGCTGGCCGTGGTCGCCTTCACGGAGAAGCTCGCCAATCCGGCGCTGGCGCGGGCGTTCCTGCAAGCGCATCCGCTCAACTTCACTGCCTGGCTGGGCATCCCGATGCCGGACGATCTCTTCATCCTCTGCGCCGGCACCACAGAGTTGATCATTGCGTTGTGTCTGATCTTCGGATTGTTCCCGCGGTTCGTCATCGTGACGACGTGGCTGTTCATCAACATGACGCTCACCATCTTCAACTGGGTCGAGTTGGTGGGGCACCTGCCGCTCTACGGCGTGATGGGGATTCTGCTGGTGTGGACTCCGCGAGAGGAGGACCAGCGCGCATGGGTGTCGGGCGTACTCAACGGCCGCAAGACGGCTCTCTTGAAATAAAGGACGCTCAATGGCCACGACACAAGGAGACCCGTGGGCTGACGGTGAAACAGGTCTCCCGGACGAACTCAATTTCCGCAAGGACACACAGGATTTTTCGTTGGTGCTGGGTGGGCCACTCTTCCAACTGCTTCGGAAGGCGCGTCTCGCGGGGAACCATACAGAGCTCTTGCCTCGTCGGCTGCTCACGCTTGCGCTGGGTGCATGGCTGCCGCTGCTGCTCCTCACCCTTGGCTCGCCAGCGGGGGACTCCGCTCGGCTTTCCTTCTTTCGCGACGTGGAAGTGCACGTC
>DATFWL010000056.1:0-26468 GCA_035259385.1 Vicinamibacterales bacterium | reverse complement strand
ACCAAGGGCGCACGCGTCGGGGGCACGTTCATCCAGGGCCAGGGCTGGCAGTCGAACAGCGTGACCGACGGCATCAACTACGACATCCCTGCGGGATGCCCCGACTGCCGCCTCGAGTTCGACGTGACCAACTTCGGCGCGCAGGAGGGTGAGGCGTTCTTCAAGGACCTGAAGTGGGTGTCGATGGCCGATCCGGGCTCGTTCAGCGACTTCGGCTCGTTCCGCGATTCTCCGTGGAAGATGCATCTGGTGCAGCGCGCCGACTATCCCACCGGAATGGAAATCGTCTGGCGGAACGGCAGGGTCCAGTCGGAAGGCGGCGACCCCGGCGATCACCGGATCAAACTCAACTCGACGCCGATCAATTTCTCCGGCTCGCAGGTCTATCACTTCCGGCTCGACTGGGGATACGGTGGCTACAACATCGCGGTGAACGGGACCGACGTGATGTCCGACGGGTGGGGCAACGCCTACTCACCGACGCCACTCCGCATCCAGCTTGGCTGCATCCCGCGCGCGGAGTCATTCGTCGGCGCTATCTACCGCAACGTCAAGCTGACTGTACACTGAGGCTGACCGCGTACACACAACGGGCGTCGCGAGATTTCTCGCGACGCCCTTGATCTGTACGCAGCTACAATTAAGAATTAGGCGCGTCGAGAAATTAAGAATTAGGAATTCGCGTCACGACCGGCCACGAATTCTTGATTCTAAATTCCTAATTCTTAATTGCACGCTCTCCACTCCACTACTGTCTGGTGACAATCACGGTGTAGAACCCCGCATTATCGGTGAGCTCGTTGTCGTTGATGCCGAGGAACAGACGGCCCGATGCGGGCATCGGCAGCGGCTGCGTCTGCGTGCCGATGGCAAAGGGCGCACTCGCACCGACCTTGCCTAACAACGCTCCGACTGGAAGGCTCGGTATCGGGTACTGTGCCTTGCGATCGGGACCGCCGTCAGGCGTCGCGGTCTGGCCGGCGCTGCGCCCGTAGGTGATCTCGCCGCTCGCCCGAAACGCCACGCGATCGCCCTGGTTCACGAGGATTCCGGTGTCGGTCCACGCCTGATTGGCAGGTACGCGGATGGTCGTGCCTGCCGTCGCGACCGCCGCGGCAGGCGGTGCCGGAGCCGGCGCCGGAGCGGGCGTCGGCGTCGCCGCGGGCGCGTTCAGGACCGAGGCATACACGGTCCGGGCGCCCGCGGGATTCACGTACACACGCGCGAGCTGATCCGACGGGATGTCCTGACGACCGCCTTCGCGGCGGTCGTAGGTGAACACGTTCCCGTCCTCGCTGATCCTGTAGATCTTGCCGAAGATCAACTCTCCGCCGCGTGTCACGAACACGTGGCGCTCGAGCTCGTTGGGGTTGTTGTCTACTCCGGGGACCTGCTGGAGCTCCGCCTGTGGCGGCGGGCCAGGCACGAACTCGATGAGCGCGATGTCGCCCGAAGGGTAATCCTTGCCGTTGAGGGTATAGCTCGTTCCACCCTTATAGCTGAGCTCTCCGCTCACCTGTTCGCCGCTGCGCAGCACGAACGTGGCCGGGTGGCCGGCCATCGCGACGAGGCTCATGCCGGCAGCCAGCGCGCTCCCGAGAAGCACGCGATGAATCATCGTCCACCTCCTCCAGTCCAGGTGACTGCATAGCTGAGCAAGAGACAGACCAGAGAAGAGGAGCTCGAGGGACGGGGGTATGTGGGCGGATTCAAGCGCGGGCAGAGTGGACCACTCCGATGAATCGGAGGAGGTCCGGCCAAACCGGCAGCGACCGTCGACCGAGCATCGAATTGTCGCGCGAGGCACGGCGCAAGACGCGAGGGGCGCCCGGTGGAGATCCTCCCAGGCGCCCCTATTCACGCCGCTCTAATCAGCAATTGGCTCGATTGCCCTCGGCGCTGTCACTGTTTGCTGACAACGACACTGTAGAACCCGGCGTTGTCGGTCAACTCGTTGTCGTTGATGCCCAAGAACAGCCGGCCCGACGCCGGCATCGGCAGCGGCTGCGACTGCGTGCCGATGCCGAATGGCGCGCTGTTGCCGACCCTGCCGATCAGCGCGCCTACCGGCACGCTGGGAATCGGGTACTGCGCACGGCGATCCGCGCCACCGTCGGGCGTCGCCGTCTGACCTGGGCTGCGCCCGTAGGTGATCTCGCCGCTCGCCTGGAAGACGACCTTGTCGCCCGCCTTGACCGTGATGCCGGTGTCCGTCCACGCCTGGTTGGCGTTGACGCGGATCGTCGATCCGCTCGTGCCGACAGCCGCGGGGGCTGCGTTGTTGAGCACCGACGCGTAGACGCTTCGCGCGCTGGCCGGATTCACGTAGACGCGCGCGAGCTGATCGGACGAGATATCGTGACGTCCGCCTTCGCGCCGATCGTACGTGAACGTGTTGCCGTCGGCGCTGATTTGGTAGATCTTCCCGAAGATCACTTCCCCGCTGCGCGTCACGAATATGTGCCGCTCGTGCTCGCTCGGGTTGTTGTTGACGTTCGGAACCTGCTGGAGTTCGGCTGCTGACGGCGTGCCGGGTACGAACTCGATGAGCGCGATCTCATCCGAGGGGTAATCTTTGCCGTTCAGCGTGTAGCTGGTCCCCCCCTTGTAGCTGAGTTCTCCGCTCACCCGCTCGCCGTTCCGCAACACGAACGTCGCCGGATGGTTCGCCATCGCCACGACGCTTACAGATGCCGCCAATACTGTTCCTATCAGAATGCGACGAATCATCGTCCACCCCCTGAGTCTTCGTAATCCGCATCGCCGAGCATGAAATCAGCAAGACGCGGACCACGCTGGGAGGGATAGGAGGGATGAGACGGATGGAGGGATGAGGCGGATGGGAGGGATGAGGCGGATGAGGGCGATGGAGACCTGTGGTTACTGTTACGGCGGCCCATCAGTGCTATCCCGCCCCATCCGTCCCATCTCTCCTATCCGTCCCATCCGTCCTATCTGTCGCATTCGTCTGCGCTGTCCCATCCCTCCCATCGACGTATCCCTCCCATCCGACTTATCCCTCCCATCCGACTTATCCCTCCCATCCGACCTATCCCTCCCATCCGACCTATCCCTCCCATCCGACCTATCCCTCCCATCCGTCCCATCCGTCCTATCCGTCCCATCTGTCCTATCCGTCCCATCTGTCCTATCCGTCCCATCTGTCCTCCCCGTCCCCGACTCGAGCGGCGGGACTTCGTAGAGCACGACGCTCTGCTGCTCGACGATCGGTTTGAGTCTCGCGAGAACGGCCGGGTGGACGTGATCTTCCTGCGGGCGGACGATGACGTGCGTGACGTGGTACTTGCGCAGCGTGTCGAGCGCCGCGGCCGGGTCGCCGCCGGCGGAGGCATAGAAGCGATTCACGTCCCGCAATCGCTCTTCCCCGCCCACGGCTGAATACCGCACGTCCCAGCCCAGCACGATCCGGCGCGCCGCGAGGATGGTGGTCAGCGACGGCGACAGCGGCCGATCGTGGAGCACGACGGTCGTCTCCGGATCGAACGCGCGCAGACGCTCGGCGACGACGACCTCGGGACCGGTCAGGCTCACCCGCGGCGCCCGCGTCTGCTCGGTCCACTTCCAGGCGAGATAGTGGCCCGACGATGGAAACGCCGCGATCAGCGCCGCGGCAATCGCAACCGCGCCCGCGGTTGGATGCCGCCGCGCGTAGGTCACGAGCGCATACGCAGCGAAGATCCACATGACGTAGAGGCCGGCGAGATAGAACTGAAGCGTATCGACGTACGGATTGGTCGTCAGCGCGAACGGCACGGCGATGCCGGAGACGACCGTCCACGCAAGCAGTCGCCAGGCCGCCGCATCGCCGCCGCCCCGTGCTCGAATCGCGCGCCACATCGCCGGGACGCCCAGCCAGCGGACGCCGATGCCGACGAGCAGGAACACGACCGTCGCCAGCAGGACGAAGATCGGCGTCCGCAGCGACGGCACCGGGGCCAGCCGCCGCGCCTCGCGAAGGAACTCACGCGTCAGATCGATCTTGATCAGCATCCGCTTCGGAAGCATGAAGAAGTCGATGACGAGCTGCGTGCGCCGGTCGGCGGGATCCAGCGTCGCCGCGCCCCAGACGAACGGCAGCGAGCACAGCACGCCGGCGCCGATCGTCGCGGCGAAGCGGCGTCGCGCCGGCCGGTCGCCGCCGGCGAAAATCATCGAGGCGCCGAGTCCTCCCATCAGCACTACCCACGCGAACGGCTTGAACTCGAACAGGATGCCAATCAGGAATCCGGCGAGGGCCACCCATCCCCACGCCTGCGTCTGAACCGCGCGCACGATCGCGAACAGCGCCGCCAGGTAGACTGGCAGCGACGGCGACCAGGTACTGAAGTGCATCACCTGCATCGTCGGCGACAGGAAGTTCGTCGGCCAGAGCAGATAGTCCCAGTCCACGGCGGCGTGTGGAAGAAACCAGGCGGCGAGATAAGAGAAATCGCTGCCGATCAGCAGGAAGACGACGGCGAGCGCCGCCACGCTTCGTGATGCCAGCAGCCGCACGAGCACGAACGCGGTCGCGGCCGTGAGCGACACATAGGTCGGCCACGCGTAGCGGAAGAAGATGGACAGTACCGGCACGCCCCAGAAGCGATGCACCATCGCCGCGATCAGATGCGCATAGTAGGCGGCGTTGAGCTGATGGCCGGAATAGTACGAGGCGGTCGGCGGCACCGTGTGCGAGGCTTCGGACGCGACGGCCGCGTACCAGGAGAGATCCGCCGAGTCGTAGTCGCCGAACACCGCGACTCCGTCGCTCGCGATCGACAGCCGGTGCCAGAACACGATCGCGCCGAGCGCCGCGGCCAGCGTCACGAGCGCCGCGCCCGTGATCGCGTCGCCGGTTTCGACGCGGCGCCGTTCGCCCCTGTCACCGATGCCGGCGGCGGCGCACGCGCCGGCGAGCGCAGACGCGACGTACGGAAAGGCGGACAGCAGATGCGCGCGTCCGAGAAGATCGACCAGGACCGGCGCTGCGGCGCTGCCGGCCGCGAGCATCAGGATCACGCGCGTCAGCGCGTCGAGCTCGCGCGAGACCGAACCAGCGACGACGAACCCCGGTCCGATCGTGAACAGGAACCAGCCGCTCAGGAATCGCAGCGGTTCAGGGAGCCACGGCGCCGCCGCCGCGACGAGCGGCCACGCACACGCGCCGGCGAGGCCTCCGATCGTCGCTCGAGAGGCGCGGGACCAAGGGTGCAACATCGAGTGGAGCGGGATAAAGTATAGCGTGCCTTTTCCGACGACCGGCGGCCGCTCCGCCGACCGATCGCTCTCGGTCATCATCCCCGCCTACAACGAAGCCGAGAACATCGTCGCGACGCTCGAGAACATCACCACCGCGCTCGAGCCGCTCGGGCTGCCGCACGAGATTCTGGTCGTCGACGATGGCAGCAGGGACCAGACGGCGGCGCTGGTCGAGGCGAGCACGGCGCGCTTTCCCGCGGTGCGACTGCTGAAGAACGAGCGCAACATGGGCTTCGGCTGGTCCTATCGCCGCGGCGTGGACGCCGCGTCGCTCGCGCACATCGTGATGGTGCACGGCGACAACGCGTGGGGGTGGGCCACGCTGCGGGAGTTCTTTCGTCGCACCGGAGAGGCTGATGTTATCATCGGCTACACGCACGACATGCTGAGGTCGCGGACGTGGACGAGGACCTTCGTCTCGAAGCTCTTCACGTACATCGTGAACCTCATCACCGGGTGGCGGCTGACGTATTACAACGGCCTGCAGATCCACAGGGCCGCGATTCTGAAAAGCCTGCGCATCGAATCCGGCGGGTACGGATTCCAGGCGGAAGTCCTGGTGAAGGCGCTGCGTCAGGCGCCGACCTATGTACAAGTGCCGATGGACCTGATGGAGCGTCAGAAAGGCGAGAGCAAGGCGTTTCGGGTGAAGAATTTCGTCGACGTGTGGCGCACGCTCACGCTGATCCACGCGCTCGAGCGGGGCCGTCATGAGTGAGCGTCGCGTGGTCTCGCCGATCCGGCCGGTGAGCGCCGCCGGCGCCGCTGCCGACGGCTGGAAGCAGAAGATCCTGCCGCTGGCCGATCTCGCGCGCATCCGCAGCCAGTTCCGCGATCGGACGATCGTGCTCTGCCACGGCGCGTTCGATCTGGTCCACGTCGGCCACATGATTCACTTCGAGGAAGCGCGCGCGCTCGGCGACCTCCTCGTCGTCACGCTCACCGCCGACAAGCACATCACGAAGAAGCGATCGGTCTCGATGCGCGAGGACTACCGCGCCCGCCAGGTGGCGGCGCTCGAGATCGTCGACTACGTGGCGATCGTCGACGAGCCGTCGGCGGTCGCCGCGCTCGACGTGCTCCGGCCCGACGTCTACGTGAAGGGCCCCGAGTACTCGGACCTCCTGCTCGACAAGACGTCGAACATCTCGCACGAGAAGGCGCTCGTCGAGGGCTACGGCGGGCGGATTCACTTCACCTCCGGCGAAACCTTCTCGTCCACCAAGCTGTCGCACTTCCTGCTGGCGTCGCCGGAAGCCGCCCAGGACAACCCGCTGCTCCGCAACGATCGCGTGATGTTCCGCGATCTGTCGAGCCGCGGTTTCCGGCTCGAAGAGATCAAGAGCTTCCTGGTGTCGGCGAGCCGGCTGCGCGTCTGCCTGCTGGGCGAAACGATCATCGACGAGTGGGTGGACGTGTCGGTCGAGAACATCTCGCAGAAATCGCGCTGTGTCGCCGGGCTCGAGACCGGGCGGATCCGGCAGATCGGCGGCGCCGGCATCGTCGCGCTGCACCTGGCGGGATTCGTCAGGAGCGTGCACTGTTTCACGAACGGGTTGACCGCCTCGGACGTGCCCGCCAACGTCACGGTGACGCCGGTCGCCGACGTCCCGCTGGTCAAGACGCGGTTCGTGGACGAGGCGACCGGCTACCCGTTGTTCGAGGCGAAGCAGCTGGCGCTCGAGGGCGTCCGCCGCGATCAGTTCCCCGACTTCGACGACTACGATCTCGTCCTGCTCGCCGATTTCGGCCACGGGCTGCTCGACGCGGCGCAGATCAACCGCGAGATCGCGCGTGAGCGGCGGGCGGCTGTCGCGGCGATGGTCCAGGTGAATTCGAGCAACTACGGCTACAACCTGCCGACCAAGTACGCCGGCGCCGACTACTACAGCCTGAATCGGGCCGAGGCCGAGCTCAGCCTGCACGAGCAGGGGCACGCGCTGCCAGTGCTGGTCGACAGGATGTCGGCGCTGCTCGGCTGCGAGGAGCTCTCGGTGACGGACGGCGCGAACGGCGTGATGGTCCGGATGCACGACGAGCGGTACGCGCTGCCGACGCTCAGTACCAGCGTCGTGGACACGATCGGGTGCGGCGACGCCTATTTCGCGCTGAGCAGCCTGGCCGCGTGCCTCGGCCTGGCGCCGCGGATGGTCGCGCTCGCCGGGAGCATCGGAGCCGCCGCGATGGCGCAGCGCCGCTGCAACGAGCGGCCGATCTCCGATCAGGAATTTCTCACCATTGCGAAGATCGTGATCTGACGTGGAAGCCTGGACCGACTACTACGAGACCATCGCCGGCGGCCTGCGGCGAATGGCCGTCACCGATCGTGCGGGCGCCGATCTCCAGGCCGCCGACGCCGTCGCGACATGGGTGTCGATGACCCGCACCACGCACGAGGGCGGCGGCTACCTCTACATCATCGGCAACGGCGGCAGCGCCGGGATGGCGAGCCACATGGCCGCCGATGCCTGCAAGAACGGCCACCTCCGCGCCTTGTCGTTCAGCGACCTCGCGCTGCTCACGGCCACCGCCAACGACATCGCCTACGATCAGGTGTTCTCGCTGCCGCTCGAGCGGCTGGGGCGGCCCGGCGATCTGCTCGTGACCATCAGCAGCTCCGGGAACTCGCCGAACATCGTCCGGGCGCTGGAGGCGGCCCGGACGCTCGGCATGCGCGCCGTCACGCTCACCGGCATGGGCGCGGACAACCGCGCGCGGACCCTCGGCGATCTGAACTTCTACGTGCCGCTCTCCCGCTACGGCTTCACAGAGTCGGCGCATCAGGTGATCCTGCACTACTGGTTCGATCAGTATTTGTGCGAGCACCGGCACGGTGCCCTCTGAACGTCCTGATCACGGGCGGGTGCGGGTACGTCGGCACGAAGTTGACCGAAGCTGTGCTCGCGCGCACAACTCATCAGGTGACCGTCCTCGACACGATGTGGTTCGGCAACCGGCTCGCGCCGGACCCGCGCCTGACGGTGCGCGCGATGGACATCCGGCAGATCGACGAGGTGGACCTCTCCATCTACGACACGATCTTTCACCTGGCGAACATCGCGAACGATCCGTCGGTCGAGTTGAATCCGTACTCGTCGTGGGAGGTGAACGTCCTGGCCGGCATGCGGCTCGTCGATCGCGCAGCGCGCCAGGGGGTGAGGCAGTTCATCTTCGCTTCGTCGGCCAGCGTGTACGGGCTGAAGTCGGAGGCACGCGTCACGGAAGATCTCGAGCTCGTCCCCCTCTCCGAATACAACAAGACGAAGATGGTCGCCGAGCGCGTCCTGATGAGCTACGGCGACACGATGACCACGACGATCATCCGCCCGGCCACGGTCTGCGGCCTGTCACCGCGCATGCGCCTCGACGTCGTCGTCAACATGCTGACGATGCAGGCGCTGACCAGGGGGACGATCACCGTGCTCGGCGGCGACCAGACGAGGCCCAACATTCACATCGACGATCTCGTCGACGTGTACTTGTTTGCGTGCGATCGACGCCTTCCGGGGGTCTACAACGCCGGGTTCGAGAACCTGACCGTTCGCGAGATCGCGGACGCGGTCACGCGCGAGATCCCGGCGACCGTCGAGGTGAAGCCCTCGAACGATCCGCGGTCGTACTTCGTGTGCTCCGACAAGCTGCTCGCCACCGGCTTTTCGCCGAAAAAGACGGTTGAAATCGCGATCCGCGAGATGGCCACGGCATTCCGTGACGGTTCCCTGAAGGACGATCCCGTCTCCTACAACGTGCACTGGATGCGGGAGCACCACTTTGCGTAGCGGGCGCCTTGGCTCGCGGCGGGGTTGATTTGACCGCAGAGCGCGCAGAGACCGCAGAGGTGAGGCGCGACCGACGGCTGGCGATGCCAGCGCGTGGCCCGCTTC
The DNA here is from genome assembly GCA_035259385.1 of Vicinamibacterales bacterium. Lineage (GTDB taxonomy): Bacteria > Acidobacteriota > Vicinamibacteria > Vicinamibacterales > CAVVIG01 > QHWK01. Next base: position 17,325 of record DATFWL010000056.1, on the reverse strand, counting down.
GCGGGCGGTCGCGCCGAACCCTTGGCTGCCACCCCTTTGTCCGTCTCCGTGTCTCCGTGTCTCTGTGGTTCAAGGTTCTTTGCGTTCTTTGCGGCCTTTGCGTTCCCCCGAGACGCGGCGACGTAGTTGGGAGCGTCGCGTGATTCGACTGCTGCTGCCCGTCGGCGCCATCGCCGTGTTCTTCGCACTCTCCTGGGCGACGGTGTTTGTGTTCCAACCGCGAGACCCCAAGCGGTTCTTTCTCGGCTACGCGGTGCTGCTGCTCGCCGCCACCGCGCTCGCCTACCAGGCGTTGTGGCCGCTCGAGCGCATCGAGGACGGGCTCGGCCTCCTCTGCGATCTGCTGGTGCAGCTCCTCGCCTGCCTGACGATGTGGAACGCGTTCTATAGTCTGCTGTGGGGGTTCTCGGGCAGCCTGATGTACGACCTCTTCAACGAACCGGCGCTGCGCCATCGCGATCGACTGATCCGCTCGTATGAAGGGGACGGCGAGCTCGATCGAATCCTGGCGCGGCGGCTGCCGAACCTCGTCCGCGGCGGCTGGGTTGACCGGCGCGGGGGCACACTGCGTCTTCGGCCGAAGGGGTTCGTGATGGCCGCCGGCACCCTCGCCTCCTTCAAGGTGTTCTCGCTTGGCATGGGCGGAGGCGTGAAGTAGCGGTGCTGCTCCGCCTGGTCGTCGCGGTGCTCACGTTGTTCGCGCTGCAAGCCGTGCTGGTTGCCATCGTCTCCGCGGTGAGAACGCGCGGCAACGTGTACGTCACCATCGTGGCCGTCGCGTTCGTGACCGCGCCGCTCGCCGTCTTCGCGGATCGGCTGCTGTTCGGCCGGCCGCTCGATGCCGACGGCCGGCTGTTCCTCGCCCTGACGCACCTCGCGCTCGGCGGCTTTCTCTTCCATTTCATGACCCTGCCCGACCGCTCCGTCACTCTTCGGATCCTGGTGGAGCTGCTGCTGGCGCCGGGGCGCGCGCTGTCGCTCGGCGACCTGACGGCGCGCTACGGCGTGCGGACGATGATCGGGTCGCGGCTCGAGCAGCTGCAGGGGGGCCGGTGCCTGACGATCGCGAGCGACGGCGCGATCACGCTGCTGCCGCGCGGCCGATCGTTCGGGCGCGCGGTCAGTGCGGGACGCCGGATGTTTCGCATCACGAGTGCCAACTGATGAACAAGCGGATACTGGTGCTGGGCGGCGGCGTCGCCGGATCGTCGATTGCCTACTATCTGAGCGAAAAGGGCTACGACGTCACGGTCGTCGAGCGCAACCGCACGGTCGGCGGTCTCGCCCGGACCTGCACCTACAGCGGCCATCCCTACGAGTTCGGTCCCCACATCTGGTTCTGGCCGGGCGGCGAAGAAGACCCGGTGAACGCGACGATCGTGGCGCTGACCAACGGCGAGTTGTTCCGGATCGATCGCCGGCTCTTCACGTTCGTGGAAGGCGATCAGCGGAAGTACCGTTATCCGGTGCACTACCAGGACATCGCGGCGATGCCCGACAAGGATCGGATCGAGCGCGAAGTCCGGCAGAATCGGGACCAGAACCTCAAGCTGATCGACAGCCAGCTGCCCGAGCTCGGCCACTGCAAGTTCGCCGACTACTTCACTGCCGCGATCGGCCCGACGCTGTACGAGAAGTTCATGGCGAACTACACCTGGAAGATGTGGAACATCCCGGGCGACGAGCTCGAGACGTCGATGGTCTGGGCCGATCGCTTCCATCACGCCTACACGAAGCCGGGCGACAGGAGCGTGGCGCGCGGTCTGTCCGGCTACGACCCGCTGAAATTCGAAGACCACACCCTCGGCAAGGGGATCACGTTCCAGGTCTATCCGAAGCACGGCTGGAATGCCGTCTGGGACGCGATGGTGGCGCGCGCGACCGTGATCAGGGACTCCGTCGCCGGCATCGGGGACGAGCACACCAGGCCGTTCGTACGGCTGGCGAGCGGTGAGAAGCACTATTTCGCCGACTACCACACAGTGTTCTGCACGATCGACATCGACGAGCTGTGGGGGGAGAATCGGCTGCCGTACACCGGCCGGATGATGATTCCCCTGCTCGTTCCGGGGCTTGCCCATGCCTTCCCGGAAGGCGCCGAGTCCCTGCACTACTCCTCGTGCGAGTTCCAGACGCGCGTCACCGAGATGAAAGTGATCACGCGCCACCAGAGCCCGGACACGCTGATCCTGATCGAGGTGCCGATCCTGCCCGGCGCCGGCGCGTACTTTCCGAAGAACGCGATCGACTACGCGCGCGAGCACAACCTGTTTGCCGACAAGGCCTACCCGCAGCAGTCGGAGCAGGCGTTTGCGATCTACTACGGCTACGTCGAGCGCGGAAAGAAGATTCCGAACCTGCGCTACGTCGGCCGGCACTCCGAATTCAAGTACTGGGGCATGCCCGAGACGGTGAATTCCGCGTATCGGAAGTCGCTGGAATTCCCGGCCCTGTGATGGCTGGCGCCGCGCGCGTGCTCGCGTCGACCACCTCGCACAAGCGCGAGCCGCTGCTGCCGACGCTCGAAATCTTCGCCCGGCTCGGCCTGCAGGACGTCGACCTGAACCTGCACCACCTCCTCGAGAAGGGCGAGCCGATCGCGCGTGTGGCCGCTGCCGTCGCGAAGTACAACCTCCGCGTGCGGGTCGTGTCGGGCGGCTGGTGCGATTTCTACGACCGCGCGCCGAAGATCGACGAGACGTTCAGGTCGGTGGCGCGGCAGGTTGCGATCGCCAACGCGCTCGGCGTCGACATGGTCCGACTGTTCTTCGGACGGCTCGCGCGTGCCGACTACTCGCCGACCGCGCGGCAGACGGTCGTCGCCAACCTCTCGCGGCTGTCCGACGCTCATCCGCACGTCACGTTCGTGTTCGAGAACCACGACGGCGCCTCGCTCGATCCCGAGGTGACCGTGGAAGTGCTCGGCCTGGTCGCGCGGCCCAACATGCGGATGAACTTCGATCCGATCAACTTCGCCAAGGTGGGCGTCGATCCGCTGGATGCGCTCGGCGTCGTCCGGCCGCTGGTGAGCCATGTGCACCTCAAAGGGCTCGAGCGCGGCGACTACTGCGAGTTCGGCGAGGGCGACGTCGATCTCGCGCCGGTCCTGCAGTCGCTCGTCGACGGCGGCTACGGCGGACGTTTCACGGTCGAGTACGAAGGTCCTGCAGACGGCACGCTGCGGCTGTACCGGAGCGTCGAAAGAGCCCGGATGGCGCTAGGCGGCTGAAGTACAATGGCTTAACCCGGATGTCGAAAGGCGCCTTCACCCTTCGGTACCTCGCTCAGGCGGCGGCGGGCGTGCCGCGCGACCTCGCCAACACGCTGGTGGTGTCGAAGCTGAAGCCGATCCGGCCGACCGTCCTCATCTACAACTGCACGTGGGTCTGCGACGCGCAGTGCGAGATGTGCAACAACTGGAAGCACGGTGAGCGCAAGCGCGACATGACGCTGGCGCAGCTCGAGCCGGTGCTGCAGCATCCGTTCTGGGGCGCGATCGAGAACCTGAACATCTCCGGCGGCGAGCCGACGACGCGCAACGACCTGCCGGAGATGGTCGAGATGTTCCACCGTCACCTGCCGCGGCTCCGCAAGATCGGCATCAACACCACCGGCCTCACGCCGCACCGCGCGATCCCGATGCTGACGCGGATCGTGAAGTTCTGCGCCGACCACGGCCTGCTGGTGAGCATCCGCGTCTCGCTCGACGGCATCGGCGATGTGCACGATCAGGTCCGCCACGTCAAGCGCGGGTTCGACAAGGCCACCCAGACGATCGCAGCGATGCAGGCGCTGTCCGACGAGTGCCCGAACTTTCAGTTCGGGATCGCCGCGACGATCTTCGCCACCAACCTCGACGACGCGCAGAACATCCTCACCTGGGCCCGCTCGAAGAAGCTCGACATCGTGTTCAACATGCTGCGCTTCACCGACGCGATGCTGAACAACAAGGCGCTCGAGGAGAAAATCGGGTTCCACGAGCGCGAGGAAGAGTTCATGCGGAAGTTCTTCCTCGGCCGGGTCGAGGAGGAATCCATCCTGAGCGGTCAGGCATTTCTGTACCTGCACTATGCCGACATGATCGCCAACGGCTACAAGCGGACGATGCCCTGTCCGTTCCGGACGCAGGGGCTGCTGCTGAACCCCTACGGCGATCTGCACTACTGCGAGAACTCGGATGCGATCGGCAACGTGCTCACGACGCCGGCGGAGGAGTTGTACTTCAGGGCGGACAACCTGGCCCACCGCGAACACGTGAAGGACTCGATCTGCCCCACCTGCCTCAGCCCGTGCCAGGTCAACGTCGGCGCGATGAAGCAGTTCGTGCCGTACGCGAAGTTCCTGGTCCGCGCGTACCAGGTGAAGCACGATCCGGACCGCCATCTCGAGACGCTTCCCAGCCCGCAGCCTTGAAAACGGCTGCGCGCGCGGCCGTCGCCGCCGGCCTGACTGCCTACATCCTCTGGCGCAGCCACCCGTCGGAGGTGCTGGCGGCGCTCGCCGGCGCCGACTGGCGTCTCATCGCGATCGCCGTCGCGCTGGTTCTGGTCGATCGCGCGCTGATGGCCTGCCGCTGGCTGCTGCTCCTGTGCATCATCGATCCAGCCGATCGGCCGCCGCTCGGCCGGATCATGCGGATCTTCTTCGTGAGCACGTTCGTCGGCACGTTCCTGCCGGCGAGCATCGGCGCCGACGCGGTGCGCGCCTACAGCATGACGCGCCTGAGCGTGCGCGGGCGCGACGCGGTGGCCTCGGTGTTCATGGACCGCATGCTCGGCGTCGCGTCGATCCTGGTGGTCGGCGCGGTGGGACTGCTGCTCGCGCGCGATCTCGCCGGCAATCGCACCATCGTGCTGTCGCTGATCGCCGCCGGAGCGATCTGTGCGCTCACGCTCGTCGTGGTCTTCAGCGACCGTGCGGCGCGACTGGCGGCGCGCGCGATCCGTCTTTTGCCGGCGCGCGCGCATGAGTTCGGCGACGGACTGCTGGCCTCAATCCGGCGCTACTCGTCCTACCACGGCTCGCTGGTGAACGTCCTCCTCGGCTCGATCGCCGTCCAGATGCTGCGCATCATCCAGGCGTACTTCCTCGGCAGCGGCCTCGGCATCGCCGTGCCGCCCGCCACCTACCTCGCCTTCGTGCCGCTGATTCTGCTCGTCATGCTGCTGCCGGTCACCTTCAACGGCATCGGCACAAGCCAGGCGGCGTTCGTGTGGTTCTTCGGCCGCGCCGGCGTCGCCGCGCCGGCGGCGTTCGCGCTGTCGGTGCTGTTCGTCGCGCTGGGCGTTGTCGGCAATCTGCCCGGAGGCCTGCTCTACGCCTTTGGCGCGGCGCGATCCACGGCGCGTCATGGCTGATGGCTGATGGCTGATGGCTATGGTTGATGGCTATGGTTAATGGATCGATCCATCCGCTATTTGCCATCATCATCAGCCATCAGCCATTGACGTGTAACCCCTAAGGTGTGCTCGGATCGATCGCGGGCACGCACTGCGAGGGATCGACGAAGTCATTGTCCGAGAACCCCGGTGCGTTGGCGCCCCCCGGACCAGCGTCGCCGATGATCTTGAACAAATGGCCGTCGGCAAAGCAGATGCGGCTCGCCGAGAAGCTGTATCCAGCCCACAGCACGGCGTTTTCGCCGCTGTTCTTGATCAGGAGACCCGCGCCGTCGCCGCGAAGCAACCACGCGACGCGCTTCACGACCTCGAGGTCGCCGACCGAATCAGTCGGCCGCACGGCATTCCAGACGCACGTCACCAGGGCGGTCGAGGTCAGCCCGGCGCAGCCCTGCCAGTTGCCGATCGGCTTGTTGTACGCCGGTGGCTGCTGCGGCGTCGTGAAGGAGGCCGTCGACGACCACGGGCCGGCGGCACCCTCGTATTCCGCGCGGACGCGCCAGGTGTAGCGCTTCAGCGGCGTCAGCGTGGTCGTGACCGTATAACTCGGACTCGCCATCAGGCCCGAGTCGACGACGAGCGTGCTGGTGTCGCTGAACACCTGGAACCTGTACTGCAGCGCGAGCTGTGCGTACTGTGGCGTCGCGGCGCCCGCCACGAGCGTGGTCGACGAGAGCGAGGACGATCGCGCGTCGTTGACAGGCGACTGAACGGTCGGCGCCGACGCCTTGAGCGACGCGTCCGGCACGGTTGCCGGCGTCGTCGTCGCCGGCGAGAGCGGTGTCGACGAAGAACTGCAGCCGGCGAACGACGCCGCGGCCGCGATCGACGCGACCACAATCAGCAGCATCGAGCGGTGTGTCAGGCGCCTCATCGGACCACCTGCAGCGCGCTGCCAAGTGACGCCGGGCGTGGTCCGGCGCCGATCCAGACGTTGCGGTAGGTCGCGCCGGGGAACGATCCGTCTTCCTCTCCGAACGGGCCGTTGTTGGCGCCGAGATACGCAAAGTGCGGCGTCGGATTGTAGGTGGCCGCGCCGGCCGGGAAGCCGATGTCGGTCAACCCGAGCCGCAGGTCGTAGAGCGATGCGCCGCCGATGCCGTCGTTCACCTGGAGCCGGAAGAAGTTGCTCCAGGTGCCCTTCCAGAAGTATGCGCGCGACGGATCGAGCGCGATGACCGTGCGGCCGCCGAAGTCCGGTTCGAGTTTGTATGCGGGGTCGCCGAGCAGCGCCTTGAACGCGATCGAATTGTCGGGATTCCCGGCCACGCCGCGATACTGCGCGACGAGCAGGTAGCTGCTCCGGTAGACGTCGCCGGTGCCGTCGCTCATCGAGAAGACCTTCAGCTTCGGGCCAGGTCCGTTCGGTCTGAGCCCCTCGACCTCCATCGAGAACTCGCCGCCGTTGATCGGCTGCGCGAGCTGATATCGTACGTACGAGTTGCCGTCGTTGAGGCGAATGCCTCTGCCGGGCACGAACGTCGTCGAACCGACCGGTGTGCCGATGGTCGATCCGTAGACGAGCGGATCGTAGAGCTCCCCGGGGCGGTTGAAGCCGGCGATCGGCGTCGTGAAACTGCGGGTCGATGACCAGTCCGACGCGGCCGCGCCCTGGACGATGCGCGACCGCCAATAGAAGCGCGTGGTCGGCTGCAGGTCGAAATCGGGCGTGTAGCTGGTCGTGCCGCCAGCGCCTTCAGGGATGCCGCTCTTGTTCGCGACGATCGCGAAGCTGGTGAAACGGTCCGCACGATTGACCGCGAAATCGGAACGATCGGACACCTGGAACTCGTACAACCGGATCCCACTCGTCGCCGTCGACGTCCCGTTCTTGACGACCAGCGTCGGCCGATACGAGCCGGCGGCAGCGCCGTCGGCCGGTGCATCGGGTGTCGGCGCGGTGATCGCGGCGGCGGAGGCGGACGTCGCGTTCGGGCTGAGCGGCGCGCTGCTGCTGCTGCAGGCGGCCAGACCGGCAGCGCCGGCAGCGGCCATGAACACACGGGAAGCTTTCACGAACGATGCTCCTGATGAAGGTGGGAGGGAGTGCACGACATCATACGTCGGGTCGCGAATTTCGCAACAGAAAATATGCCTGATGCTAATTATTACGCAATAATTCACACGCCGTCGCGCGCCGGTTGCTGGTAACATGCAGACGTTCCATGAAACTCAGGCACGGACCGGGGCGGCCGATGAAGTACGGCCGTGCCGCGCGCGCCGTCACGCTCACGCTGCCCGAGGACGTGATCGAGCGGTTGTCCGCCCTGGACGACGATCTCGGGCGGGCGATCGTCGCGCTCGCCGAACGCCACGTCACCGCCGCGGCGCCGGTGCGGCGTGGCCGCCAGCCGCAGGTCACGGCGTTCGGCAACCACGCGGTGATCGTGGTGACGCCGATGAAGGAGCTCCGCCGTCTCCCTGGCGTGCAGCTGGTACCGATCGGCAACGGACGAGCGTTGATCTCGCTCGCGCCCGGCTACTCGGTGCCGCAGCTCGAGCTCGATCTGCGTGACGCGACCGAGCGCAGCGACACGCCGGCGTCCGAGCGGCGGACGCTGGTCGCCCTGGCCGAGATTCTCGGACAGTCGCGCCGCTCCCGGCGCGTGACGCTCGAGGAGCGCACGATCATCGTGCTCGAATCGAAGCGGACTCGGCGGAAGGGCCGCTCCGCCGCCGCACACTGACGCATGACTCGTCTGATTCGACTCGACCGGCTCACCACGTCAAACCCGCCTGGCCTGCCAGGCTCTCGAGGATGAGGCACAATGACGAGAACGATGGCGCTGCTGGCGCTCACGGGACTTTTTGCGATTGCCGGTCGCTCGCCCGCATTCGCTCAGGCCGGCTCGCAGCCGGCTGCGGCCGAACGACCGCTGTTCGTTGACATCAATGCCGGCTTCGCGAGCAAGCCCGAGGCGCTCACGACCACGACGACCTTCGCGATCTTCGGCGAGAACGGGTCTGCTGCGACGCGCCTCGAGCCAGCGACCGGTGCGCTGTTCGATGTCCGCCTTGGTTATCGGTTCCGGCCGCGGTTCGGCGTCGCGGCCGCCGTATCAACCGGACACAGCGACGTCGCCGCCACGACGACCGCCAGCGTGCCGAGCCCGATTCGCTTCGCCAGCCCGACGATCGTGTCGCTCGACGCCGGCAGCTCGAGCCGGCGCGAGATAGGACTGCATCTTCAGGCCGTCTTTGCCATGCCGATCAGCGGGAATCTCACGCTCGCCTTCGCCGGCGGACCGTCGATCGTGCATATGCAGCAAGGCGTGCCGAACCTCAGTGTGACGGGCAGTACGCCGACGGTCAGCTCGGTCAACGAGAGCGGCAGCGGAATAGGCGGAAACATTGGCGCCGATCTGTCGGCCTTGCTTTCCGCCCACTATGGCATTGGTGTGTTCGTGCGGTATGCGGCCGCGAGCATCGATCTGCCGAGCGCGTCGGGTGTGAAGGCCGGCGGCGTCCAGGCGGGCGGCGGGTTGCGCGTTCGCTTTTAGTACGCTCGGCAGTTCCTTTTGAATTTTTTAGAGTACTTTTTGGTTGACTTGCACGCGCGCTCGATGAGGATGATGTCTTGCGACTCATCGCGGTGCGCGCGCGATCCCTGACATGATCGATCCCGGCCACCGTCGAACGTACGGTGCGATAGCGCTCTTCGCCGCGCTGACGCTGATTGCGACCTTCCCGATCATTCTGGCGCCGGGGTCGTACGCCTTCTTCACGCATTCCGACGCGCAGCTCAACATGTGGATCATGGCGTGGGACGCGCACGCGCTCGCGCACGGTCCGCTGCATCTCCTCGACGCGAACATCTTCGTGCCGGAACCGCGCACACTGCTCTACTCGGAAACGCTCCTCGGCTACGCGCCCATCTTCGCGCCGATTTTCTGGCTGGGCGGCACGCCGGCGCTCGCGAACAACGCGGTCTTCCTCATCTCGGTCGCCGCGTCGGGCATCACCATGTACCTGCTGGCGCGCCACCTCACCGGGCGCCACTGGCCGGCAGTTGCCGCCGGTATCGCCTACGCGTTCGTGCCCTATCGGTTCGTCCATATCCCGCAGATCCAGCTCACGGCGCTCGAGTGGATTCCGCTCGCGTTCCTGTTCCTGCACCTGCTCGTCGAGCGGGGCGCCGTGAAGTACGCAGTCGGGCTCGGCGTGTCGACCGCCATGGAAGCGTACTGCTGCGTGTACTACAGCGTGTTTCTCGCGGTTGCGCTGGTGGTCGGCGGCGTGGTGCTCTTCCTGACCGATGCCCGCGCGCGCGCGACGCGAACGGTCGCGCTGCTCGCAGCGACCGGGTTCGCCACCGTGGTCGCGGTCGGGCCGCTCCTCGCCGCCTACGAGCGCGTTCACCGCACCCGCGGGCTGACGCGCTCGATCGAGGAGATCGCCGAACGGTCAGCGGATCTCAGCACCTATCTCTCGTCCACGTCGCGCTTCCACGAATGGCTCTGGGGAGGCTGGCTGGTACGGCCGCGCGATTATCTGTTTCCAGGCATCGTCGCGGTGATTCTCGCAGCGATCGCCGTGGTCGCTGCGCTTGCGCCTTCTGAGAAGATGTCCGGCGTCAAGGTGCCACGCACGGTGGTTCTGACCTACGCAGCCATCGGGCTGGTCGGGCTCGCCGCGTCATTCGGCCCATACGGAATCGGTGGCATCTCGCTGTATCGACCGCTCGCCGTCGTCCTCCCGATTCTGCACGGTCTGCGCCAGACGACGAGGTTCGGTGTCCTGTTGATTTTCAGCGTGAGCGTGCTGTCGGCGTTCGGCGCGGCCACGCTGGAGCCGTCGCTGCGCCGGTTCGGCGCGGCGGCGCCGGCGGCGCTGGCGGTATTGATGTTCCTCGATCTCCTCGTCGCCCCGCTGCGCATGGATCGCCCGCTCGGCGATTCGCTCGTGCGCGTGCCGGAGACGCCCCCCGTGTACCGGTGGCTCGCCGAGCAGCCGGGCAAGTTCGCGATTCTCGAGTTGCCCTACGCCCCTGAAGGTCTGTTGTGGCAAAACGCGTCGTATGTGTACTGGTCCACTGTGCACTGGCACGGTGTGGTCGATGCGTACAGCGGCTTCGCGTCGCCGGACTATCGATCGCTGACGCGCATCCTCGACGGCTTCCCTGACGAGCTCTCGCGACAGGCGCTGCTGAAGCGCCACGTGCTGTTCGTCATCGTGCATCGCAACCGCTATCAGGAGTGGCATCGGCCACTCAACTACGCGCAAATCGACCGGACGCCGTGGCTGACGCGCGTGGCGCAATTCCCCGACGTCGACGTCCTCAGAGTCTATCCTGAGGCCGGCCTGCTGACGGATGCCCGCTAGCGCTCTGACGACCGATCACATTACCGGCGCTCGCACCCGGCGTTCCCGGCTGCTGATCCCGATCGCAATCGCCGCCGCGTTTGCCGGCCAGTGTCTCTGGTTCATCGATACGCAGTCGCTCACCTACGATGAGGGGCCGCACATCATCGCGGGGCTCGACGCGTGGCAGCACGGGCGGTTCGACCTGTGGAACGATCAGCCGCCGCTGGGCCGCCTGCTGATCGCCGCGCCGATCGCCCTGCGATCGGCTCGATGGACGCTCGAGAACGAGGGGCCCAGCGGCGCGAACTTCTGGACGATTTCAATCCGACCCGATCCGATCGCGCTCGCGTGGCACACACGGCCGGTCAACGTCGCCGTCGGGCTCCTGCTGCTGTGGCTGCTCTGGTCCACGACCCGGCGGCTCGTGTCCGAGCCGGCCGCCACTGTCGCCGTCGCGCTGTTCGCGTGCTCTCCCGCGCTGATCGCCCACTTCTCCCTCGCCACGGTCGATGGCACCGCCATCCTGTTTCTGTTCGCCACGGCTGCCGCTGTCGAGTGCTGGCAGCGCAAGCCGTCCTGGGCCGCGACGTGCGTGGTCGGGCTCGTGCTAGCCGGCCTCCTCCTCTCGAAGTACTCCGCGCCTCCGCTCGTCGCGCTCGCGCTGGCGATCATGATCGGCACGTCACCCGGGCGTCGCGCGCGGTTCGCCAAGGCGGGAGCGGCCCTCGCCATCGCGCTCACGACGGTGTGGGCAGCGTTCCTGTTCCACGTCGGCCCGGTCACATTCCGGAGCGGCTCGCTCGCCGGGCCGTACGGCCGATCGGGCACCGTCATCGTGCCGGTGAGCGGTCCGCTCGATCGGACGATGCGGTTGCCCGCCCCCGAATACATCGCGGCGCTCGGCGGGGTGGCGCAGCACGCGGTGAGGGGACAGCCGTCGTTCCTGCTCGGCGAAGTCAGCGCGAGCGGCGGCTGGTCGCGCTACTTTCCCATCGTCGTGCTCCTGAAGTGGCCGCCGACGGTCTGGATCATGTGCGCCGCCGCGATCGCGTGCCTCGTGGCCCGCCCTCGGGCAGCGCCGCGCGGGCTCGCCGTGATGATGCTGTTTCCGCTGCTCTTCTTCGGGCTCGCGATGACGACCAGGTTGAACATCGGCGATCGGTACGTCCTGCCGGTGTATCCGTTTCTCCTCCTGCTGTGCGCGACCTTGTACGAGGCCGTCCGCCCCCATCGGGCCGCGGTCGTCGCCATCGCCGGGCTGATCGCGATTCAGGTTGTCGACGTGGCCCGTTATGCGCCGGACTATCTTTCGTATGTCACGCCGCTCGTCGCCTCCGATCGCTCGTACCAGTGGCTGTCCGACAGCAACATCGACTGGGGACAAGGGTTGATCGCGCTCCGTCGATTCGAGCAGGCGCACTCCGATCGGCCGGTCAGCCTCGCCTACTTCGGCGGCGTCGATCCGCGCTCGTACGGCATCGCCGCCCGCAGCCTCGGCGAGGAAGACCGCGTGCGCGGCATCGTCGTCGTCAGCGCCACTCATCTGTCGGGCCAGTACTTGAGGAATCCGGCGGCATACCGCTGGCTGCTCGACTACCCGCGCACGACCATTCTCAATCACTCGCTGCACGTGTTCGAGGTGCCGTGATCAGGAAGGTTGCAATCGCCGCCGCGATGGCGTGGACGCTCGTCGTGACGATCCTGCGCGCGGCGCGGCTGCCCAACAAGTTCTCGACGGAGCACTGGCTGATCGACTACCGGTTCGGGTTCGTCAAGCGGGGACTGGTCGGGAGCGTGCTCTCCGTCGTCACGGGCCTTGCCGGCACGCGCCCCAGCGAACGGCTGATCGACGCGCTCGCGATCGCGATGTTCGTGATCTTCTGCGCCGCGCTGCTGTACGTCGCGCTGCTCGTCGTGCGGCGGTCACGCTGGTCGACCGACATGGCGCTGGCCGCGCTCGTGTTTCTGTCGTCGCCGTTCGTCGTGATGAGCGCGCACCTGATCGGTTACTACGACAACATCGTGATTCTGCTGACGCTGCTCTCGCTGGCGCTGCTCTTCCGGCGCCGCGTATGGGCCGGCGCGGCCGTGCAGGCCGTCGCGATCCTGGTCCACGAGAACGCGCTGCTCGTCGGCTTTCCGGTGTTCTGCTGGGGCGCGTGGCTCGCGACGCGGCAGGCCGAACCGCGGCGACGGGCCCTGCTGCCGCTGCTGCTGCCGATCGCGATGTTCCTGTTGATCGCCGTCAGGCTCACGACCGCGCCTCATCGGCTCGAGCGATCGCTCACGGCGTACTTGTCGACGTACCCGTTCGTGGCGGACACGATCGCCGACGTGCGCGTCCCACACTGGATCACGATCACGTTCGCCGATTCGTACACGCTCCACCAGGGACACTTCCAGGAGCGGATTCTTTCGCAGCCGATGATCGCGCTGGTACTGCCCTCGGTCCTGGCGCTGCTCGGCGTCCTGTTCGAGACGCAGGGCCTCGCCGCGATCTCCGGGGAGTCTGCACTCGTCCTGGCCATCTGCCTGGTTCCCCAGTCGATGCACGTGATGGTCTGGGACACGGCGCGGACCTGGACCTATTCAATCGTGTGTGCGTTCCTGGTGCTGTGGGTAGACGTGGAACTGCGGCCGCTGCGACGAAGCGCATCGCCATTCGTCATCCTGCTTGCGTTGGTTGCGTTGCTGATGAACGTGATTGGCGTGACGCCGCTGATGGACGGCGTTCGGGAGCGCTTCGACCTGACCGCGCGCCTGATCGCTTACGCGCCGATTCTGGCGCTCGCCGGCATGCTGGCGGGCAGCGCGAAGGCTTCAGGCGAGCGTCAACCGCTCGGCTGAAGTCCTCGCGCTACACACGTACGGTCCTAGCGGAATCCCAGTTGTTGCGCGCGCTGCGTATTGGCGGCCGCCTGACGGTAGTGGCGCGCCGATAGTGAATAGCTCATGTACGACGCGAACGCGCCACGCTCGACCCAGCCGAGCGCACGCACGAGCTTCGGATGGTCCGGAAAGCGCGTAAGCAGCATTCGCTCGAACAGGCGGTCGGCCACGTTGTTCACCACTGAGATCTCGAGCGTTACGAGCGCGTCCGAAAGGATGCGACTCTGCCCGGCCTCGTAACTGATCGGCAGATCGTTCGGCAGGCCGGTGCGCGTAAAGCGCTCGTTGTGCTCCACATAGCCGTTTCTGAAAAACGGCTGCGAACTGTTCCAGTCCCGCATCGTGGCGTCGTACGCGATGATCGCCGGGGCGTACGTCGTCGGGTCAAGAACGACTTTCTTGACTGTGTCTCCCAGGAGCGATGGCTGTTCCTGGGCTGACACGGTCGTCGGAAACAGAATTCCGGTTAGTGCCGTAACCGTGAGAACCGAAGCCGAACGAAGAGCCGCGCGATGCAGCATCTTCACCACTCCGCACCTCCGCCGCTCGTGTCAGCAAACAGTACGCCGGGCTATTCGTGCGGCTGAGATTAGAGTGGTACGAGGTTTGACGCTGTTAGACCGTTTCGGCCGGCGCCGGCTCGAGCTGGGTTGCGCGAGTTGCCACGGCGCGCGCGAGGTTGCCGAGAATCGACGGATACGCTTCGCACGGCGTCCAGCAGTGCGAGCATCGTTCGTCGATCACGTCGTTTCGCAGCGACCGGCGCTTGTCGCTGCCCCACAGCGCGCGAAGGTCGAACGCGTTGTCGCGCAGGTTGCCAACCTTTGCATCCCAGATCGAACACGCGTACAGATTCCAGTAGGCGTCGACGAAGCACGACGAGGAAAGCGCCGTGCACGGCAGCGGCGACTTCCCGGTTTCGTAGTAGCGGCTGACCAGCGCCTGGTAGCGATCCTCGAGGAACTTCACCGGATGCAGCGGCGATCCGTTCTTCGCCCGGTGATCCTCGATCGCGCGCAGGATGTCGACGTGGTGCTGCTCCACCGGATAGCCGACGTTGTCGAAGTAGTGCCCCGACTCGTGCCCCACGTTGAGGTGCAGTTCCGAGCGCTTGAAGTCGGGAATCACGTGACGGATGGCGGCAATCGTCTCGTCGACCTTGCTGGCGTTCTTCGCCATCAGCGTCATGCCGACGACTGTTTGAAAATTGGGCCGCTTGATGCCACGGAGCCGGCGGAATGTCTCGATGCCCCTGTCCCAGCTTCCCGGCAGTCCACGCATTTCCTCGTGCAGCGGCTTCGGACCGTCGATGCTGATCGTCGTCATCAGCCGGCCGACGCCGCGCGCGAGCGTGCGCTCGACCAGCGCGATGGTCTTGTCGCCGAACCAGCCGGTGGTCGGGAAGTTGAGCAGGAAGAGCGAACGGCAGCTGCGCTGGATCGCGGCGACGAGATCGTCGAGGTCGCGCCGCATGAACAGCTCGCCGCCGGTGAGGTGCACCCAGCGGAACTGCGGCCAGCGCTCGAAGAAGAGCTCGACCTCCGCCGGCGTCATCTCGTTCACGCTCTTCTTCTGCCAGATGTTGCACATCTCGCAGCGGAAGTTGCAGTGATACGTGGCGACGAAGGTGACCTTGTAAGGCAGCTCCGGCGACCGCAGGTTGGCGCCGAGGATCGCTCCGGCGAGTCCAGCCTGGCGCGTCAGCATCGACATGAAGTGCTGCCATCGTAACACAGCCATGTCAGGGATACAGCACGCGGTAGACACTGATCTCGGCGTGCTTGCCGGGCAGATGCCAGGGCCGTCGCGACACGAGCTTCATGTCGCTCCGGCGATCGAGCTGCGGGACCAGTGTCTCGTAGCGGTCGCCTCTCAAGTACTCGCCGTGGATCACCAGGTAGCGCGCGCGGTGCAACTTGATCATGTCGATCGACAGCTCGTCAGGAAAATTCCGCATCGCGCGCACGAGATCGACATACGACGGTGGAAAGAAACCGCTGTAGCCGTTGATGAGCGTCTGCCAGTGGAATGTCGAGTAGTAGAGGTACGCCGGATCGCTCGTCCTCAGCGTCGGAAACTCGAACAGCACCGATGTCGGCGCGTCGTCGCCACGGTCGCGGAGCAGGTCCGCGTAGATCTCCGGTGGTTGCCTCGGCGCCTGAAAGAGCTCGAGCGGCGTCGAAGCGTACTCGGCCAGCATCAGCAGGCCGACCGCGGCCAGCACCGTCCTGCGCGCGGCCGGCGAACGCAGCCGCTCGGCGAGCCGCGCCGCACCGTAGCCGCCCAGCACAGCCAGCGAGAAGCCGACCATCAGCCCCATGCGAGCCGGAATGCGCAGCGCCTTGAACGGCAGGACGTAGTCGTACAGGCCGCGATAGATCAGACCGTTGAGGCCAAGCGACACGTCGAACGCGAGCAGCAGTCCGAGGCCGTACGCGATTCGCGTCGGAGACAGCGGCGGCCAGAGGCCGACGATAGTGAGCGCGATCGCGATGAAGCCGGGAAACAGCCGTCGCTCGGGTTCCATGAACCGCGCGAACACCTTCCCGTACACCACATTCACTTCCGGCGGCGCCAGGTAATTGCGCCACGTCGCGCTACCGTATGCCACCTCCGCACGCGCGCGCTCGCCGACCACCGATCGCGCGGCCAGGTAGGCGCGGCCGAGCGGCAGCGTCGCCACGGCCACGATGGCGCCGGCGACCGCCAGCGCGATCAGGCGCCGGCGCGGCATTTCCCGCCGGGCAATCAGCAGTGCGCCGCAGACGATGGTCATGTACGGGATGAGGAAGAGACCGTAGTACATGCACGACAGCATCTGGCACGCCACGCACACGCCGAGCCAGACGCCGTCGCGCAGTCGATTCGTGTCGAGGAGGCGGTGAAACGCCAGCATCGCCAGCGGAATGAACTGCGACTGCTGGAGTTGCAGGTGCGCGTAGTGATCCATCCGGTATGGCGGGAACGCGAACACGATTCCCGCGAGGATGGCCGCGCCGACGTTGCCGGTCAGCCTCCGCACCAGCAATGCCACGCCGACGCCTGAAATTGCGAAGCCCGAGAGGAAGACGAGGTTGTAAACCAGAATCGGCCCGACCCCGAGCCAGTGCAGCGGCGCGGCGATCGCGCCCGGAACCAGCAGCGTCTCCGAATAGGCCAGCGTGCTCCGCTCGGGATAGAAGATGTTCGCGTCGAACAGATGTGCCGGCGCCCGCGGCAGCTGGTGGGCGACCCACGCGAGCACCCACGTCACCATCAGCGGATCCCCATCGTCGTGGACGCCGTCGGTCATGTGGAAGACCTGGGGATAGGTCATCACGGCCGTGAGGACCGTGAAGAGCACCAGCGTCACGACGAGGAACCGCCTGGTGGTCACTGCGAAACAGCGCTCAACGCGACTTGCCGGCTGCGACGAAAATCCGCCGCCGGATCTCGGTCGCCGGAACGTGCTCTTCGCGCCATTGATACAAGTGGCGGCCCAGATCGGTCGTGGCCGGCTCGTGGCCGGTGGCCTCGATGTACCACGCGCGGATCTGTCCGGGCATGGAGAGCCACTCGTCGTAGTCCCGGCGGCCGCCGGGACGATCGCGGCGCGCGACGATCGGATCGACCGTTTCCAGCGCCGCCGTGATCTGCTTC
Organism: Vicinamibacterales bacterium; assembly: GCA_035259385.1. Classification (GTDB taxonomy): domain Bacteria; phylum Acidobacteriota; class Vicinamibacteria; order Vicinamibacterales; family CAVVIG01; genus QHWK01. Next base: position 94 of record DATFWL010000056.1, on the reverse strand, counting down.
GCGTTGACGCGCCCGTACGGCGACGCGACGCACAGCGTGCAGTCGCCGAGCTCATCCACCATCAGCGCAGCCTGCTGCGCGGCTGCAGCACCAC
>DATFWL010000055.1:0-10557 GCA_035259385.1 Vicinamibacterales bacterium | reverse complement strand
TACAGCTACGAGAAGACGCACCGCCTGCTGCCGGCGACGCTGCCGCATGGCGACGCCGGGTTCACCTTCGGCGCCGGCGAGGGCAACATCACGGCGCAGGGCCTCGCCTTCAACGACTCGCACACGTTCAGCTCGAAGTGGCTGAACGAGTTCCGCGCCGGGTGGAGCTCGATCAAGTTCCTGATGACGCCGATCGACTACGGCGCCAACGTGGCGCAGTCGGTCGGCATCCCCGGCGTCAACCTCGGCCCGACGACCTCGGCGATGAGCCAGATCATGTTCAACAACGGCGGCATGCGGAACATCGGCGCGAACTCCAACCAGCCGCTGATCACCAACCAGAACGACATCCAGGTCTTCGACAACGTCACGCGCGTCGCCGGCAAGCACACCATGAAGGCCGGCGGCAGCTTCACGCACCGGTCGCGCGAGATCCTGAACGCCGACACGATCGTCGGCCGCTTCGACTTCAACCAGAACCTGACGTCCAACTGCGGCGGCACCACGACCGCGTGCACGGTGCTCAACAACACCGGGTTCGACTTCGCGAGCTTCCTGCTCGGCTACGCGAGCAACGCCAGCCGCACGCTCTTCGATCCGGGGACCTACACCGAACTCCGCCCCGAGGCCGCCGCGTACTTCCAGGACGACATCCGCGTCACCAACCGGCTGACCGTCAACGCCGGCCTTCGCTGGGACCTCTTCGTCCCGTGGGTTGAAGAGAACAACAAGCAGTCGAACTTCGATCCGTCGACCGGCATGTTCGTCGTCGCGTCCGATAACGCAGTGATCAACGGCGTTCAGGTGGGGCGCTACCTGCAGACCTACTCCAAGACCGACTTCGGTCCGCGCCTCGGATTCGCCTACGACTTGCGCGGTGACGGCCGCACGATCGTCCGCGGCGGCTACGGCCTGTTCTGGAACTTCACGCCGGGCGGCACCTCGTCGTCGAAGGCGCAGAACCAGCCGTTCCTGCAGGCGCAGGCGCAGACCACGAATTTCAACAACAACATCATCCTGTCGAACGGACTGCCGGCGCCGCCCGGCGTGCACCCGGAACTGCCGCCGATCGGATCGACGCGCTCGGCCTTCGACGTCAACTTCCGCGACGCGCGCGCGCACAACTTCAACGTCAACGTGCAGCGCCAGTTCGGCGCGAACTACATGGCGGAAGTCGCCTACTCCGGATCGCGGACCCACAACGCCGCCCTGAAGACCGACCTGAATCAGGCGCCGCCGACCGTCGGCGTGAACGATCAGAACGTCAACCGCCCGTTCGCGAAGCAGGATCCGGGCCTGCGCACCGTCGGCACGCTCTCGAGCACCGGCTACCTCGAGTACAACGGGCTGCTGGTGAAGTTCCAGCGGCGCAGCGTCAACCACTTCTCGTTCCTGAACTCCTACACCTTCGCGCGCGCGACCGATCTCAACTCCGACAACGACGGCACGGTGACGCTGACGAACATCTTCGATCCCGAGTACAATCGCGGCCCGGCCGACTACGACGTCACCCACACCTTCAGCTCGAACTGGATCTACGAGCTGCCGTGGGCAGCGCAGCGCGCCTGGGGCGGCTGGCAGGTGAGCGGCATCCTCTATCTGCGCAGCGGCTTGCCGCTCACGATCACCCAGTCGCAGTCGATGCTGTCTACTGGCATCACCACCAACCGGCCGAACACGATGTGCGATCCGGTGCTGTCGAATCCGACGATCGACCGGTGGTTCGACACGTCGTGCTTCCAGCAGACCAGCGATGCGACGGGGACATTCGGCATCACCGGCCGCAATTCGGTCCGCGGCCCGGGCCAGTTCAACATCGATTTCTCGACCATCAAGAACACGACCATCGGCAACGTTCAGACCGAAGTGCGCCTCGAGGTGTTCAACATCCTGAACCATCCGCAGTTCGACAGACCGAACGGGCAGCTCGGCAACCCGACGTTCGGGACGATCTCGGCCATGCTGGCGAGCCCGTCCTGCGCGCTCTGCGGGACCACCGAACGGCAAGTGCAGCTCGCGTTCAAGGTGAAGTTCTAGCGACACGGGAATGAACCGCCACGACGGCACGAAGACCCGAAGAACATCACCGTTCCCCTCGCGCGTTCGTGTCTTCGTGACATCTCGCGACAACGCTGAAATGGAACCGTCACCGTGTTCGGCTGGGGACTGATTGGCGCCGGCGATATCGCGCGCAGACGGGTCGCACCCGCGATGCGCGAGTCGCCGGCCTCGGATCTGATCGCCGTCAGCCGCGCGCGAGCGGAGCTCGCGGCCGCCGCCGCCGCGGAGTTCGGCGCGCGGCGATGGTACGCGCGCTGGCAGGACCTCGTCACGGATCCGGAGATCAACGGCGTCTACGTCGCGACGATGGTTGACGGGCACGCCGAACAGACGATCGCCGCGGCCGAAGCAGGCAAGCATGTGCTCTGCGAGAAGCCGATGGCGATGACGGCTGCGGAATGCGACCGCATGATCGCGGCGTGTCGCGCCCACGGCGTCCTGCTCGGCGTGGCGTACTACCGCCGCTTCTATCCTGTCGTCCAGCGCGTGAAGGCGATCGTCGCCGCCGGCGAGATCGGCACGCCGGTGGTCGCGCAGATGAACGCCTTCGAGTGGTTCGACCCGGAGCCCGACCATCCGCGCCGCTGGCTGCTGAGTCGCGCGCACGCCGGCGGCGGTCCGATGATGGACTTCGGCTGCCATCGGCTCGAGGTGCTCGTGAACCTGTTCGGCCCGGTTCGACGCGCGCAGGCGCTGACCGCGGACGTCATCTTCGATCGCGACGTCGAGGACACCGCCGCCGCGCTGCTGCAGTTCGACGGCGGTCCGTGCGCGAGCGTCACGGTCACGCATGCGGTCCGCGACCGTCAGGACACGCTCGACGTGTTCGGGACCCGCGGATCGATCCGGTGCCCGAACCTCAACGCCGGCGAGCTGCGGATCGCCATCGACGATCGACACGCGGTCGAGCTCCACCCGCCGGCGGCGAACGTACATCTGCCGCTGATCGAAGACTTCGTCGACGCGGTCGCTACCAATCGGCGGCCGGCAGTGGACGGTGAAGTCGGCCGCCAGGTCGCGGCCATCGAGGATCTGATCTATGGCCTCACGGCGTCAGTTTCTTGAGACGGTCGGCGCCTCTGCCGCGGCGATCCTCGCGGCGGCGCACGCGCACGCGCAGGCCCCGTCGCAACCCCCCGCTCCGCCGCCGCGCGATTTCGGTCCGGCGGCGCCGCCTGTGGCGTATCCCGATCCAGACCTCCTCGTCGTCGATCCCGAATTCGCCGCGCTGCGGCTGGGCAACACGCCAATCAAGCGACTGTGGACCGGCGCGCTGTGGGCCGAGGGACCGGCGTGGAGCAGCGAAGGCCGATACCTGGTGTGGAGCGACGTCGCCGCCAACCGGCAGTGGCGCTGGATCGAAGACGACGAACGCGTCGCGGTGTTTCGATCGCCGTCGAACAATTCCAACGGCAACACGTTCGACTTTCAGGGCCGCCAGATCTCCTGCGAGCATCTCACCCGGCGCGTCGTGCGCTACGAGCACGATGGATCGGTGACGACGCTGGCCGAATCGGTGAACGGCAAGCGGCTGAACTCGCCGAACGACGTCGTCCCGCATCCTGACGGGAGCTACTGGTTCACCGATCCGCCGTACGGCCGCAGCTTGTACGAGGGACGGCCCGAGCCGCGCGAACTGCCGACGGCCGTGTATCGCATCGACAAGAGCGGCGCGATCGCGCAGGTCGTCGGCGAGGATCAGGTCCCCGATCCGAACGGCCTCGCGTTTTCACCGGACTACAAGACGCTGTACATCGTGAGCACGGGGCGGGGGCCCGGCGACAGCGGACCCGGCGGCAAAGGCGACGTGTTCGCGCTGGATGTCAACAACGACAAGGCGACCAACGCGAGGCGCTTCTCCGACTTCATGGTGGACGGCGTGAAGTGTTCGCCTGACGGCATCCGCTGCGACGTCACCGGTCATGTCTGGTGCTCGAGCAACGCCGGGCGCAGCGCCGGCTACAACGGCGTCACCGTCTGGACGCCGCAGGCCAAACTGATCGGCCGGATCCGGCTGCCCGAGGCGTGCGCCAATCTCTGCTTCGGTGGACCGAAACGCAATCGCCTGTTCATGACCGCGAGCCAGTCGTTGTATGCCGTCTACGTCAACACCCAGGGCGCGGCGCCGGGTTAGCGGACGGGCCGCGCCTTCGTGTTTCCGAGTCGTCGCGGGCGCTGTGCAGAACTCACGAGCTCGCATGATCGATTGGAAAAGATTGCCCCGACCACGCCTTGACCGACGTCCACGGTTGCGGTGGCGCGGACCAGAAGTCGTCGGTCGGCGGAAGACCGAGCGGCAGCAGCGCGACGCTGCACAGGTACAGGCTGCCCGTCGAAATGTACGGTTCGCCGATCCCGGGCTGGTGGCCGCACAGACCGATGCGCAGCCATCCGTCGGCGTCGAATGTGCCGGGCGCCTCGAGCGTGCGCCGAATCACCGCGCCCAGCGCGCCGCGCACCTGTGCTGGCGCCACGCCGTCCGGCAGCGCACGCCGCAGTGCCGACTGTGCCAGCAGATGGAACGCGCCGCAGCGATAGGTAATCGAACGGCCGATCGCGGGGAAGGATCCGTCCGGGCCGATGAGCCGTTCCTGAACGGCCGCGTAGCGGCACGCGCGCGCATCGACGCGGACCGCGATCTCCTCCCAGGCCGCCGAATCGTCCCTGCACGCGTCCAGGACGTCGACGAGCATCGGCTGGATCACGAAGCTGTTGTAGTAGTCCCAGTGAAAGTCAGGACCGTCGCCGTAGACGCCGTCGCCTTTGTACCACTGCTCGTGCTGCCGCAGCGCGTAGTCGACGCGCGTGCGATCCCAGCCGGCGCCGAGCGATTTCAGGCCGGCTTCGATCGCCGCCGAGAACAGCAGCCAGTTGTTGAAGCCGGGCGTGATGGCGCGCGTGGACTCGAGCGCGGCGATCAGATGCCGCCTCGAGGCCGGCTCCAGTCCCTCACGCAGGACGTGCGGCGATCGCAGGATCCCCTGCGCGAGAAACGCGGCGTCGACCAGCGGCTGCCGATCGCGGGTGAAGTTCAGGAACTCCGGCGACGCCGGATCGACCGCGCGGGCGATCGCGCGCAGCGCGCGCTCCGCGTAGTCGCGGCGCAGGCGTCCTTCGGCCTCGCCGTCGGCGCCGAGCTCGAGCCACGGTGCGATGCCGGCGGTGAGGCGGCCGAGCGCCTCGAGCCGCGTGACGCCGGCGCGATCGGCACCCGCCGCCTGCTCGATGGGCATGCGCGCCAGCCTGGACAGCACCGGATCCGAGAGGCGGCGCAGAACATCGATCCAGTAGACGCGGCCGTCTGCCGCAGCGCGATCGACCGGCGTCCGCTGGACGATCGGCAGCGCGCCAGCCGCGACCACCGACTCGAGAAACGCCCGGCGATCGATGTCGGACGGCCGCCCCGCCATGTCACAGCGTATCATCGGCGATTTCTGTCGGGGCCCGCGTCGTTGACTGTCGATGAGGATCCGGCGTGACCTATCCAAGAATGGCATCGCTCAAGACCGCGGCTGCGTTTCGCGCGCACCTCGAGCGGTCGGCGATTCCGCTCGACTTCGACGACGCGATTGCCGCCCCGGCGGACTCGCCGTTCGCCCGCCCGCTCGAGGCCGGCGGCGTCCGCATCGGCAACCGCTTCTGCGTGCTGCCGATGGAAGGCTGGGACGGGACGCGCGAGGGCGAGCCGAGCGACTTGACGCGCCGGCGCTGGCGCCGCTTCGGGGCAAGCGGCGCGAAGCTGATCTGGGGCGGCGAAGCGGTCGCGGTGCGGCACGACGGCCGCGCCAACCCGCACCAGCTGCTGCTGTCGGCAGCGACCGCCCGCGCGATTGCCGCGCTGCGCGAGGAGCTGATCGCCTCGCATCGCGATCGGTTCGGCGCAAACGCGGATCGCGATCTGTGGATCGGCCTGCAGCTCACGCACTCCGGCCGCTACTCGCGGCCAGACGCGTACGATCGGCCGGCGCCGCTCGCCGGCGCGCATCACCCGCTGCTCGATCGCCGATTCCCGAACGGCGTCACCGTGCTGAGCGACGCCGAGCTCGATCGGCTCGGCGACGATTTCGTCGAGGCGGCGCGCCGCGCCTACGACTGCGGATACGCGTTCGTCGACATCAAGGCATGTCACGGCTATCTCGGCCACGAGATGCTCGGCGCGCGCAGCCGGCCGGGTGCGTACGGCGGCACGCTCGAGCACCGGACGCGCTTCATGCGCGACGTGATCGAGCGCATTCGCGCCCGCGTGCCCGGACTGCAGGTCGTCGTGCGTCTGTCGGCATTCGACACGGTGCCGTATGCGAGGCGGCCGGACGGCATCGGCGAGCCCGAGTACGAGGGACGGGCGGGAAGGGCAGGAAGGGCAGGAAGGGCAGGAGAGGCTGGAAGGGCCGGACAGGCAGGAACGGCAGGATCGGACGATCCCGGATTTGCGGTCGTCACCAGCGACGAGCACCTGGACGAGGCGCTCGACGAGACGCGCGCGGTCCTGCGGATGCTCGAAACCCTCGGCGTCCGCTGGATCTGCGTGACCGGCGGCAGCCCGTACTACAATCCGCACGTTCAGCGGCCGGCGCTGTTTCCTCCGCTCGACGGCTACGAGCCGCCCGAGGATCCGCTGCGCGGCGTGGCGCGGCACATCCGGGCGACGGCGCTGCTCAAGCGCGCCTTTCCGCAGCTGATGTTCGTCGGATCGGCCTACAGCTACCTGCAGGAATGGCTGCCGCATGTCGCGCAGCACGCGGTGCGCACGGGCATGACCGATGTCGTGGGGCTCGGCCGCATGGTGCTGGCGTATCACGATCTGCCCGCCGATCTCCTCGCCGGGCGGCCGCTGCGGCGCGCCGCCTTCTGCCGCACGTTCAGCGACTGCACCACCGGTCCGCGGCTCGGACTGGTGTCGGGCTGCTACCCGCTCGACCGCTTCTATGCGGATCGGCCCGAGGCCGTTCAGGTGAAGTCGGTTCGCGCCCACGATATCCAAGGAGCGTCACGATGACCCGCGCCCTCATGCTCACCTTCGCGATCACGCTCGCCGCGGCCGCCTCCGCGCAGACGCCGGCGAAGCCGGGAGGAACTTTCGTCGAGCGCGACACGGAGAAGGCGAAGCCCGAACGCGGGCCGCACGACGGCCCGGGCCAGACGATCGGGTATGTCTTCTTCGACAGGATCCCGAATCTCCACTTCTCGTTCCGCAAGCGCGTGCTGAAGCCGGGCGCCGGCATCGGCTATCACGAGCAGCACGAGGACGAGGTGTATTACGTCCTGAGCGGACACGGCGTGATGACGCTCGACGGCAAGGCGACCCAGGTCGGGCCCGGCACCGCGATTCTGACGCGCACCGGCAGCTCGCACGGCATCACGCAGGCCGGCAGCGAGGATCTGGTCCTCATCATCACGTTCGAGACCAGATGATCGCCTGTGGCCGCGAGCGCCGCGCGCAGGATCTGCTGCCGGCGATCGATCGGGTGTTCGAGCTGTCGGCGGCGAAGCTTCGATCGATCGAGGACAGCTGGGATCCGGCGGACGGCGCGCCGGTGTTCACCGTCGACGGCCGCTACCGCGCGCGCGGCTGGACCGAGTGGACGCAGGGATTCCAGTTCGGCTCGGCGCTGCTGCAGTTCGACGCCACCGGCGAGCGTGAGTTCCTCGCGCTGGGACGCTCGCGAACGATCGGGCGCATGGCGCCGCACGTCACGCACACCGGCGTCCACGATCACGGGTTCAACAACGTCAGCACCTACGGCACGCTCTGGCGGCTGGCGGAGGAAGGCCGCTTCGACGCGGAAGGGGAGCTGCCGCTCTACGAGCTCGCGCTGAAAGCGAGCGGCGCGGTCCAGGCCGCGCGCTGGACGACGATCGCGGCCGGCGGGTTCATCCACTCGTTCAACGGCCCGCACTCGCTGTTCGTCGACACCATCCGTACGCTGCGCGCGCTGGCGCTCGGCCACCTGCTCGGGCACGTGCTGCTGCAGGAGCAGGACGTGCGCGTCAGCCTGCTCGATCGCTTGATCTCGCACGCCCGCGCGACCGCCGAGTTCTCCGTCTACTACGGCCGCGGCCGCGATGTCTACGACGTCCGCGGACGCGTGGCGCACGAGAGCCTGTTCAACGCGGTGAGCGGATCGTACCGCGGCCCGGCCACGCAGCAGGGGTACTCGCCGTTCACGACGTGGACGCGCGGGCTCGCCTGGGCGATGCTCGGCTTCGCCGAGCAGATCGAGTTCCTCGAGTCAATTGGCCGCGTCGAGCCCTTCATGATCGACGCCGTCTCGGCGACCTGCGACTACTACATCGAGATTTCGCCGGCCGACGGCGTGCCCTACTGGGATACCGGCGCGCCGGGTCTCGCGGCGCTCGGCGACTGGGGCAGCCGTCCGGCGGATCCGTTCAACGACGTCGAACCGGTGGACAGTTCCGCGGCGGCGATTGCGGCGCAGGGACTGCTGCGGTTCGGCCGCTGGCTGTCGAGCCGCGGCCGCGACGGCACGCGGTACACGCAGGCCGGCCTGCTGATCCTCGACAGGCTGTTCGATCCCGCCGGTCCGTACCTGAGCGCATCGCCGGCGCATCAGGGTCTGCTCCTCCACTCGATCTATCACCGGCCCGGCGGCTGGGATCACGTGCCCGCCGGCGCCCGGACGCCGCGCGGCGAGTCGAGCATGTGGGGCGACTACCACGCGCGCGAAGCCGCCCTGTACGTTCAGCGCCTGTGCCGCGGACCGTATCTGACCTTCTTCGGGAGCGCGCGGGCGCGCGTCGGCGCATGAGCGGCGTCCGCCCGGTCGCGATCGTCACCGGCGGCACCCGCGGCATCGGACTGGGGATCGCCCGCGCGCTCGCCGGCGACGGCTGGGATCTCGCGCTCTGCGGTCTGCGCGCGGAAGACGCCGTCCGGTCCACCCTCGACGGGTTGCGATCGGCCGGCGCCGGCGTGCTGTACCGTGCGCTCGACGTGGGTCAGGTTGCGGATCACGAACGGTTCGTCGCCGCCGTTCACGAACGCTGGGCCGCGATCGATGCGCTCGTCAACAACGCCGGCCGCGCCGCGCGCGTCCGCGCCGATCTCCTCGAGGCGACCGAGGCGAGCTTCGACGAAGTCCTGCGCGCGAACCTGTATGGGCCGTACTTCCTGACGCAGCGCGTGGCGCGCGCGCTCGTGCAGCAGCGTGCGCACGATCGCGACCGCCGCTCGTCCATCGTCTTCGTGACGTCGGTTTCCGCTGAGCTCGCGTCGATTCGCCGCGGCGAATACTGTGTGAGCAAGGCCGGCCTGGCCATGGCAGCGCGGCTCTTTGCGGTTCGCCTGGCGGAGGAGAACATTCCCGTCTACGACGTGCGGCCCGGGATCGTCGACACCGACATGACGGCGCCGGTCCACGCCGACTACGAGGCCCGCATCGCCGACGGGCTCGTGCCGGCCCGTCGATGGGGAACCGCCGAGGACGTCGGCCGCGTGGTGGCGGCGCTGTTGCGCGGCGATCTGCCGTACGCCACCGGATCGGTGATCAACGTGGACGGCGGGTTGTCGATACCGAGGTTGTAGGCGGCGCGGTGCAATTAAGAATTAGGAATTAAGAATTGAGAATTCGTACTTCGAGACAGGTCGCGAATTCTTAATTCCTAATTCTTACTTCTTAATTTTCAGCGACGGGGAAACGGGGGAACGGAGTGACACCCAAGCGGACTCTGCGCGATGTCCAGGTGACGGCGACGGCGTTTGCGGCGCTGTTCTCCGTTGTCGGCCTCGCGCTGTACGGGCTGCCGCTGTACTACGATTCGATGGTCCGCGAGTTCGGCTGGTCGCGCACGATGGTCACGTCCGGCAATGCGTTGAGCAAGCTCGTCGTCGGGCCCGTCTTCGGATTCGCAGCCGGGTGGATCGTCGATCGCTTCGGTCCCCGCCGGCTGATGCTGGCCGGCATTCTGATGGCCGGCGCCGCGCTCGTCGGCCTCGGCGCGACATCGGCGGTCGCCGCCTTCTACCTGTTCTACTTCTTCAACGCGCTCGGCTACGTGTGTGGCGGGCCGCTGCCCAACCAGGTGCTGTTGTCACGATGGTTCCGCGAGTCGCGCGGCAAGGCAATGGGCGTGGCGTATCTCGGCATCGGCGTCGGTGGCGCGCTGGTGCCGCTGCTCTCCGCGTGGCTGACGAGCCGGCTCGGCTGGCGTCTCTCGGTGCAACTGGTGGGTGTGCTGATCGTGGTGATCGCCTTTCCGCTCGCGTTCCTCGTGGACGATGGCGGGGCGCAGCAGGCCGGCGCGCCGCCGCGCGAACCGCCTCCGGATTCATGGCAGATTCTCGGATCGCCCGCCTTCTACCTCCTCGCGCTCGGCAGCATGGGCTCGATCGCCGCAGTTGGCGGCACCAACCAGCACCTCAAGCTCTTCCTGAGCCTCGACCGCGGATTTTCGCAGGGCGACGCGTCGGCGATCATCTCGCTGGTCCTCGCCGTCAGCATCGCCGGCCGCCTGCTCATGGGATGGCTCGCCGATCGC
>DATFWL010000054.1:0-13340 GCA_035259385.1 Vicinamibacterales bacterium | reverse complement strand
CTGGTGAAGCTGGCGTACTGGCTGAACTACTGACGCTCTCGGAGTGTGGGACGGATAGGCCCATGGGGTTGGTGGGGAGGGCCCGATCTGTGCTGCCCTACCCAGCCCATGGGCCCATCGGTCCCACACGCCTCAACGCTTGTACACCGCGCCACCCTTCATCACGAACTTCACGCGGTGCAGCGCCGCGATGTCCTTCGTCGGATCGCCGTCGAACGCGGCGAGGTCGGCGTAGAGACCCGCCTTCACCATCCCGATCTGATTCTCCATGTGCAGCACGCGCGCGGCGACCGACGTCGCGCTCTTGATCGCGGCGGTCGCCGACATGCCGTACGCGACCATCGCGTCGAGCTCGCGCGCGTTCTCTCCATGCGGGAACGTGCCGACGTCGCTGCCGTTGATGATCGTGACGCCCGCGTCGAGCGCGGCTTTGAAACTCGCGCGCTTCCGCTGGTTCGCCGGCGCCTCCGGATTGGCCGGCGGCCACGGTCCCGCCCCCGCGGTGATCGTCGGACAAAGCGCAACGTGATGCTCGACCATCATCCTGAAGACTTCCGGCGTGCCTTCTCCGCCGTGCTCGATCGTCTCGACGCCGGCGAGCGCCGCCCGCCGCATGCCCTCGGCCGTATTCGAATGCACCGCGATCGGCACTCCCGCGCTCTTCGCGGTCTCGACGGCGAGCTTCAGCTCGTCGATCGAGAACGTCGGCCGCGATCCCGGCGTCGGGCCCCAGCGGTAGTCGCCGTACAGCTTGATCCAGTCGGCGCCCTTGCCGATTTGATCGCGGACGACGCGCGCGAGGCTGTCCACGCCGTCGGCTTCCTCGGCGCCCTGGGGCACCGTCCATTCCGCGATGAACTTCGGCTGATAGCTTCCAGTCGCGACGATGGCGCGCGTCGATGCGAGGATGCGGGGACCGGGGATGATGCCCTGGTTGACGGCCTGTTTCAATTCCACGTCCGCGTAGCCAGCGCCTTCGGTGCCCAGATCGCGGACCGTCGTGAAGCCGGCCTGCAGGGTCGCGCGCAGGTGATTCGTCGCCCGCGCGACGCGGAGCGCCAGCCCTTCGCGCGAGACCTGGTCGGTCCACGACGCCTCGTTGTAGGAGTGGAGCAGGATGTGCGAATGCCCCTCGACCAGGCCCGGCATCAGCGTCGTGCCGGGCAGATCGATCACCGTCGCGCCGGCAGCCGCCACGCTCGACTCCGCGCCGACCGCGTCGATCCGCTCGCCCTTGACGCGCACCGCCCATCCTTCGTGCATCGCGTCGCCGTCGAAGACGCGCGCCGGCTTGAGAATCGTCACGGTCTGGTCCGTCGGCGGGGTGCCGCGCTGCTGACCGTGAACGAGCAGCGGCGCCGCGAGGAGGAAGAGAGCGAGCGCACATCGGTTCAGCTGTCGCATGCCGCGCATTATAGTGAGGTGGAGCGCGAGGGCTTCGGCCGAGCGTCAGTTGACCATGACCACCAGCGGCCTTCACCTTTCCGACCGCGATCAGGCGATGCTCGACGGCGCCCATGGGGCGGCGGCGCAGCTGGCGATGTCGATTCTCGTCCGCATGGCGGAGGTCTACGGCGCGCGCGAGCTGATGGACATCTCGCAGGCGCACATCGACAGCACGATCTACCTTGGCGACGCGACGCTCGAGTTCGCGGAGCGGCTCGCCTCGCTCGGCGCGCGCGTGGCGGTGCCGACGAGCCTCAACGTCAGCGGCGTCGACGAATGCGGCTGGCAGGACTGGGCCGTGTCGCCGGAATGGGCCGCCAAGGCCGCCCGCCAGATGCTGGCGTACGAGCGCATGGGCGCCGTACCGACCTGGACCTGCGCACCGTATCAGACCCGGATGCGTCCGTCCTTCGGACAGCAGATCGCGTGGGGTGAGTCGAACGCGATCGCTTTTGCGAACTCGGTGATCGGCGCCCGCACCGAGCGCTATCCCGATCTGCTCGACATCTGCTGCGCGATCACCGGCCGCGTGCCCGCGGTCGGCCTGCACCTCGAAGAAAATCGTGGCGGTCAGCTGCTGCTCCGCCTCGTCGGCGTGCCGCCGGCCCTTCAGCGCGACGATCAGTTCTTCGCGGTCCTTGGACATCTCGTCGGCACGCTTGCCGACGATCTGATCCCGGTCATCGACGGCATCGCCGTCACGCCGGCCGAGGATCACCTGAAGGCGTTCGCTGCGGCCGCAGCCTCGTCGGGCCGCGTGGCACTGTTCCACATGATCGGCGTGACGCCGGAAGCCCTGACGCCTGAAGCCGCCTTCCGCAGCGGCGTGCCCGCGCAGACAATCGACATCACCGTCGCCGATCTGCGTGCGGCGCGGCGCGAGTTGACCACGGCCGACGGCCGCGACCTCGATATGGTGATTCTCGGCAGCCCGCATTTCTCGCTCGCCGAGTTCGGTGCGCTGGCGCCGCTCGTCGCCGGCCGTCGCGCGCATCCGCGGGTGAAGTTTCTCGTCACCTCGAGCCGTCTGATGAAAGAGGAGGCCGACAAGGCCGGCGTGCTCGCGCCGGTGGTCGCCTTCGGCGCACAGATCACGCTCGACACCTGCATTCTCGCCTCGCCGATGCTGCCGCCGGAGGTCCGGACGCTGATGACCAATTCGGCGAAGTACGCCTACTACGCGCCGAGCCTGCTGAACACGCGTGTGACCTTCGGCAGCCTCGCCGACTGCGTGAACTCTGCCGTCGAAGGACGGGTCGTCCGGGACGAGGCGCTGTGGCAGACCGCATGATTGCCGGCCGCGCAGTCGTCGCCGGACGGGCGACCGGAGAAGCGCTCGTCGCTGCCGCGCCGCTGTCGTTCTGGGGCGGCTACGACTTCCACACCGGCGAGATCATCGACCGGCACCATCCGCTGGCTGGCGTCCGCGCCGCCGGCCGCGTGCTGGCGGTGCCGTGCAGCAAGGGATCGTCGACGACGACGGCGGTGCTGCTCGAGGCGGTGCGCGCGGGCACCGCGCCGGCCGCGATCCTGACCACTGGCGTCGATCCATTCTTCGCGCTCGCGTCGATCGTCGCCGACGTGATGTACGGCAAATCGTTCCCGGTGATCGCGCTCGAGCCCGCCGACTTTGCCTCGCTGCGAACGGGCGAGCAACTCTCCGTCACCGCAGACGGGCGGGTGCAGCGCCGATGACCACAGAGGCGTTGGCCGCTGGTCTTCGCGATCTTCGTGGTTTCGCGGCCGTTTGATACGATTCACACACGATGCCGCAGCATGCCGAGGTCGCCAGGCTCACCGGTCTCGCCAGCCGGTTCGGCGCGTTCGTCGCCGAACGGCATCCGTTCGCGCTGGCCGAGGCACTCGACGCCTTCGAGGCGGCGAGCCGCGGGGACGAGCCGCGCGACGAAGCGGGCATCGAGGCGCTCCGCGCCGCCGTCGGACGCGAACTGACGAAGCGACTGGCGGCGCGCCCGATTCCCGACGGGCTTCCGGAGACCTCGCCTCGCACGACAGCGGCGGCTCGCCTCGGTCAGGCCCATGCGGCGCTGATCGACGAATGCGACGGCTTTCTGCGGCGCGCGGCCATCGCGGCGTCGCTGACGCGCGACGAGCGCGTCGAGATCCTGCGCGGCATGATCCTCACGCGCGCCACCGACAATCGCCTCAAGGCGTTCTTTCTCGGCGGCGAAGTGCGCTTCGGCACGACCGCGTTTCAGGGCAAGGGATTCCGATCGCTCGGACAGGAAGCCATCTACGCCGCGCCGATGCGCCTGCGCCGCGGCGAACGCTACCGGAGCGCGGAGCGCCCGGTCTGGCGCGGCGACGTCATCGGTCCGATGATTCGCGATCTCGGCGCGGCCTTCGCGATGCGGTCGGACGGACCGACCGTGCGGATGGTGCTCAATTCGCAGATGGCGAAGGCCGGCCCGCCGACCGAGGGCAAGGACTTCGGCTACGGCGACATGGACTGGGGCATCCTGCTGCCCGCGTCGCCGCTGACGATCGCGACGCTCACGCTCGCCGGCATGGCGATGGCGTTCAAGCGCGACGGCTCCGGCCGCGTCGCCGTGTCGTTCATCGGCGAAGGCGGCTCGTCGCTCGGCGAGTGGCACGAGGCGATCAACCTCTGCGCGGCGCGGAAGCTGCCGATGATCTTCTGCGTCCAGAACAACCAGACGGCGCTGTCGACGCCGGTCGGCGATCAGTCGGCCGTCCGGGTGTTTGCCGATAAGGCCGCCGGCTACGGCGTGCCCGGCGTGACGCTCGATGGCACCGATCCCGAGGCGATCGCCGGCGCGTTCGGCTGGGCCGCCGAGCGCGCGCGCGCGGGCAAGGGGCCGACGCTGATCGAGACGGTGGCGATGCGGATGTGCGGCCACGCCCACCACGACGACATGCTCTACCTTGGGCGCGACCCGCACCTGGGCTGGGACTATCCGCCGGCAGGCGACGGATACGCCAACCGCGAGCTCTACGACTATTGGTCGACGCGCGATCCGATCGCGCTGTACGCCGCGAAACTCGAGGCCGAAGGCTTCGTCGCCAGCGCCGACGTCGATCGGTTCCGCAAGGAGGCTGAAACGCTCGTCGAAGCCGAAGCCCGCGCGATCGTCGACGCTCCCTGGCCGGACGGATCGCAGGCAGGCGTTGGCGTGTTTGCGAACGAGCGGCCGCGCGTGCGGGTCGAAGTCCTCGACCCGGCAGTACGGTTGATCGCCGGGCCGTCAGAGTCCGCCGCCGGCGTCGCACCCGCGTTCTCCGGGCTTGAGGCGGTTCGACGAGGCTCGGTGGAGCCGGCGCCCGCGTTCGACGCGAAGGGACGCACCTTCCTCGAGGGCGTGATGCTCGGCGTCGGTGATGCGCTGCGATCGGATCCGCGCGTGTTCGTCTATGGCGAAGACGTCGGCGGAAACTACGGCAACGCGTTCCTGCTGCTCAAGCCATTGCTGAAGGAGTTCGGCGATCGGATTCTGAACTCGCCGCTCGGCGAAAGCGGCGTGCTTGGCGTGTGCGTCGGCGCGGCCGTTGCGGGGCAGCGGCCGATCGGCGAGATGCAGTTCAACGATTTCGTCGCTACCGGCTTCAATCAGCTCGTGAACAACGCCGCCAAGCTGCGCTACCGGTTCGGCCTCGACGTCGCGATGGTGGTGCGCATGCCGTGGGGCGGCCTTCGCCATGCCGGGCCGTACCATTCCCAGAACACCGAGGCGTGGTTCTATCGCACCGCCGGCCTGAAGATCGTCGTGCCCTCGACGCCCCACGACGCGCGCGCGCTGATGGCTGCGGCCGTCCTCGACCCGGATCCGGTGCTCTACTACGAACATATCGCGCTCTACCGCGACCCGCGGATCAAGCAGGCCCTCCCGGACGCGGCGCCGCTGCCGACGCCGATTGGGCAGGCGGCGCTGCGGCGCGCCGGCGACGATCTCGCGATCGTCTCCTACGGCGCGTTCGTGCACGTCGGCCTGCGCGTCGCCGAGCGGCTGGCCGCAGACGCCATCAACGCGAGCGTCCTCGACCTGCGCACCCTCGCTCCGCTCGACCGCGCCGCCGTCCTGGCGCTCGCGCGCCGGTGTCACCGTGTCCTGATCATTCACGAGGACTCGCGCACCGGCGGCATCGGCGAGAGCGTCGCGGCGATCGTTCAGGAGGAGGCGTTCGAATCGCTCGACGCGCCGGTGCGGATTGTCGCCGCGCTCGACACGCCGGTCCCGTACTCGCCGTCGCTCGAGGAGTTCTACCTGCCGGGCGAAGCGGAGGTCGAGCGCGCCGCGCGGCTGCTCGTGGAGTACTGAGCCGCCGTGAAGCGACAGTGGGCCCTCGTGCTCGTCGGGGCGTGGATCGCCGGGTCGATTTGCACCTCGGTCGTTGCCACCGAGAATTTCTACACCATCGATCGCCTGCTGGCGTCGCCGGCGAGTGCGCCGTTCGCGAAGGCGGTGCAGCAGCTCGGTCAGCCGCAGGCCCGCGATCTGCTCCGCTACCTGTCCTCCGAGCTCAATCGACTCTACTTTCAGCTGTGGAACGTCGCGCAGATCGGCATCGGTGCGCTGACGCTGTGGCTGCTTGCGAGCAGCGGGCCGCGCGACCGGGACGCCCGATTCGCCTTCCGGACCGTCGTCGCGATGCTGGCGGTCGTCGTCGTCATGCTCGCGTACCTGACGCCGCAGATCGTCGCGCTGGGGCGCTCGCTCGACTTCGTGCCGCGTGATCCGGCGCCGCCGGCGATGGGCACGTTCTGGATCCTCCACGGCACCTACACGTCGCTCGAGATGCTGAAGCTCGCCGGCGGCTTCCTGACGGCGTTCTGGATCTCCGCCGGACCTCACTCGTCGCGTGAGCCGGACGCCTCGTCAGGACTGTCCGGCTCGAGTCGGATCCGCGTCCGTTAGTGTCCGGCTTCAGGACGTCAGAATGCCTCGCCTGGCCGCGGTCGTCTTCGATTTCGACGGGATTGTCCTCGACAGCGAGACGGCCGAATACGAATCTCACCGCCAGATCTACGAGCGCTGCGGCGTACCGCTGACGATCGCCGACTGGTGCGACGCGATCGGCGTCTGGACCGAAGGCCACGGCGACAAGCGATTCGAAACGCTGTGCGCGTGCGCGCGCGACGCGCCGCCCCGCGAGGCCTACTTTGCCGAGCGCCAGCGGATCTTCCAGAGGATGCTTCCTCCGGAACCGATGCGCGGCATTCGCGAGTTGCTCACCGCGCTCGACGACGCCGGGATTCCGGCGGCGATTGCGTCGACATCGTCGGCGGGTTGGGTCGTTCCGGAGGCCGACCGGATCGGCGTCCGCCGGTTCTTCGAGGTGATCGTCACCGGCGACGAAGTGCGGAAACGCAAGCCGGCGCCGGACGTCTATCTCGAGGCGACGCGGCGCCTCGGTGTCGAACCGCGGGACACGATCGCGATCGAGGACTCGGGCCCTGGCGTCGCGGCCGCCTGCGCCGCCGGCCTGACCGTTGTCGCCATTCCGCACTGGCTCACGAAGACTCACAACTTGACAGGGGCCCACCTGCAGGTGGCACATGCCGGCGAGCTCTCTGTCGAGAGACTGTCATGGCTGATGGCTGATGGCTGATGGCATGTGGCCGACGGTCAAAGGCGGATGGCTCGAGGCCATCCTCCCTGTGCCGTCAGCCATCAGCCATCAGCCATTGACATCCATTAACCATGAGCCATTGGCTAGAATGGGTTCATGAGCCATGACAGATCGGCGGCGACGGCCCCGCCAGGGTCGTCGAAGCCGGACGAGGGGCCGGTCGATTTCATCCGCGCCATCGTCGACGACGACGTCGCCAGCGGCAAGCATCACGGCCGGGTGGCGACGCGCTTTCCGCCGGAACCGAACGGCTACCTGCACATCGGCCATGCCAAGTCGATCTGCCTCAACTTCGGCGTCGCGGAGGAGCACGGCGGCACCTGCAACCTGCGTTTCGACGACACCAATCCGACCAAGGAAGACGTCGAGTACGTCGACGCGATCAAGGAAGACGTCCGCTGGCTCGGCTTCTCCTGGAACGCCGAGCTGTACGCGTCGGACTATTTCGAGCAGCTGTATCAGTTCGCGGTCGCGCTGATCGACCGCGGCAAGGCGTATGTCGACAGCCTCGGCGCCGATCAGATCCGCGCCTACCGGGGGACGCTGACCGATCCGGGGAAGAACAGCCCCTATCGCGATCGCAGCGTCGCGGAAAACCTCGATCTGTTCGCACGCATGCGCGCGGGCGAGTTCCCTGATGGCGCGCACGTGCTGCGCGCCAAGATCGACATGGCGTCGCCGAACCTGAACATGCGCGACCCGACGCTCTATCGCATCCGCCATGCCTCGCATCACCGCACCGGCGACGCGTGGTGCATCTACCCGATGTACGACTTCGCGCATCCGCTGTCGGACGCGCTCGAGCGGATCACGCACTCGCTCTGCACGCTCGAGTTCGAGGATCACCGGCCGCTCTACGACTGGCTCGTGAACGCGCTGATCGAAGGGGACGAGCCGCAGCAGATCGAGTTCGCGCGACTGAACCTGAACTACACCTTGATGAGCAAGCGGAAGCTGCTGCAGCTGGTCCAGCAGGGACACGTGTCCGGCTGGAACGATCCGCGGATGCCGACGATCAGCGGGCTGCGCCGCCGCGGCTACACGCCGGAGTCGATTCGCGATTTCTGCGCGCGGATTGGCGTCGCCAAGAAGGAAAACGTCATCGACGTCGCCCAGCTCGAACACAGCATCCGCGAGGATCTGAACAAGCGGGCGCCTCGCGTGATGACCGTCCTGCGGCCGCTCAAGCTGGTGATCACCAACTATCCGGAGGGCGAGGTCGAGTACGTCGACGTGATCAACAACCCGGAGGATGCGTCGGCAGGTACGCGGAAGGTGCCGTTCTCGCGCGAGCTGCTGATCGAGCGCGACGACTTCATGGAGAACCCTCCAAAAAAGTTCTTCCGTCTGTCGCCCGGGAAAGAAGTACGGTTGCGGTGTGCCTATTTCGTTCGATGTAGCGATGTGATCAAGGACAGCAGCGGCGACATCGTCGAGCTGCGCTGCACGTACGATCCGGCGACGCGCGGCGGAGACGCGCCCGACGGCCGGAAGGTGAAAGCGACCCTACACTGGGTGTCCGCCGCCCATGCGGTCCCGGCTGAAGTGAGGCTCTACGACCGCCTGTTCTCAGTCGAAGATCCGGAGAACGTGCCTGAGGGCCGGACGTTTATCGACAATCTCAACCCGCACTCGCTCGAGATCATCGCGGCTGCGCAGGCCGAACCGGGCGTCGCCGCGCTCCAACCCGGCGCGCGCGTGCAGTTCGAACGCCTCGGGTATTTCTGTGTGGACACGGATTCGCGGCAGGGGGAGCTCGTGTTCAACCGGACCGTATCGCTTCGTGATACGTGGGCTCGGATCGCTCGAAAAGACGGATAGCTGGTCAGGCCGGTTCCGGAACTCATCTTGCTACTCTTCCGCGCGTGACTGCACGGGAACATTGGCAAGCTCTGCAAACGACCCTGACCGCTGCGCGAACCGCAGTCGATCGCGGCGATACAGCCGCCGCACTGGCTGCGGTTGACGCGGCGCTCGAACTCGATCCGAATTTCCTCGCCGCTCACTCGCTCCGCGATCGCATCGTCGCGGGCGACTTGCGGATGCCGCGGCAGGCCCCGGTGCCGGCGGCCCCGGAACACGATTCCGCCACGGCTGTCGAGCTCTCGCCGGGCCCGCCGGTCGGCAATGCCGCGACGGAGTCGCCGGCCGAAGGCTACGCGAAATTCGAGCAACGCGCGAGACGACGCCGGGTGGATCGCCGCATCGATGCGGCGCGGCTGGCAATCGAGAAGAAGCATGTGCGGCGCGCGGCCCTGGCGCTCGACGAGGTCATCGAGCTCGATCCGAATCTGCCGGAGTTGTCGGAGCTGACGATACAGTTCGATCAGCTGCGGCGCTCAGCGACCGGTGCGCACGTCGGCCCGTGGATCGCCGCTGGAGCCGTAGTCGCCGGCTCCGTTTTCGGCGCAACCTGGCTCCATGAATCGTCGCCGCCGCTGATCTCGAGGTCGGTGATCGCGGCGATGCCGTTGTTCGCCGGGCAGGCGCCATCCGCGAGCGTCGCATCGAATCTCGAGCCGGTTGCGACAACCGACGTGACGGAAATCGCCGAGGTGAGCCCGCGCGTTCCTCCGGTCACGGCGCGTCCGGTCGGGCTCAAGCCGGCGACGGTCTTCGTGTCCTCGGCCAGCACCGGACAGGTCGAGCAGGTTGCAGCGCCTCGCGCGGTTGCGCCATCGCCGCCGCCGCAACAGCAGCCGCAACCGACACCGCCGCAGCCGGCGCCGCCGCTCCAGCAGCAGGTGCCGCCGCAGCCGCCTCAGCCGCAGGCGCCGGCAGTCGCAGTACCCGCGACGCCGCGTCCGGCACCCGAATCGGTCGTTGCCGCCGTCGCGCTGGTGTCCAATCCGCCAGTGCCGAAGGGCCCGGATGTGGACGAGCACGCGATGGTCGCGCAGACGCTGCAGCGCTATCGCAGCGCGTACGAGGGGCTCGATGCGCGGTCCGCGCACGCGGTGTGGCCGGGAGTAAACCAGGCGGCGCTTGCGCGCGCCTTCGACGGACTGCGGTCGCAGAGGCTCACGTTCGACGCCTGCGATGTTCGTGTCAGCGGCGAAGCCGCCACGGCGACCTGTCAGGGCTCCGCCCGCTACGTCCCGAAGATCGGCAATCGCGAGCCGCGCACCGAATCGCGCGTCTGGAACTTCGTCCTGCACAAAACCGGCGCCGACTGGACGATCGACAGCGCCCGCGCCGACCGGGATTAAGAGAGCGTTTCCGACGAAGCCAGTTTTGAAACCAGCTCTAAGAGCAGGTTGCAAAATTAGCCGGGCAGTTCGCGGACAGGACCCGCCTTGAGCTAATTTTGCAACGCACTCTTAAGAATTCTGAATGACCTGCCAGGCCCGTCCGACCTGCCAGGCCCGGCCGACCTACCGCCCGATCGCGTAGTCGACTCCAACGAACGGCGTGATCGGCGCCGTGAGACCGCCGCTCGCGAGCGGGATGCTCACGTTGCCGGCGAGCACCCAGGTGCTCGAGAGATTCCACTTGAACCCGGGCACCGCGGTCAGAATCTGAAGGCTCGACTGGTCGCCGGTGAGGCGGATCGTGTTGACGCCGCTCAGCGTCGGATGCGGCGCGGTGATCGACAGAATGTGTCCGGAGCTGTCGATGTAGCGCCCGAGTACCTCACCAACCATTGAAAAACGGCCGGAAGCCGCGACCGCGACGCCGGCGCCATAGTTCAGCTCGTTCGCCAGGCCGCCGCGCGTCAGCCCGGCGTTCGCATGCGCGGACCAGCGGCCCGCTTCCATCGATCCGATCGCCGTGAACTTGATCGACGCCGAGCCCGCACTCAGCAGGTCCTCCTGACGTCCGGTTGGCAGCCGCAGATCGACAGCGGCCGCGAGCGCCGTGTTCTCGTCGTCGTACAGCGTGTACTTCGTTCGCACCAGCATGTCGGCGAGCCCGGTCGCGTGCCCGCTACCCGATGCCTGCGTGAACGTGCGCCCGCGATAGATGTTCGTGCGCGAACCGTCGACGTTCAGCGAGATGTACGGTGCCGCGAACCCGACTTCCATGTGGTTGGTCACGCCGACGGTGCCGTACAAGGTCGCGACGCTCGCGTCGATGTCCAGCGTGAGCTGGTCCACGTCGAATGGCGCCGGCTCGTCCCTGAACTGGTTCGCGGTGGTGACGAGTGATCCATCGCGCAGGTTGCGGCCGTCGAGCGCGGTGAAACGGAACTGTTGAAACGTCACGCCGAACGACGCGTTGCCGCGCCCTGCGGTGAGCGCGCGCTCGAGGAAGAACGGACCGAAGGTCTGGGTCGGGCGCTCGAACGTGCCGAGCTCCGGGTTGAAGCGATAGACGAACGCGCTCGACGACGAGGCAACCGGCAGGGTAGCGAGGTTGGCCAGCAGCGCGCGTGAGATCGTGTCGCTCGTCGCCTGCGCCGCCGCACGGTCCCGCTCGACGCTGCCAGTCTGTACCGACTGGTTCGTCACGAGAAACGTGAGGACGTCTTGCAGGGACTGGGCAGGTGCCGGCCGCACCGCACAGATCGTCATCGCGAGCGCGACGACTGTCGCCCGCGACTTACTGTTTATTTTCATTTGTCCACCGAGATTTTGGTCGCCTTGATCGTGCCGTTCGATTGCAGATCGCCTT
This sequence comes from Vicinamibacterales bacterium, assembly GCA_035259385.1. Taxonomy (GTDB): domain Bacteria; phylum Acidobacteriota; class Vicinamibacteria; order Vicinamibacterales; family CAVVIG01; genus QHWK01. The sequence continues at coordinate 1,670 of DATFWL010000054.1, read as the reverse complement.
CGCCGTCGACCCCGCGGCCGTTCTTCAAGTCGTCGCACTTGGCGTCGTTGAAGCTGGTTGAGCGGTCAACCGAAATCATCCTGCTGCCGGCGCTGAAGGTGACGGTCGGGCAGCGGCCGGACAATCCGGATATCTTCCCGGAGAAGTCGACGTGCTGCGGGGCCGGCGCCGGCGGTGGCGCCGGTGCTGGCGGCGTCGGAGTGGGAGTCGGCGCCGGCGCCGGCGGCGTTGGCGTCGGGGTCGGTGTCGGCGGCGTTGGGGTCGGTATCGGCGGCGTCGGTGCGGGCGTGGGTGCCGGTGGCGGAGCGGTCGCGGCTGCCTGAGTGACGGTATAGGCCTGGCTGGCGATGGTCACTCGTCCGACGCGGGCGGCGCCGCTGTTCACGGCCACCGCGAGTGTCACGGTTCCGGCGGCACTGCCCGATTGTCCTTGAGCGATGGTGATCCAACTCGCCGTGCTGCTGGCGGTCCATCCGCAGCCGGTGAGGGTGTTGACGTTGACACTCAGTCTCCCTCCAGTTACCCCAATCGTGTCATCGGTGCGCGATAAAGAGTAAACGCAGGGAGCCGGCTGCTGGCTGACTGACACGCTTTTCCCGCCGACCGTGAACGCCGCCGAGCGGGTCGCAGGCGCCGGATTCGCCGCGACTGAATACGCGACGGTCGCCTCACCCTGACCGCTGCGATCACCGGAGATCGTGACCCACTGCGCGTCGCTCGCAACCGACCAGGTGCAGTCGCGCGCGGTCGTGATTGTCAGAGCCCCCTGGCCGCCGGGCGGTGGAAACGCGGCAGGACTGCTGCTGACTGTCAGGTCACAACGGGTTGACGACGCTGAAGGCGCCGTGATCGACGTTTCCGTCTTGGAACAAGCACTCGAAGTCGCCGCCGCGCACGCGATGGCGAGCGCCGTGAGGATCTTCAATTCACAACGCATCACTTCACCACGGCAGTTCGCATGGCAAGAGCTTCGCCAGTTCGGCTGATGGACGAGGTAGACCGGCTGATACAATTTCCCGGATGACGTTCGACGAGGCGCAGCGCCTCGCGTCACGCCTTCGCGACGAGCTTGGCCACGCGATCATCGGACAGCAGGCGGCGGTGAATGACATCCTCACGGCATTTTTCGCCGGCGGCCACTGCCTGCTGCGCGGCGTACCCGGCCTCGCCAAGACGCTCCTGATCAAGACGCTCGCCCGGGCGATTCACCTGAAATTCAATCGCATCCAGTTCACGCCCGACCTGATGCCGTCCGACATCATCGGCACCGAGGTCATCGAGGAGGATCGCGGGACCGGCCGCCGTGAAATTCGTTTCATCCCCGGTCCGGTGTTCGCCAACGTCATCCTTGCCGACGAGATCAACCGCACGCCGCCGAAGACGCAGGCGGCGCTGCTCGAGGCGATGCAGGAATATCAGGTGACGGTCAACGGCGTCCGCTACCAACTCGAGCGGCCGCTGTTCGTGCTCGCGACCCAGAATCCGATCGAGCAGGAAGGCACCTATCCGCTGCCGGAAGCGCAGCTCGATCGCTTCATGTTCAATGTAGTCATCGACTACCCGTCAGCGGCGGAGGAGCATCGCATCCTGTCGTCGACGACGCGGAACGAGGAACCGGCGATCGAGGCGGTGGCCGCGGCTGCAGACATCGAAGCGATGCGCTATCTCGT
>DATFWL010000053.1:0-6213 GCA_035259385.1 Vicinamibacterales bacterium | reverse complement strand
CAGACGAAACATGGACGGGGTGGCGGCCATGGCGTCGAAACGTGTGGGCAGACCGTTGATCTCGATGGTCACGCTGTCGGGATAAAACGCTGCCTGCTCGCTGAGCGCTGTGACCTGCTGCAGACGATCGTAGTAATCGGGCCCGTAGCTGTAACGGCCGAACCCCATCCCCAATTTCGGATATTGGTTCGACATGAGAACCAACCGGTCGGCGTCGGGCACCGGAAGCGGTTTCAGCAGCACCGAATGGACGATCGCGAAGACCACTGTGTTTACGCTGAGACAGGCCGCGAGTGTGATCAGCGCTGTGAGCGTGAAGCCGCGATCCCTGGACAGGACTCGCACGCCGAAGCGAATGTCGCGGAGCAGTGAGTCCATCGTGTTCCTCCGCTAGGATTCCGGTGCGGTTGCCTCGGTGCCGCTGGACTAAGCGAATTGCGTACCGCGAGACTTGAACGTGAAAGGCCTCGGAAAGAATCGGACGCGGCAGTACAGACATCGTTGCGCATGAAACGACGGTCGATCACGAACAGGCTAATCCCGAAATCGGACACTCGCCGGTTACCCGCACTGCATCCCAAGAGGATCGGCGCTCCGAACGAATCGCGCAAAGACACAGCAGCCCTCGTTCTGCTTCACGACGCGCGGCAACATACTCGTGAGCCCGCACACTTCCCGTGCGGTGCTATCGCTCGGGCAGGTCCAGCGCCGTGCTGCTGATCATGATCCGACGGACGGGTGGCTGCTTGCTCATGCAAGGTGGGAGCATACCCGGCGGCCTGCCTCGCTGATAGCGCGCCGCGCTGTCCATGCCGGGTGGCATCGATCGTGGCACCCCAGCGGTTCGTACGGGCCGATCCATAATCACCAGCAAACACTGTGGCCGGTTATCCTCCTCTCCTGTCGCGTCGCTCGTTTCTCACCGCCGCGGGTGCAGCGTCGGCAGGCGCGCTGTTCACCGCGCCGCCGACTAGTGGCGCAGCGCAGGTCGCTGGCGCGGCTCCGGCTGGTTCGCTCGAGCTGAGCCTGAGCGACTTGGCCGATCGACTGCGCCGCCGACAACTGTCATCGCTTGAGATCACGCGCGCCTGTCTCGATCGCATTGCCGCGCTGAATCCCGCGCTAAACGCCTTCATCACTGTCACGGGCGAGTCAGCGCTGGCGCAGGCGCGCACGGCTGACGACGAGATGAGGCGGGGAACCTGGCGGGGACCGCTGCACGGCGTCCCAATCGCCTTGAAAGACCTGTTCGATACCGCGGGCGTCCGCACCACGGCCGGCAGCGGTGTCTTCAAGGACCGCGTGCCGGTTGACGACGCCGAGGTCGTGCGCCGCCTGAAGGCTGCCGGCGCCGTGCTCGTCGGCAAGACCAACATGCACGAGTTCGCCTTCGGCGGCACCTCGCTCGTGACCGCCTTCGGCAGCGTGCACAATCCGTGGGACCAGCGGCGGATTGCCGGCGGATCGTCGGGCGGATCGGCGGCCGCCGTGGCTGCGGGGTTGTGTTTCGGCGCCCTCGGATCGGACACAGCAGGGTCGATCCGCCAGCCGGCCGCCTACTGCGGCATCGTGGGATTGAAGCCGACCTTTGGTCTTGTGAGCACGACCGGCGTGATCCCGCTGTCGTGGTCGTTCGATCACGTCGGGCCGATGACTCGCACGATCAGAGACGCCGCCCTGATGCTCCAGGTCATAGCCGGCTTCGATCCGAAGGACCCTGCGAGCGTGTCGATGACGGTGCCGGACTATTCAGCCGCGCTGCGCGCCCACGTCTCGGGACTGCACGTGGGAGTGGCGCGCGCGTTCTTCTTCGATGGACTCGATCCGGAGATCGAGCAGGTGATGGCCGCGGCGCTGGCAGTGATCGGACGGCTGACGGCGTCGGTCAAGGACGTGGAGCTGCCGGCCGCGAGCAGCCAGGAGCAACTGCGATCGACCGTCCGCGCCGCCGAGGCGTACGCCTACCACGCCGGCTTTCTTGCCAAGAGTCCCGCCCTCTACCAGCCGGAGACGCTCGCGCGGCTTCGCGCCGGGGCCGATGTGCCAACGGTGGCGTACATCGAGGGTGTGCGAGAGCTGGCCCGCACGCGGCGGACGATGGGCCGCGTCTTCGACGGCATCGACGTGGTGATCACGCCCACCAGCCCCATCCTGCCGCCACCTATCGAAGAGTTCTCCAGCGATCGCAACGGCACCCCCGACTTCCTGGCCCGCAGCATCCGCAACACCTCACCGTTCGACGTCTACGGCTGGCCGACCATCTCGCTGCCCTGCGGCTTCAGCGCGAGCGGCCTACCCATCGGACTCCAGATCAGCGCCGCGACCGGACAGGACGCGCGCGTGCTGCAGCTTGCTCATGCCTACGAACAGGCGACCGACTGGCATCTCAGGAAAATCGCGACCTGATCGCGACCTGACACCTACCGGCCGAAGAAACACCGTGCGCCCACGCTGATTCGAGAGTTTGAGATAGCCGCGCCCACTCCACGGCCGGCGTGCGAGCATCGCTGTCGCTTGCGGGTCGACAGATCGCCGGTGGGAGCGCGGTCGACGGTCCCTAAGGCGCCGACGATGTGTCAAGAAACGGTCGATTGTTGACGGCGCGATTCTGGCGTCACGCCGCGGTGTTTTCGGCCAGATTCTCGTCGCTCGCCGCGGGCGTTTGTTGACACAGCGACCGGCGCGCCTTCTGGTAGGTATTCACGCTCAGGCCTAACTGGCGCGCCGCGTCACGGACCGGCAGGTGCGCCACCACGGCCAACTGCGCCGCCGTCACGCGAACCGGCCGCCGGCCAAGGCGCGTACGCTGGCGGCGCGCGCGAGCCAGGCCCGCCTTCGTACGCTCGATCAGCCTGGCGCGCTCGAACTCTCCGAGTGCGGACAAGATGTGCAGCTGCAGGCGCCCGGCGGCGGTGGAGAGGTCCAGACCTTCCTTCAGACTGACGAAGGCAACGCCGCGCTCGTGCAGCTCCTGGAGGGTCCTGACAACGTCGAGGACTTCGTACATCATTGTCAGCATGTCGAGTGGAAGTGGAATCGGTAGCTTTGGTTGGAAATGCCGATCGCAGCGCTCGTGGAGACCGCGATGCCGTTGCTCGCCGGCACGCCGCCCGCTGGCGTACGCGTCGATCGACGTGCCTGGTCATCCCGAAGCCAGCCCGCTGGTCCTGTGTGTCGTCCGCCCCGCCGGGCGGCGGCGATTGAGGCGACGCCACCCCGTCGTCGCACTGGCACTCCCATAGCGCGCACTTCTCGTTCGCCTCGTCGCGTCGCCGAACTTTCTGCGCGCGTGCCTGTACGTACGTGCCGAGCGACGCGAAGCGAGCGAGGCACTAATTCCTGGTGCAGGAGGCCGGTGTGGCGCGATCGAGGTCGATCAGGGCGCGACTCGGCTTGTTTCTGGTAGCTCACGCCTTGTCGAGCATTCCCCTCGCCGCCGTCTGCGTCGGCTGCCCGTCCTGCGTGCTCACAGCGCGCTCACGATTTTCTGCAGCACTGGCTTGATCACATCTGCATCATTCTCCAATCCTTTTTAGATCGTGGCGCATGACTGGACGAGACGGTACGCGGCGCGCAAGCGCCTTGAACCCGGCGCGCATGAACGCCGACATGGTGCCGGTGAATACGTTGGAGGTGCTGTCGGACCGCATCGTGTCGACCGGATAAGCTTCGACGGCTGGCGCCCGGGCGCGCCTTGCCCGTTTCAATGCCGCCGCGATCAATGCCGACATGACGCCCTGCCTGCGATAGCCGCGCCGTACATAGAAACACGAGATCGACCAGACCGGCACAGCGTCGACGCGTTCGAAAAATCGAGCGCGATTGAGCCAGCGCAAATCGTCGCGCGGCGTGAGCTGGCACCAGCCGACGGCGCGCTCACCGTCGAACGCCAGAAGGCCCGGCGGCGGCCCATGCTTCACGATCGCGCGGAATGCGCTCCGGTTCTTCTCGCGCGGTCGCTTGTGATATTCGCTGCCGATTCTCCAGTACATGCACCAGCAGCCATTGCTCGCGCCGACGCTGCCGAACAGGTCTTCAAGGGCTGGCCAGCGATCGGGCGTGAGTGGACGGATTGTCAGGCGCATGTCGCCTCCCGCCGCTTTGGTCATCTTTCTATTGCCTCTTGGCCTCACCACTGATCGTGTCGCCCTCGCCAGCCGTGTTGTTCAGGATGAAGTAGCCCTTTCCGTTGTCGACAATGACGGACACGTGCGTGCTGCCACCCCACTGGTCGGTCACGATGCATTCCGGGCTGACCGAATATGTTCCGGAAAGGTTCAGAGGCCCGACGTTGTTTCCGTTCACCCTGACATACAGCGTTGCGGTGAGGTTTCCGTTGCCGTCGAATACGAACCGACCGACAGCAGCAAAGTCCCCGACACCAATGACGGTTCCGGTGGCATGCAGACCATAGCTGCCGTGGAGCGTTCTGTTCGAGCACGCGTCTTCCGCATCCTTTGGGACAGGTGCCGCATGGGCCACACCTGGTGAAGCCGTGCCGACAACGAGGCTGAGACCGGCCAGTGCCAAGCCGAGGAATCCATGTGTGAGAGTCATGTCCGACGCTCCTTTCCGATAGTGACGAAGGGTGCCGTTCAGCTCCTGCCACGTTCTCGGTCGAACACGGATCATATGCTCAGAAGGTCCGCGTCACGTCGTCAGTACGCGGTCTGGCGACCGCCTGAAGCCGTTCGCTGATACCCGTGCTTCCGGTCTTTCGAGCCGCTGAACGTGCTCCCAGGCCCGCCGTCCGCCCACCACGAGGCATTCTCGAAGGGCACGCGCGTCGAATTCACTCGCGTGCGTCGAGTGCGGCTGGCGCTTGCTGCGCTCGTGGAGTTCGGTGTGATACGACCGCCCGGTCACATCACGGCCGGCGCGGATCGAAGCAGGTTCGCAACGTATTCGTGTCGCCACGCAGTCCCCGATCGCGTCAGGAGACCGCGTTCGTTCAGCTCGGACGCGAGAATTTCCTCGATCTTTTTGCGGCGGATAGTTGGCGTAGTGTTTATGCGGGTGAACTCGAAGTGCGCCCATCAAGTGCGCCCACCACTAGAGGCGAGGTTCTCGACAGACGTGGCACGCTGGCATCCGGGCGGGACTCCCGTCCGGGCTGCGAGCACGCCGTCCGATTGTCGGTTCGGGCGCTGCGCACGGATCGGGACGCAAACGGGAGTGGTTCTGCTCGCTACCTCCATCGACAGCCATCGAATCAAGTCGGCCGAAGAGACTTGTGAGGGACATGCTTCCGCAGAGCGCGACGTTCGTAAATGACGTGCGTGTCTTTTACCTTCGCAGGCGCGGGACTACACTACGTCGCAATGACGGTTTCGTTCAGGCGTCTTTGCGTAAGACAGGCAATTCGCCACCAACACTGTGCTGTCCAGGCGATGACCGATGAGCTTGAAGTTTGGGCGACAGAAGAATCTCATTGCAGCTGCAAATTCGGGTCTACACTCTGCGATCAGAATCGGCGAAGAACACAAATGAAGAATCGGGAGGGACACATGAGCCAACACGTTCATCGTCGATGGTGGGCGCGTGTCGGCTTCTGCGCTCTGACTTTGAGCACAATCGGGTCGCCTGGCAGTGCCGCCGGACAAGCCGTACTGACTACCGGGCTGGCGCCGGACGCTACAGGACAAGGCGCATTCACCGTCGCGACGGCGCAATATCGCTTACCAGCGTCCATTGATCCGACCATCATGACCGATCGCGCGACGGAAATCTGGGCACGGGTGTGGCGCCCTCAAAGCGAATTGGACAGATTGCCCCTGGTCGTGTTCCTTCACGGAAATCATGGCACCTGCGGAACATTTTTCTGCTCGATCGCCAATTGTGGCCGCCCCATTCCTTTGCCGGACGGACCGCGCATCGACGACCGCATCGACTACACGACGACCGGCACCTGCCCCCGTGCTGGGGAGGGCACTCCGCCTGCTGAAACTGACTACGTGATCTCACCGAGCCACGAAGGGTATGCGTACCTCGCGGAGCAGCTTGCTTCGCGCGGGTACCTCGTCGTATCCATCAACGCGAACCGCGGAATCACAGCCGGCCGGCCGCAGGATCTGGGGACGCCGGGACAGCCCTTCATCGAAGACCGAGGCCTGAACCTCGCGCGCGCCCGCCTGGTGCTCAAGCATCTCGAGCTCCTCAGCCGCTGGAACCGCGGACTGGAGGCAACGCCCAGCTCCCTCGGATTCAGTCTCC
>DATFWL010000052.1:0-31860 GCA_035259385.1 Vicinamibacterales bacterium | reverse complement strand
ACGGCGCCGGCAACGAATGGGACTTCCAGCCTGACGACAAGAAGGACTACGACCGGTATCTGCGCGGCAAGGCCGAGCCGCAGGTTCGGGAGCTGCTGACCGGATACGGGCCGGTGGCGCTGATCTGGTTCGACACGCCGCGCATGATGACCGGCGATCGCCCGCAGCGCTTCGCCAACATCGTGCGATCGCTGCAGCCGAACACGCTGATCGACGGACGCCTCGGGACCGAGGGCGACTATCGCAGCACCGGCGACAACGTGATTCCGCCCGAGGTGTCGGGCGAGGCGTGGGAGACCCCTGCGACCATCAATCACACGTGGGGCTATCGCGCCGACGACACCGACTGGAAATCCCCGGGACAGATCGCCTTCAAGCTGATCGACATCGTCAGCAAGGGCGGCAACTACCTGCTCAACGTCGGTCCGATGGCCGACGGCGTGATTCCCCAGCCGAGCCAGGACATTCTGCGGACCGTCGGCCGGTGGCTGCAGGTGAATGGCGAAGCGGTGTACGGCGCCGGTTCGACACCGTTCGGCGAGGAGCTCGGCGAACCGAGTGCGCGCGGCGGCAAGGACGTCCGCGGCGATCCGCTCGTCTATCCGCAGATCCAGTGGCGCGTCACGACCAAGCCCGGCAAGCTGTACTTCACGTTCTTCGAGGAGCCGCGCGCGCCGTTCCCGCTGCCGGCGATGAAGAACGCGGTGAAGCGCGCCTATCGCCTCGCCGACAGGAAGCCGGTCGAGATGAAAACGGAGAGCGGCCGCACCATGCTGAACCTCGAACGGCCGATCCTCGACCCGATGGCGACCGTGGTCGTCGTCGAAATCGAGGGCGACACGGTCGAGCGGACGAAGTCGTCGCGAGAATGATGCTTGTGCGTGTAGGTCCGGCCTTTCAGGCCGGACGCCCGCGGCCACGCTGAAAGCGTGGCCCTTACACGTGCCAGCGAGATCGTGCGCGGGTAGGTCCGCCTTCGGTCGACCGATCCCCTCTGCACTCTTGGAACGCTCAGAACGATTCCCGATCCACGCTGGCGCGCTTGGTATCGGGGATGCCCGGGCTGTTGCGCAGCAGGAAGTCGCGGACGTGGCGCAGCACGAAGAGCGATCCCGCGGTCCGCGGCGGCACGACCAGGTGATCGAGGTCGGCGCCGCCGACGTCGTCGAGCCGCAGTGCCGGACGGGCATCCGGCTGGTCGAGCGTGAAGTGGACGTCGCGCGCGCTGAGTCCGGCGACATGACGCGCGTAGAGGCCGTACGCCGGAATGTTGCCGAACATGTCCGGCTCCGGATAATCGGTCTCCTTCTCCGGCGGTTCGAGGGCGGCGTCGGCAGCCGTGCCGCCGCCGCGATACGCGATGCGCACGTCGCTCAGCGAGAGGTCCTCGACCGGATGTCCCGGGATGCCGCTGATCAGCACGCCATGACGTGAATCGACATTGGATGCGATCACGTTGCTGATGCGGACGCGCCTGATCGCGCCGGGCGGCGGGTGGTTCGGTCCCCGCGCCCGGTTGCCGAGGCGGACGAACATCGGCGCGTTGACGATATCGCGCATCGTGAGGTTGGTGATCGCGACGTCTTCGATCACGCCGCCGTCCACGCTCTCGATCGCCAGGCCGCGGCTGTAGTCGAACACGCAGTTCGAGATCGTGATGTTCTTGAAGCCGCCGTTGCTCTCGGTGCCGAACTTGACGCGGCCGGTCGTGCCGCGGTTGTACGTGACCGTGCGCTTGAACGTACCGTCGAGCAGCGTGCCTTCGTCGTAGCCGCTCACCTGGCAGTTCGTGATTGTCACGTTCTCCGTCGCCCGCACCGATCCGACTCCGTAGCTGCTCTTCAGGCAGATGCCGTCGTCGAACGGCGAGTTCACGGTGGCGTTCGAGATGCGGACGTTGCGGCACGAGTCGACGTCGATCCCGTCGCGGTTGGTGTCGATCTTGATGTTGTCGATGGTCAGGTTGTCGACGCCGGTCGCGAGGATCGCAAACCAGCCGCCGTGCAGGATCGAGACGTCGCGGATGACGACGTTGCGGCTGTTCTTCAGGCTGATCGCCTTGTCGCCGCTGCCGCGCGGCGTCTGATCGTTGTGGTTGCGGACGAGCCCTTTGCCGTGAATCAGTCCGGGGCCGCTGATCGAGACGTTGTCGACGCCGTCGCCCCACATCAGCGCATTGTGCCAGTGGCTGTGCCCGAAGTCCTGGTACATGTCGAGCGGATTCGTCTCAGGCTCGTCGTACGGGCCTGCGGCGACGTCGGCGGCGACGATCGAGGCGCCGTGATCGATGAACAGGCCGACGTTGCTCTGCAGGTGGATCGACGTCGACAGGTACGTGCCGGCAGGAAAACGGACGGTCCCGCCGCCGGCCCGGTGTGCGGCGTCGATCGCCTCGTTGATCGCCTCGGTATCGAGCGTCCGGCCGTCGCCTTTCGCGCCGAAGGCGCGCACGTCGAAGGTGCCCGCCGGCTGCGCGCTGACGATGACGACGGCGAGCGCCGCGATCACAGCAGCACGCCGAATCAGCGCTCCTCTCATGCCCACACCTCTCCGCCGGGATATCGGTGCTCGAGGCGCGACGCCTCCCGGATCGTGATGCTGTAGCCCGGCTGGAGTGGCGGCATGTAGCGCCCGCCGCGGATCACCACCGGATCCTCGAAGTGCTCGTGAAGGTGATCGACGTACTCGATGACGCGCCTATCCATCGTGCCGGAGATGCCGATGTAGTCGAACATCGACAGGTGCTGGACGTACTCGCACAGGCCCACGCCGCCGGCGTGCGGGCATACCGGCACGCCGAACTTCGCCGCCATCAACATCACCGCGAGGTTTTCGTTGACGCCGCCGATCCGGCAGCTGTCGATCTGGCAGAAATCGATCGCGTTCGCCTGGAGCAGCTGCTTGAAGAGCACCCGGTTCGCGCAGTGCTCGCCGGTGGCGACGCCGACGCCGAGCGGCCGCACCGCGTGTGCGATCGCCGCGTGGCCGAGTACGTCGTCCGGGCTCGTCGGCTCTTCGATCCACCACGGTCGAAACCCGGCGAGCTCGCTGACCCGGTCGATCGCCTCGCCCACGCCCCACGACTGGTTCGCGTCGATCATCAGCGTGCGCGACGCGCCGATCTCGTTCCGCACGGCCGCCACGCGGCGGCGATCGTCTTCCGGACGGCGGCCGACCTTGACCTTGAAATACGTCCAGCCCCCGGCGATCGCGCCGCGGCACAGTGCCGCGATCCGGTCGTCCGAGTAGCCCATCCACCCGACCGAGGTCGTGTACGCCGGATAGCCGGCGCGCAGCAGCTCCGCCTCACGTGCCGGCCTAGTGGCCGCCTGCCGCGCAAGGATGTCGATCGCCTCCTCCGGAGACAGCGCGTCGGTGATGTAGCGGAAGTCGATGCACGACACGATCTGCGCGGGCGTGAGGTCGGTGAGCAGCTTCCACACAGGTTTGCGCTCGGCCTTGGCCCAGAGATCCCAGATGGCGTTGACGATCGCCGCCAGCGCCAGGTGGATGACGCCTTTCTCAGGTCCGAGCCAGCGCAGCTGGGATTCGGACGCGAGCTGGTGCCAGAACAGGCCGAAGTCGGCGGTGATGTCGGCGAGGCGCTGCCCCACGACCAGATGGCGGAAGGCCTCGACTGCGGCGACGACGACCTCCGTGCCGCGACCGATCGTGAACGTGAGGCCGTGTCCTTCGATCCCGGCGTCGGTCGAGAGGATCACGTAGGCGGCGGAATAGTCGGGATCGACGTGGACGGCGTCGGTCCCGGCGTGCGTGCGCGACGTCGGAAAGCGCAGGTCGAGGACCTGGAGATCGTGGATCGTCACGCGCGCAGCCGATCCAGCGCCACGGCGCCGACGATGATCGATCCGGTGACGATCTGCTGAACCCAGTTCGGCAGTCCCTGCTGCGAGCAGCCGATCTGAATGACCGCCATGATCGCGGCGCCGGCGATGGTCCCGATCACGCTGCCGCGGCCGCCCGACAGGCTGCCGCCGCCGATGATGACCGCGGCGATCACGTCGAGCTCGAGGCCGATCGACACCGTCGGATCGCCGACCGACAGCTTCGAGAACTCCATCACGCCGGCCAGCGCCGCGAAGCTGCCGGCAATCGTGTACACGACGACCTTCGTGCGGCCGATGCGCACGCCGCAGAGGCGTGCCGTGCGCTCGCTCGATCCGATCGCGAAAAGATGCCGGCCGAAGCGGGTGTAGCGGAGTGTCAGCGCGACGCCGATCGCGAGCAGAACGGTCATCCAGATGCCGGTGGGCAGCAGCAGGCCGCTGCCGTCGCGAACGGTCCGCAACAGCGTGTTCAGCCAGGTGACCGGCGCCTCGATGCGGCGCTCGTCGGCCAATCCTTTCGCGGCGCCGCGGACCAGCAGCATCGTGCCGAGCGTCACGATGAACGGCACGACGCGCAGCTGTGTAATCAGCATCCCGTTGACGAGGCCGCAGGCGGCGCCCGCCGCGATCGCGCCGGCTGCAGACAGCGCCGGCCCGTGCTGGCGCAGCAGCACCGCGGTGACCACCGTGCTGAGCGCCACCACTGATCCGACCGACAGATCGATGCCGCCCGAGACGATCACCATCGTCATGCCCAGCGCCGCCACGCAGACGATGACGGTCTGCCGGGCGATCAGCTCGAGGTTGGCGGCGCCGAAGAACTGCGGACCGATCAGCGCGCCGAACAGGCCGAGGACCGCCGCGAGCCCGACGAGGACCGCGGTCTCGTCGAGCAGCCGCCGGGTTCCTGCGACGCGCGGGCGCCCGCCGCCGGTCTCGACAGTGATTGCTCGTTCCATTCGGTCACGGTACCGGAAGTCGGATCGATCCTGCCGCGCTCGACTCACCGTCGCGGCAACCGGCGGCGATCATCCGGCCACCGCCCGCTCTTTCGCCGGCAGTCGGAAAACCGGCTCCATCTGGGCCCACCACTCGCCGGGCTGGGCGTCAGGCGACGGCTCCTGCAGCGACTGCATCAGCTGCTCCCATTCCGCGACCCGCGCGCTCGAGGCGCGGTGCGCGAGAAAGACGCGGCGGACGTCGACGTCGTCGGCGACGGCGACGATCATCACCGCCGTGCGGCCGAGCAGATGAATGTCCATCTCGCGGACGCCGGCCCGGCGCAGGCTGCCGATGACCTCCGGCCAGACGCGCTGATGATGTGCGCGATAGGCCGCGATCGCGGCCGGATCGTCGCGAAGATGGACCAGAAACACGTGGCGCGTCATGCGGGATCGACCACCTTCCGGCACGACTCGCTCCGCCCGTCGATGCCGAGCCTCACGACCTCGCCCCCTCCACACCGGCGAGTGGAGTACTATACTTTACCGGTAAAGTCAACGTATTCTGTCGTGTTTGCACGATCAAACCGGCCGTCTTGTCCGTTCGGCGCGACGCGCTGTGATTCAGCCGCCCGGATCATCGACCCGTGAATTTTCCCAGCATGCCGATCACATCGTCGACCATCGATCCGTCGCGATTCGAGTCGAGCATCGGCGTCAGCATGCCGAGCAGCGACGCTCCGGTCGGAGCGGCGGCGCCCTGCGACGCACCTGCGGAGGCGACGTGTTTGCTCATCGTGCCCATCATCATTGCGGCGACGACAGGCAGCATGCTCTTGAGAACACCTTCGCCGAGCCCGGTCTGCGTCGCCGCCTGGCTCGCGACCTGCCGGCTGACGTCTTTGCTTCCGAAGATGTGGCCGAGGATTCCGTTGCCGTCCGTCACCGTGTCGGGATGGGCCAGCGCGGCGGCGTCGTCGACGTAGCGTTGATGCTGGCCGCCGCCAAGCGCCGAGAGCATCCCTTCCAGTCCCTGCGGGCTCGACATGTGCTGCTGGAATCCGGCCGCGAGCGCCGGCACGAGCGCCGATAGTGCGGAGGAGACCTGCGTGTCGTTCAAGCCGAACTGCTGCCCGAGTTGCGCGGTAGCACCTCCACCCTGCGCCCCGAGAACGGCTTCGAGAATGTTCATACGCCCTCCTTGGCCGGCGATTCTGTGACGACGCGAGCGTCGACACCGCGGGCAAGCCAACACCATACGCCACCGCCACGTGTTTTCTCCATCCGTTTTCGTGAACGGTAATCGTGCGCCGCGTCGTCAGAACCTGACCAGGAACGAGCCCGCCACGGCAGCCGTGGCATGTGTGCCGCCGTCGAGCGCGACGCCGTCCTTGAAAATCGTCGCGCGCAGATCGACGCGAAGGCCGGTCGCTTTCAGCGCTCCAGCCGATCGCGACGACAGCAGATACACGGCGCCGCCGCCAAACTGATAGTACCGGCCGGTCTGCACGAGCAGTCTCCGATCGTGGAGCTGCCGCAGATACCCTCCGCCGCCTGCCACGAAAGGTGCGACGCGGCTCGCCGTCGGCACGTACCACGTGGCGCCGCCGCCGATCGTGTATTGCTGAAGGCGCTCGACGGCGGTGACGCCGGTTGCGCTCTCGACGTCACTGCTGGTCGTGATGCGGAGTTCCGGCCGCGCGTACGAGGTATCCGCTTCGACGACGAGCGTTCCGGCGACGCGCACGCCGACGCGCGCGTCGAAAGCGGCGGCGCTGCCCAGCTCACTGGAGGTGCTGAACAGCCTGAACGCGGTGCCGGTCGATGTCGTCTCGTTGGCGTCGGCGGAACCGAAGGCCTGGCTGCCCAACCATGCGGCACCGCCGGACAACTCAATCCGACCGGTTGCGAGCGCCGCCGATTGAGCCGCGGCCTCGCGGACGGCAATTCCCAGCACCGCGACCGCGAGCCACGCGATCACACGAACCGCCCGGCGCGTCTCGTGCGCGCGGGCCCGGCCTCCTGTCGCCCGGGCCGTCACTTCGCCACCACGGCGATCGCCACCTCACCGCTGTCGCCGCCGCGCGGGACGACCACGACGCGGTCCGCGAACGCGACGCGGAAGTTGATGTCCACGTTTCGCGACGCGTCGAAGAAGCCGTCCACGTCGGCATCGTCGAGAGGCTCGACTCGCAGGACACGCGGACCAGCCGGCAGCGACGCGATCGTGAACTGCCCCTGGGAGTCGAGCGTGAAGCTGCCGACGATCGCACGCGTCACCGGATCGAACGCGACGACGTGCGCGCCGAAGAGCGGCGTGCCGTTCTTCGTCACGCGTCCGGAGATGCTGCCTCTCTCCGCCGACGCATCGCCCGACGGGTAGAGATCGGTAATTCCGGTGATGTCGTCGGCCCTGAGCGTCCGTCCGGCGATGCTGCCGACGGCATAGGCAATCGGAAACATCACCGTCTCGGCTGCGGTCACGAGACGGCCGCCGCCGGCGCGAAGCTCGGTCTCGCCGAGTGCGGAATGCCCCAGGCCGCTCATGTGCCCGATCTCATGCAGCGCGATGCTCTCGAGGTCGAACCGGTTCGGGTCGCCGTTCGGGGCGACCGACCAGAGAAAGGCGGAGTTGAAGAGGATGTCCGACTCGACCAGCGCGCCGGTGGCGGCGTCGACGACGAAGTTGGTCTGCGCGAGCACGCGATCGAGATCGGGACGACTCTGAAAGCCGAGCGTCGACAGCCCGTCGTCGCGCCCTGGCAGCGCGCTCGTGAAGCCGCCGAACGTGTAGGTGATTGTGGCCGTCGGCACCGCTTCCCAGGTCGCGAACGCGCGGCCGACGGCTGCCTGAAAATCGGTGGCGCTGACGCCAGCGACACCAACCGTGGACACGCTGTAGCGGACGTTGGCCTGCGGCCATTTCAGCTTCACCTGGCGGCCGCCGGCCGTGATGCCGAATTCGAGGTAGGCGAACGCGGGCTGCGCCTGCATCGCGATCAGCGTCGCGACGGCGATGCACGGGCTGAATCGGCCGCACCTCATCGCGCCGCTCCGGCGAGCGCGCGCACCTGTTGCTCGAAGTCGGCCAGCGGGACGGCGCGGCGGCCCGGATCGCCGCGCACGATCCGCACCGTCGTCGGACCGGCGACGTTCGGCGGTGGCGCGACCACCCAGCCCGAATCGTCCTGCGAACGGATGACACGAAAGACGCCCTGGTTGAAGCCGACGATGTACGGCACGGTCGGGCCATGCGCGCCGAGAAACACCACGACGCGCTGATCGACGGCGAAGTCCGGCGCGCCGACGATGACCGTGCGATACCGTCCGAGCTCGCCGCCCGGAACCTTGAAGCGGACGGTGGCGCCGAGGCCCCCCTTCAGATAGCTCTCGACGGCGAGCGTCACGATCGTCTCGACCGTTCCGCGATCCTCGGTCCATTGCGAACGCACGTCCACGACGCGCCCCCGCGCAATCGCGACCGCGTCGCGCGACAGCTCGCCGAGATCCGCCGGCACGATCGTCGTCGCGCGGAGCGGGACTCCCTGAGCTGCGAGCGCCAGAGCCAGCACACAGATGATTCGCATACTCTCCTCTCGACGACTGCGCTTGGCTGAAGCCTTCGCGCTCCGAAGACGCACGCCGCTCACGACGTCGTCACGTGCTCACCCACCACCCTCAGGATCGCCTCCGCGGCGCGGCGGCTCGCGCCAGGCCCGCCCAGCCGCGCGCGGACCGTCGCGAGCCCCTGCCGAATCGCCGCGGCACGCGCTGGATCGGTGAGCATGGACACCGCTTCGCGCGCGACCGCCTCCGCCGTGAACGCTTCCTGCACCAGCTCGGGGACGATCCGTTCGCCGGCGATCAGGTTGACCATGCCGATGGCGTCGACCTTGACCAGCCGCCGCAGCAGGCGATACGAGAGCGGCGACACCCGGTAGACGATCACCATTGGCGTGTCGTGCAGCGCCGTCTGGACGGTGGCGGTGCCCGACGCCGTCAGCGCGACATCGGCCGACGCGAGGACCGTGTCGGTGTCGCCTTCGACGATCGCCACGCGCAGCCGCCGCGACCGGACCGGATCGAACAGGCTGTCGCCCAGATGCGGCGCGCGCGCGACGACGAACTGCACCTCGGGAACCGCCGCGGCAATGCGCTCGGCGGCGTCGACGAGGTCCGGCAGGATCCGCGACACCTCGTTCGAGCGACTGCCGGGAAGGATGGCGACCGTCGGCGCGCCGCCAACCAGTCGATGCGCGGCCAGGAAGCCGCCGCGATCGGCCGACGGCCTCGCGAGATCGATCAGCGGATGGCCGACGAACTCGACGGGGACTCCGCCGCCGCGATAGATCGCCTCCTCGAAGGGGAAAATCACGAGCACGAGGTCGGCGATCTTCCGGATCGTCTCGAGCCGTTTCGGCCGCCACGCCCAGATCTGGGGGCTGATGTAGTAGACGACCGGCACGCCGAGCCGCTTGACGAGCGGGGCGAGCCGGAAATTGAAGTCGGGGAAATCGATCACGACCAGCGCGTCGGGACGGCGCCGCTCCGCGTCCGCGACGATGCGGCGCCGCGCCTCGAGCGACCGCGGCAGCTTGGCGATCGCTTCGGTGAGCCCGGTGACCGCGAGATCGCGGTAGTCGTCGATCAGCGTGCCGCCTGCGGCCGCGAACTGCGGACCAGCCAGGCCGGCCGCGCTGAGGGATGGATCGAGCCGGCGCAGCTCACGCGTGAGCGCGCCGGCGTAGAGATCGCCGGACGCTTCGCCGCAGGACAGCAGGAGGCGGGCGCTCAAGACGCCGGACGTTTGAACAGCGCGGGATCGAGTGGAGGGTTGATCTTGACGTCGGTCACCTTGCGCTCGACCGACAGCGGGCCGACTTTCTGCGTCGCCTGGAACGCGAACTGGATGCCGTCGACGTCGCGGTAGTCGGAAAACTGCTCTTCGACCAGCGGCCGTCCCGGCGCATCCGCCGCGAACAACCGCTTGCGCACCATGCTGCTCTCGGGATCGATGTAGAGCACGATCGGGTTGAGATCGGTGGCCGAGAGCTCGAGCGCGTGGCTGATGCGCCCTTCCGGATCCTTCACGTCCGGCAGCAGCCGCGTCGTCAACACCCCGTTCTTGGCTGCGAGCAGCAGGGCGACGACGTCGCGTCGCAGGCTCGCCGCCGCGTCGCGCGCGAG
The DNA here is from genome assembly GCA_035259385.1 of Vicinamibacterales bacterium. Taxonomy (GTDB): domain Bacteria; phylum Acidobacteriota; class Vicinamibacteria; order Vicinamibacterales; family CAVVIG01; genus QHWK01. The sequence continues at coordinate 21,884 of DATFWL010000052.1, read as the reverse complement.
CGACTCCGGCGCGTCGTGCACGCCGTTGCGGTCCTTCATCCAGGCGCGCGCACCGTCATATCCCTGCACGAGATCGGGCGCCTCGACGCGGAAGCGATCGGGATACTGGATGTAGTTGGTGGTCTCGACCTGCGTCTCGCCGTCGGGCCGCCGGCTCGCCTGCGTCTGCTTGGCGACGATCGACTTGATCGCGCGCAGCCTGTCGAGTCCGCCTTTCGCGGCGATGGCCTTGTCCAGCAGCGCGATCGCCCTGGCTTTCTCGTCGGGTCCCTGCTCGTCCGACGGCCGGCTGGCGAGCGGCGCTTGCTGATAGGCGACGGGGCTGGGGACTAGGAGCTGGGGGCTAGCTTCCCCTCCTGCCCGTCCAGCCCTTCCAGCCCCTCCTGCCCCTCCAACCCCTCCTGCCCCCAGCGCGGCGCGAGTCCCGGAGCGCTTGAAGTTCGCCGACGTGAGATCGAGATCGGCAATCTCCACCGTCTCGTAGGCCCCGAAGCCGACAGCGCCGAGTTGCGACGCAAATGCCTTCGCGTTGCCGACGAGCACGACCGACAGTCTGTCAGGGCGCAGATACTGCTTGGCGACGCGCTGGATGTCGTCGGGGGTCACGGCGTTCACGCGCTCCCGGAAGCTCTGCAGCTCGTCGAGCGGCAAGCCGTAGAACAGCGCGTTGACCACCTGCATCGCGATCGACTCCGGCGTCTCGATCGACAGTGGAAAGCTTCCGGACATGTAGGCCTTCGCGCCGTCGAGTTCACGCTGGCTGACGCGCTCGCGCTGCAGCCGCCAGAACTCGTCCACGATCAACCGCAGGACCTCGGCGGTCGCCTCCGAGCGCGTGTTGGTCTCGGCTTCGAAGTCGCCGCTCTCCTTGTGCGTGTCCATGTTCGCCTGCGCGCCATAGGTGAGGCCGCGATCGGTGCGCAGCACCTGGTGCAGGCGGTTGCTCCCCTCGCCGCCGAGGATGCGGATGGCGAGATTCACCGCCATGTAGTCCTGATGCTTGCGCGGGATGCCGATGTGGCCGACGCGCACCTCGGTCTGCACGGCGTCGCCCTTGTTGACGACGATCACGCGCCGCGTCGGGTCGGGCGGGTCGATGAAGATCTGCGCCGGGATGTCGCGCTTCTCCCAGTCGCCGAACACTTTCTTCGCGGTCGTGAACGCTTCCTCGGCGGTCACGTCGCCGACGATGGCGAGAATCGCGTTGTTCGGAGCAAAGTAGCGCGAGTGGAAGGCGAGCAGATCCTCGCGCGTGATGCCCGCAATCGTCTGCGGCGTGCCGTTCTCGGGCATCCCGTAAGGATGGAAGCCGTAGACCAGCCGGTCGAACACCGAGTCGGCGACGTACCCGGGATCCTCGGCGCTGACCTGCAGACCCGAGAGCATCTGCTGCCGCTGCCGCTCGATCTCTCCGGCGTCGAAGCCGGGATGCCGCGCCATCTCGGACAGCAGCCGCATGCCGGTCTCGAAGCTGTCCTTCATCACGACGATGTTGCAGAGCGTGTGATCGGTACCGGCGCCTGCGCCCATCGCGGCGCCGATGAAGTCGACCGCGTCGTTCATCTCCTGCGACGACTTGGTGGTCGTGCCCTGATCGAGCAGCGAGGCGGCCAGATGTGCCAGCCCGAGCTTGTCCTTTGGATCGGACGCCGTCCCGGCGCGCACGAGCAGCCGCATCGACACCGCCGGCTGCTCGTGCTGGAGCACGGCGACCACCTGCAGCCCGTTGGGCAGCGCCTGAATCTCGTACGGCGGGAACTTGATCTCTCTTGCCGCGAGCGGCTGGGGAGGACGCTCGCTCGGCCAGGCTCGCGACTGCGGCTGCGCTCCGGCCGCTCGCACGTCGAGAACGCAGAGGACGAGCACACAGGCCGCAGAAGCAGCTGACACCCGGCGCGGACGTCGCCTCCTCATTGGGCCCCTGCCTTTCCCGACGGCATCAGCGTGAGCACGAGCCGGTTCTCGGGACGGAAGTAGGTCCTCGCGACCCGCTGCACGTCGGCAACGGTGATGTTCTGGAAGATGTCGAATTCGCCGTCCGCCGTCCTGATGTCGCCGTGGATCACGACCGCGTGCGAGAGCTGACCCGCTTTCTGCTGGTTGGACAGCCGGCCGAAGATGTAGTCGCGCGCGAACTGGTTCTTGGTGCGCTGCAGCTCGTGCTCGGTGATCGGCTCCGTCTTCAGCCGATCGAGCTCGGCGATGAGCGCGGCCGTCACCTCGTCGGTGGTGTGCGGCGGCTGAACGATCGCGACCGCGTAGAACAGGTTCGGATCCTCGATCAGGTTCGCGTTGCCGAACGCGGCGACCGCCATCTGTTTCTCGTAGACCAGCTTCCGGTAGATGCGCGACGTCTGCCCGTCGGAGAGCACCTTCGCGGCGATGTGCAGCGGATAGGAATCGGGGTTGCCGTCCCGCGTCACGTGGTAGGCGACGACGACGGCGGGCAGCGGCCACGGCTCCTGCAGCGTCACCCGCTTTTCTTTCGTTTGCGGCGGCTCCTGGGGGATGTCGCGCGGCACCGGCTTGTCGGCTTTCGGCACGCGTCCGAGATAGTTCGACACCATCTGCAGCGCCTGCGGCGTGTCGAAATCGCCGACCAGCACCAGCGTCGCGTTCGCCGGCACGTAATACGTCAGGTAGAAGTCGCGGACGTCCTCGACCGACGCCGCCTCGAGATCCTCCATGCTGCCGATCGTCGCGTGCTTGTACGGATGCACCGTGAACGCCTGGTCGTAGATGATCTCGTTCAGCCGGCCGTAGGGCTGGTTGTCGATACGCATCCGGCGCTCTTCCTTGACGACCTCGCGCTCGTTCTCGAAGGTGTCCTTGTCGATGCGGAGCGTCGCCATGCGATCGGCTTCGAGCCACAGCGTGAGCGGCAGGTACTGCGCCGGCACGGTTTCCCAGAACACCGTCTCGTCGTCGGTCGTGTAGGCGTTGCTCTGTCCGCCGATCGACGCCAGCATGGAGGTGTGGGCCTCCGGCTGCACGTTCTTCGAGCCCTTGAACATCAAGTGTTCGAACAGATGCGCGAACCCCGTGCGGCCCGGCTTTTCGTTCTTCGACCCGACGTGATACGTCAGGCTGACATGCACGATTGGCGTCGAGTGGTCCTCCGAGAGCACGACGGTGAGCCCGTTGGGCAGGGTCGTGATTTGGTACTGGAACTTCGGCGGACGCGAGGCCGCTGACGGACTGACTCCGGCGGCAAGGATGACCGCGGCCGACACGGCGGACGCGGAGGCAAGTCGAAGACGCCTGACCATATCGGTCGATTATCTACCGACTAGGCGTAGGCCCGCGAGGGCCCAGTGCTGCGCCACGCGGTCCAGCGGGTAGGCGTCCACGCGATTTTCGTAACCCAGGTACAGCTCCATCGCCCCGCCGCGGCCGCCCAGCCGGACGCCTCCATCCACCATCACTCCGGTCTGCGTCCCACGCCCGGCCACCGCCTCGTTCACGCCGAACAGCTGCAGGCGCCCGTGCGCGAACAGGCCGACGCGCGGCGATAGTACGTGCCGAGCCAGCACGTCGACTTGACCGAGCCACGTGTAATCCACGAACGCCTTCGCGACGGCGTAACCGCCCTCGGCATTCACATCGATGGTCGCCGCAGGTGCCTCGAAGCGGTGCAGCGCGCGAACCCCCAGCTCGTTCCATGCGACCGCCTGGCGTTTCGGCCGGTCGCTCAGGTGGCGCGACACATGGTGCAGGATCGCGCCGACCTCGGTCTGACGAACGCGTCCGTTGACGAACGCCTCGAGTACGTAGTTGCCCTGGTTCACGTCGAACGGGCGATACTCGCTTCCCGCAATCGCTTCGTAATCGAGGTTGAAGCCGCCGCGTAGCACGACGAGATCGACGAGGTCGAGCGAGCCGCCTGCGTGCGCATCCCAGGAGAACCGCTCGTCGGCCTGCTCCTCGGGCGTGTCCTTCGGCGGGGACAACGAATCGAGGCTCATGTGGAAGTCCAGGCGGGACAGGAACTCGACACCAGACGGGGGCGGCACGTAAAGCGGCTGGGGCTGGGCGGCGGCACGCGTCGAGAGAAAGAGGGTGAGGCACGCGGCCGCGGCCGCGTGCCGCGCTAACGATCCGTCCGTGATCGCTCCCATGCGGCGAGCTTCTCCTCGAGGTCAGCAACCCGCTGCTCGACCGTGTCGACACGTTTTCTGAACGAGGGGAGGCGGCGGAACAGCGCCGACGCCCGGCGCCAGGCCCGGTGCGGGATCGCCGGGTGCCCGGTGACGAACGCGCCGTCCTCCACCGACTGCAGGACGGCGCTCTTGGCCCCGATCCTCGCACCCTTGCCGACCCGCACGTGACCGGTGACGCCGGTCTGCCCCGCCATCATCACGTCGTCGTCGACCGCCGTGCTGCCGGCGATGCCGACCTGGGCGGCGAGCAGCACCCGCCGGCCGATCGTGACGCCGTGCGCGACATGAACCAGGTTGTCGATCTTGGTGCCCGCGCCGATGCGCGTTTCGCCGACCGCCGGCCGATCGATCGTCGAATTGGCGCCGATCTCGACGTCGTCTTCGATGACGACGTCGGCCGACTGCGGAATCTTCAGGTGCGTGCCGTCTTTCTGCCGGGCGAAGCCGAAGCCGTCGCTGCCGACGACCACGCCGTCGTGGAGCGTCACGCGGTTGCCGATCACGACACGCTCGCGGATCGAGACGTGCGGGCGGATGACGCAGTCGTCGCCGATGCGCGCGCCCGGTCCGATGACCGCACTCGCGTACACGACTGTCCGCGCGCCGATCGACGCGCCGCCGCCGATCGTGACGAACGGTCCGACCGACGCGTCGGCGGCGACTGCCGCGCCGGGGGCGACGAACGCGAGCGGATCGATGCCAATCGGCGGCGTGGACGCAGGCGCAAAGAGCGAGACGGCGCGCGCGAAGGCCGAATAGGGATCGTCGGTCTGCAGGACGGCGCAGCGCACGGACATCGATCCGTTGCAGCCGCCGAGGATGACCGCGGACGCGCGGGTGGAGGCGAGCTGCGGCAGATAGCGGGCATTCGCCACGAACGTCAGGTCGCCCGGCTGCGCCTGCTGGATGCCGGCGACGCGGACGATCTCCACCTCGCCGTCGCCGTCGAGACGGCAGTCGAGCCGCCTGGCAATCTCGTGAAGTTTCAGAGTGGCTATTATGCCTTGAAGGGAACGAAACGCGCCTTCACGCCGCCGTCCGATCGAAGAAAGCGGCAAGCCGCGGCAGATTGAGGTCAGCCGCAATCGCCACGACGCGCGACGCGCGCGCCGCGCGCGGCAGGTGCGCCAGACGGCCGAGCTCGACCAGTGCCGGCTCGGCGCGCCACCGCCACCGGGTATCGGTCAGCGCCCGGCGCGCGCCCTGCCATGACAAGTAGTGACCGACGACGCGGAATGCGAAGTAGTACGCGATGACGTTCGGGCCCGGGACGATCATGAAGACGCCGGAGGCGATCAGCACGACGGCGTCGACCGTCAGCCAGCGCAGGTGATGAACGCGCGCACGTTCGATCATCCGATCGCGGATCGCGGCAGCTTCCGGCGCGCCGAGGTCCGACGGGTGGACGAGTTCGGCGTCGGGTCCATGGCGCAGCGCCCACAACGTGCGCTGCTCGGCGATCGCCTCGGCCGCCTTGCACACGATCGCGTTCCGCGCCCGCGCGAACAGACCAGCGTCCGAATCGGGATGGCGGGCGCTGCGGACCGCCTCGCGCCAGCCGGCGTGCGCGCGATGCGCGAACCGCCGCCAGAACCCCGCCGGTTCTCGGCTGGGCTCGGCGTCGTCACTCGGCGCCTCGGAGTAGAGCTCGTACCGTCCGGATCCGACGGGAACGAGATAGATGACGACGTCGCTCACTTCTTCCGTTAGACGCTCATCCGGTCGCACGCGTTCGTGCCTCCCGCCCGAGGCATTGCAATCGCCGTGCTAGCCGTCAGGGCTGGTGTTTCTTCACCTTCTCGACCGGGCGCGCGGCTTCGATCGCCAGCGCCGGGCGCCCTGCCTTCTCCCAGGCGCCGATGATCGCGGCCGCGGTCGCGGTGACCGAATCGGCGAGCCGCTGTTCGAGGATCGGACGCGTGCGCACGAACAGCTTCTCGAAGTAGTCGTCGTCGTAGGTGTCCTTGCCGGCGACGGCCTCGGTGTCGGCCTGCAGGATCCGGTCTACCAGCCCGTAGCTGGCGAGCAGACTGTCGAAGGCGAAGTCGCGCGCGTTGAGGATCGGTGTCGGCGGCCTGGGAACGATCGTCAGCCGCGATGCGAAGCGCTCGACCAGGTCGCGTTCGAAACGCACGTGAATGCCGTCGTTGCCGGTGAGCTGCCCGTCGTGGTTGATCGTCGCGTGAAACGGCTGGTTGGCGTCCTGCATGTAGTGGCTGAGCGCCGCCGAGAACAGGACCGCGTCGCTCGCGCCGTAGACGGCGCCGCGCGTGAAGCTTTCGAAGGTGCGGCGGAGATTGCCGAACAGCTCGTTGGCGCGCCACGGCAGCATGCCGTTGTGCTTCAGCGTGGCCATGCCGAACTTCTCGACCGCCGCGTCCAGGTCGCGCGGCAGCGCCTCGAACGGAAACGCGCCGTATTCCCTGGCGCCGAAATCGACGAAGTGGTTGGGATCCTCGTCCCAGCCGACGTTGCGCCAGAGGTCCGGATCGACGACGCGAACGACGATCTCGTCGCGGTAATGCTCGAAGAACGGCTTCAGCGCCGGCGGCAGCAGCGCGATCGCGCGCCGCATGATCAGCCGGTGGCCGGTGAAGCCCCATGCGAATGCCGGCGATGGCATCATCGCCGCAGCAATCAGCAGCGCGATGATCCGATACGCGCGTCGCATACTGTTATATTAGCAGCCACTTGGATAACGTCACTCACACGCTGTTCGGCGCGACGCTCGCGCGCACGCCGCTCGCGCGTGCCGGCCGCGGAACGACGGCGGCGCTGCTGATCGCCTCGAACGCCCCGGACATCGACATCCTCGCCACCGCCGGCGGAACGATCAAGTACCTGCAGTGGCATCGCGGGCCGACGCACGGTCCGCTCGGCATCGTCGGGCTGGGCGTGATCACGGCGGTGATCGTCTGGATCTGGCGGCGCGTCTACGACTCGCGGCGCAGCGCGCCGGCGGCGCCGCCGGCTGCGGATGACGATGGCGCGGATCGCGAGGCGTCGTTCGCGATGCTGGTCGCGGTGTCGATGATCGGCATCCTCTTCCACGTCGTCATGGACGTGCCGACGTCGTACGGGACGCGCCTGCTCAGCCCCTTCAGCTGGCGGTGGTACGCCGTCGACTGGATGCCGATCGTCGACGTGTACCTGCTGATGGTGCTGGTCGCGTCGCTCTTCGGCCGCGCCAACGAGGCGCAGCGGCGGACGAAGGCGGCGATCGTGCTGGCGCTGATGGCCGCCAACTACGGCGTCCGCGCGATGGCCCACTACCAGGCGCTCGACGTGGCGCCGCGGCTGTTCGGACCGACGTTGCCCGAGCTGTGCGATCCGCCGCCCGACGAGGGATCGCGCTTCGAGTCCTGGCCGCGGACCATGCCGCCGTCGCCGCCGGCGCCGGGGCGGCGCTGCCTCGTCGAGCTCGCCGCAATGCCGTCGTTCTTCTCGCCGTTCCGCTGGCGGATCATCGCGCAGCTCTCGAACGCGTACGAGATCCACGACATCGATCTGCTCGACAGCCGCTTTCGCAATCCGGAGAGCGAGTCCGAGGCGCCGTGGCGCCTGACGTTGCGCTACCCGAACGTCTGGACGCCGGCCGTCGATCGCGCGGCGACCACACCGCTGGCCCAGGCGTTTCTCGGTTTCTCGCGCTTCCCTGCCGCCCGCACCGCCGCCGATGCGCACGGCATCACGACGGTCCGCTGGAGCGACGTGCGCTTCGCCGGCGGCCTCGCGGGCCTCGAGCAGCCGTCGCGATCGGTCAACCCGTTCACGGCCGTGGTCCGGATCGACCCGAGCGGCAGGATCCTCGAGCAGCAGCTCACGCGATGAGCGGGTCGGGAACCGTTTTCCGACGGCTGCGCGATTTCGTTGGGAACGAGTGCAGTTTTCGCAGGGCTCCACCGATTTCCACAAGGGGTCGGGAATCGTTTTGACCAGATGGCGGTTCGAAAACTATCCCCGACCCCCTGTGGAAATCTACGGCTGGGGGACGAACGCGACGTGCACCTTCATGTGCACATCCACGGGGGTGCAGTTCAGGAACGTGGTGCTGAACTCCCACTGCCGGACCGCGTCGATGGCCGCCGAGTCGAGCTCTGGATCGGCGCCGGACACGACGCTGACGTCGGTCACCGTACCGTCGGTACCGATGACCGCGTCGAGCACGATGATGCCGCCGATTCCCGACTCACTCAGCCGCTCGGGATAGCGCGGTTTCACGTCGACCACCTTCATCGGCTGCTTGATGTTGCCGCCGATCGCTCCGGTTCCGCCGCTCGCCGCGCAGCTGTCCACGATCTCCTGACGCTTCTGCCTCGCGTGCTCGCGGTACTCGGCACGCTTCTCGGCGCTGCTCGGCGCCCATGGCGACGGTCCGCTCGTGACCCGAATCGTTTCGGTCAGCGATCCGAGCTGAAGCTGGATCGTGCGGTCGATGTTCCGGCCGGCGATCGTCACCGGATCCTTGAACGGCGCGAAGCCCGGTTCCTGCGCCGCGAGCGCGTACTCGCCGTCCGGCAGTCCCACGAACTCGAAATGGCCGGAGCGATCGCTGCGCACTTCGTATTTCGCGCCGTTCGTCGTGTTGGTCAGGGTGACCGCGGCGTTCGGCAGCACCGCGTTGGTCTGATCCGTCAGCGTGCCGGAGAATGTCGAGTAGCGCTGCGCCGCGACGGCGGCAAGCGACGCGGTGAGGCCGATCAGCACGACGGCCGTGGCGATGCGTGCCGACGCTGACAGCGGGTTCCGGTTGAGACGAGCATTGAGCATGGCTGCGATTCTCCCTTCGAGCGTTGACGGCCGGGCCATTGCCGGCGCCGGCAGCACCGCGCGCCGCCGCGTCAGCGTCCGCGCGAGCTCCAGCAGATGTGACGCGTAGTCGGCCGGATCGACGCCGGCGCGCAGCACCGCGTCGTCGCAGGCATGCTCGCTTTCACGCTGCAGCCGCCGGCACGCGATCCACAATACCGGGTTGAACCAGTTGAGCGCGAGCACCGCCTGCGCGAACACCTGCGCCAGCCAGTCGCCACGACGGATGTGGGCGAGCTCGTGATGCAGCACGATGCGCGCCCGGTCCTCGTCCCACGCGGCGGCGACCGACGGCAACACGATTTTCGGCCGCGCGATCCCCCACGTCACGAGCAGCGCCGGGTCGTCGCTTTGCAGCAGGACGATCGGCCTGCGCACGCCGGCGTCGCGTGCGACGTCGGCGATCAGATCGGCCCATCGTCCCGCGTCCAGACGCGTGGCCGCGGCCGCGATCGTCCGCAGCCGGAGCAGGCCGACGATCAGGACCAGTCCGCTGACCACGGCGCCGCCCATCCACACCGGCAGGAGCGCGACGCGCAGCGGCACCAGTGAGGCGTACGGCCTTTCTGCCTGGACCTTCTGATTCGACGGCTCAGGCCTGTCCTGGCCCGCCGCCGATTGCGGCATGATCGACACGGAGACAGTGGACGATGAATCGTCGGCAGCCCGAGCCAGGGCGGCGGTCGCAACGGGAATCGGCCAGGTCGGAACGATGACCGCCAGCAGCGGCAGCGCCGCGACGCAGACGATGGACACCGTGAGAACCCAGTGCCGCACGGCGGCGGACTGTGCGCGCAGCAGCGTCGTCGCTGCGAGCGCCGCGGCGGCGACGAGCGACGCCTTCAGCGCGATGTCGAGAGTGACGATCATCGTCCGCCTCCCTTCCGCGCCCGGGCGACGATCCCGGCGATACGGTCGAGCTCCTCGTCGGACAGGCGCGAGCTGTCGGCGCCAAGGAGCGCGGCCACGACTTTTTCCGTCGACCCCTCGAAGAAGGTGTCGACGAGATGGCGCAGCGCGGACCGTCGCGCGGCGCGACGCGCCACCGCCGGCAGGTAAACATAGCGGAGGCCTTCCTCTTCATGGCGGACGTGGCCCTTCGACTCGAGCACGCGCAGCTGGGTGCGCACGGTCGAGTAGCTCGGCTCGCCCGGCAGGTCGGCCATCACCTCGTTGGCGCTCGCCCGGCCGCGGCGGTAGAGGATATCCATGATCTGGCGCTCGCGGCGGGACAGCGCGTGCTGGAGCGGCGTCGGCATGTTAGAAACATAGCATGTGTGCTAGAAAAATAACACAAGAAAATATGGCCGGGCAGACGCCGGCGGTCGCATGCCCCGCCTAGGCGCGCACATGTCGGTCGCCGGCGGGCTGCCGCGAGCGGTCGAACGGGCGGTCGCCCACCGCTGCGAGGCGCTGCAGATCTTCGCCAAGAACGCCAGCCAGTGGCGCGGGCGGCCGCTGCCACCGGAGGAAGTCCGCGAGTTCCGCGCGAGAGTGAAGGCGGCCGGCATCGCGCCGGTCGTCTCGCACGGCAGCTATCTGATCAACCTCGCGTCGGGTGATGCGGCGTTGCGGCGCCAGTCGATCGACGCGATGAACGACGAGCTCGATCGTGCCGAAGCCCTCGGCCTGCTCGGCGTCGTCCTGCATCCGGGCTGCTACACGGCCGGCAACGAAGCCGACGGCCTGGAACTGATCGCGACAGCGCTGCTCGACCTGCTGCGCGCGCGGCGCCGCGGCAGGACGATGGTGCTTTTGGAGCACACGGCCGGCCAGGGGACCGCCCTCGGCGCCACCTTCGAGCAGCTGGCATCGATCATCGGCAAGATGAACGATCACCCGCGCGTCGGCGTCTGCCTCGACACCTGTCATCTGCTCGCGTCGGGGTATGACCTGTGCTCACCCGAAGGGTACGCGGCGACCTTCAAACAGTTCGGGCGGCTGGTGGGGTTCGAGCGGCTGAAGGCCTTTCATCTGAACGACTCGAAGAAGCCGCTCGGCAGCCGCGTCGATCGGCACGAGCACATCGGCGAGGGATGCCTCGGATTCGAGCCGTTCCGGCGGATCGTCAACGATCGACGATTCCGGCATCTGCCGATGCTGCTGGAAACGCCGAAAGGAGAAGGGAAAGCAACCGGCGTGATTGCCGTCGATCCGCTCGACGAGCGGAACCTCAATGCGCTGCGTGGGTTGATCGCACGGTAGTACTGTTGCCGCTTCTAGAGGTGGCGCTCCATCATGTGACCGCCGCGACTGGACTTTCCCGTGCTTCTGAATCCCATCTTCTGATACATCGACACGAGCGCCTGCGGCGACATCCCCGCATCCGACGGCCTCGCCTCCAGTCGGACGCCCGAGTACCCGTGTGTGCGCGCGTTCGAGAATGCGGCGGTCATCAACTGGCTGGCGACGCCTTGCCGGCGAAACGGTTTCTCCACGCGCAGGTTCGAGATCTGCACGGTGCCTCGGCCTTCCGGGCTCACGTCCACCGAGCCGACGACGTGGTGCGTCCCCTTGAGAGTCATGTTGATGCGCTGATGGCCACCGGAGATCCGCATCGGCGCTTGCACGGTGAACTCTTGAGCGCGCCCGACGCCGGCGCGGGCGGTCCGCGACGCCGGTGGAGCGGCGGGCAGCGCAGGACGATTCGCAGGACGCGCGCTTGCCTGGTGCGGCGCACCCGCGGCTGTTCCCACACGCGCCGGCACCGCCGTGGTCACGCGGCCGGACGCCGCTGGAGCCGCGAACGTCGCCGGACGGGACGCCGGCTGAGCACGCGACATCGCAGCGACCGGTGTTCCGCCGCGGAACGCTGCAGGCTGTCGCGCCGTCACACGGGCACCACCTCCCGAGGCGACGCTGGCTGGAGGAATCAGCGAGGGTTTCATCTGGCACCTCTCAGACGGCGAGACGCGAACGCGTGTGAAGAGCACGCTACCTCAGCTGCGATCCCGCCTGCAACAGGAATGGATCGCGCCTCAGGCGGGCTCGCCGAACACCTCCGCCTCGAAGCGAAAGACCTTCGCGCCGTGCTTCCACGCATCACGGGGCAGCCCGGCTTTGTGACACGTCTGCGCCAGAAACGTGTCGGCGTCCCACTTCCACTCGGTCGCGACCTGCGGCAGGAGCAGCCCGCGCTGCCATCCGTGCTCGACGACGAGCCCGTGGCGGCCGACTTCGATCTCGCCGGGCCCGTGAATCGGCTGGAGCAGGCCGAGCAGCGAGATCTCGATGTCGATCTGCTGCAGTTCCTCGGCCGTGATCGGCGGAAACCGGGGATCGCTGGTCGCCGCCGCAACCGCGCAGCGCGTGACGACGTTTCCGAGCGGCTCGTTCGGCTCGATGTGTCCGATGCAGCCGCGCAGCTCGCCGTGCTTGTGAAGCGTGACGAACGCGCCGCCCGGTTCATCGAGAACGGCGCTCGGCGCCGGCACGCCGGCGGGCGCAGTGCCGACGTACGCTCGAATCGCCTCGCGCGCGAGCGTCAGGAGCAGGCGGCGATCGCGATCGCTGGTCATCGTGCGAAATTCCCCAGCGCCGCCGCGAGGTACCCGACCACCGCAGACTTGTCGCCCGAGACGTCGCCCGAATCGGCATAGTTCAGGACCACCGAATCGCGCGCGCCGGCGAGCCGGGCGGCGCGCATCACCGCGACCGTCGGTCCGCCGCCGCAGGCGTGGTCCGGATTGCGCGTGAGCGCGGACTGCAGCGCGTCGGCGTCGAAACCCTCGACGCAGTCGATCACCACCCGATCGAGGCGCGACGCCGTCGCGGCGTCCTGGTAGTGCGACAGATCGGTGCTGGCAATCAGCAGCGCCGTGCGGCCGCGCAGCGCGGCGGCGAGCGCGTCGCCGAGCGCGAACGCCGTGTCGGCGGTCTGATAGCCCATGACGAGCGGCACGATCGGGACGTCCGGCGCGAGCCGCTCCAGGAACGGCAGCTGCATCTCGAGCGAATGCTCGCGGAGGTGCGCCGCGTCGTGCTCACGCACGATGGCCGACGCCGAGAGCAGGGCGTGCGCGGCGGCCTCGTCGATGCGCACAATGCCGTACGGCGTCTCGAATCCGCCCGCAGGATAGATCGCGACGCCGTCGAAGCCGACGAAATGCGACGGCCCGACGAGGACCGCCACGTCGAACGCGCGGTCCCTGAGCAATCGATAGGCATGCGCGGCCACCGGTCCCGAATATTTCAGACCGGCGTGCGGGCAAATCAGCGCCGAGATCTCGCCAGCGACATCGCGCGCTCTCCGGTCCGCGCTCGAGAGGTGCGCATCAACCGCCGACGCAAGTGCAGCCGCAGTACCGGGATACCAGGTGCCGGCGACGGCTGCCTTACGGATGCCTCTCATGCCCGTCATGGCTGATGGCAGATGGTGAATGGCTGATCTCTCATTGAACCATTGACCATCCCATCAGCCATCAGCCACCAGCCATTAGTGGATCTGAGTGCATGCTAGCATCTGGCATGCCGACGCTCTTCACGCGAAACGACGTCGCCAAGATTGCCGCGCTGGCGAACCTCGAGCTCGACCCCGACGAGATCGACGTCTTTGCCAGGCAGCTCGGCGACATTCTCGACTACGCCGACCAGGTGCAGCAGATTGACACCGCCGGGGTCCCGCCGACCGCGAGCATCGTCATGCGGCACGCCGCGGACCGCGCCGACGAGACGCAGGGGTGCCTCGATCGCGAGACCGCCCTGGCCAACGCGCCCGACCCGGCGCTCGACGCCGGCCTGTTCAGGGTACCGCGGGTCCTGTGATGACGATTCGGACCGTGCGCGACGCGATCCGAGCGCGCGATCGCTCGGCGGTCGAGATCTGCCGCGACGCGCTGGCGCGCATCGACGCGGTCAATCCCGCGCTCAACGCGTTCAACACCGTCGCCGGCGATCGCGCCCTGGCGCGCGCCGAGGCGCTCGATCGCGACGCGGCGCGCTGGCGCGACGCGCCGCTCGCCGGCGTGCCCGTCGCCGTCAAGGACAACATCTGCACGCGCGATCTGCGGACGACCGCCTCGTCGCGCATCCTCGATGGGTTCATCCCGCCGTACGACGCGACCGTGGTGTCGCGGCTCGAAGCGGCGGGTGCCGTGATCGTCGGCAAGACGAACTGCGACGAGTTCGCGATGGGGTCGTCGAACGAGACCTCCGCGTTCGGGCCGGTCCGCAATCCCTGGGCGCTCGACCGGTCGCCGGGCGGCACCAGCGGCGGGTCGGCCGCCGCCGTCGCCGCGCGCGCAACGGCGTTCGCGCTCGGGTCCGACACCGGCGGATCGATCCGCCAGCCGTCATCGCTCTGCGGCGTCGTCGGCCTCAAGCCGACCTACGGCCGCGTGTCGCGCTACGGCCTCATCGCGCACGGATCGTCGCTCGATCAGATCGGACCGATCGCGACCAGCGCCTGCGACGCGGCGGTCGTGCTCGGCGTGCTCGCCGGCAAGGACGCGGCCGACTCCACCAGCGCCCCGGACCCGGTCGCCGACTACGCAGGCGCGCTGAACGGCGACATCCGCGGTGTGCGCATCGGCGTCCCGCGCACCCTGGTCGACCAGGGCGTGGACGGGGACGTGGCGGCGGCGAACGCCGCGGCGCTCGAGGTGCTGGCGGCGCGCGGCGCGACGATCGTCGATATCGACCTGCCGCACGCGCAATTCGCGACGCCGGTCTACTATCTCGTCTCGACCGCGGAAGCGAGCTCCAACCTGGCGCGCTACGACGGCGTCCGATACGGATTCCGCGTCGATGCGCCGGCGGATCTGCGGTCGATGTACCAGCAGACGCGCGGGCGCGGGTTCGGGCGCGAAGTGAAGCGCCGGATCATGCTCGGGACCTACGTCCTCAGCGCCGGCTACTACGACGCCTACTATCTGAAGGCACAGCAGGTGCGCACGCTGATCCTGCGCGACTACGATCGCGCGTTCGAGCGCGTCGATCTCGTCGCGATGCCGACCAGCCCGGTGCCGGCGTTCCGTCTCGGCGAGAAGATCGCCGATCCGCTGCAGATGTACCTCGTCGACATCTTCACCGTCAGCGCCAACCTCACCGGACTTCCCGCGATCAGCGTGCCCTGCGGCTTCACCAGGGACGGTGAACTGCCGATCGGCATCCAGCTGACCGGCCGCCGCTTCGACGAGGCGACGCTGCTGCGCGTCGCCGACGCCTACGAGCGCGACACAGAATGGTCGACACACCTGCCGCCGATCCTGAACCGCTGAAAGCGGTCGACTGGACGACGCTGAGCGACGAGAAGCTGCTCGAGGTCCGCATGTGCGACCTCAAGCTGTCGATCGAAGGGACGGAGCTCGAGGGCCGGATCGCGCAGTTGAACGGCGAGCTCGAGGCCCGCGGTCTGATCTTCAAACCGCACTATTACCTCTCGGACGAATGGTTCACGCCGGACGGCGTCCCCGGGATCGCGATCCCCTTCTACCTGGCGCATCCGCGCCTCGCGAAGCTCGAAGAGAAGGAGATGCTGGAGGTGGAAGGGGGCGACGCGCAGTCGTGCCTGCGAATCCTGCGTCACGAAGCGGGCCATGCGATCGACAACGCCTACCG
Source organism: Vicinamibacterales bacterium (assembly GCA_035259385.1). Lineage (GTDB taxonomy): Bacteria > Acidobacteriota > Vicinamibacteria > Vicinamibacterales > CAVVIG01 > QHWK01. The sequence goes on along the minus strand of DATFWL010000052.1, from coordinate 6,357 downwards.
GCTGCGGCGGCGGCCGACGCGGCGGCGCCTGTTCGGCAACCCGGCCACCGCCTACCCGGAGTACTACACGCCGAAACCGTACAGCAAGAGCTTCGTGCAGCACCTCGATCACTGGTACGCGCAGAGTCATCCGGACGAGGACTTTGCCGAGACCTTTGCCGTCTGGCTCGACGCGAACGGCATGTGGGCGACGCGCTACGCCGGATGGCCGGCGCAGCGCAAGCTCGAATACATGGACAAACTGATGCGGGAACTGGCGCGCAAGCGGCCGCTGGTCACGTCACAGCGGAAAGTGGATCCGCTGTCGCGCCTCCGCAAGACACTCGGCGATCACTACCGCAAGAAGCGCGAACACTACGGGCTGGATCACCCCGATTTCTACGAGAGCGATCTCCGCAACCTGTTCTCGGACGCGCCGCAGTACGCGAAGAACAAGTCGGCGGCACGATTCGTGCGAGGCATCCGCCGCGACGTGCGCACCACCGTCGCGAGCTTCACCGACAGCTACCAGTACACGATCGATCAGCTGCTCTCGACGATCATCGAGCGCTGCCGCGAGCTGAACCTGCGCCTCACCGAGCCGGAGGAGACGACCAAGATCGACTTCATGGTGTTCCTCACGGTCCAGACCATGAACTATCTGCACAGCGGCCGCCACCGGGTGGCGCTATGAGCGTGAACAAGCTGCGGGTGCTGTCGCTCGTGCACCGCCACCTCATCCCGCCAGCGGCGGTCGAAGAGGGCACCGACATCACCGCCGCGCCGTGGCGCACCGAGTACGACGTCGTCTCGACGCTCACCGCGATGGGCCACGAAGTCCACGTGCTCGGCGTCCACGACGACCTCGGCGAGATCCGGCGCCTGGTCACCGACTGGAAGCCGCACATCGCATTCAATCTCCTCGAAGGGTTCGACGACATCGTCATCTTCGACCAGAACGTCGTCTCGCACCTGGAGTTGCTGAAGCTGTCCTATACCGGCTGCAATCCGCGCGGCCTGCTGCTTGCCCGCGACAAGTCGCTCTCGAAGAAGCTGCTCGCCTACCACCGCATCCCGGTGCCCGAGTCGGACGTGGCGCGGATCGGCAGGCCGTTCCGCCGCCCGAAGCGGCTGGCGTTTCCGCTGATCGTGAAGTCGCTGACGCAGGAAGCGTCCATCGGCATCTCGCAGGCGTCGGTGGTCGAGACCGACGAGAAGCTGAAGGAGCGCGTGCAGTTCATCCACGAGAGCATCGGCACGTCGGCGATCGTCGAGCAGTACATCGAGGGGCGCGAGCTGTACGTGGGGATCCTCGGCAACCACACGCTCCAGGCGATGCCGGTGTGGGAGCTCTTCTTCACCAACATGCCCGACGGCGCGAAGCGGATCGCCACCGACCGCGTGAAGTGGAGCGTCAAGTACCAGAAGAAGTACGGCATCGACAGCGGCATCGCGAAGGATCTCTCCGATGCTCGCTGCGAAGGCATCCAGCATCTGTGCAAACGGGCCTACCGCGCCCTCGAGCTGAGCGGCTACGCGCGCGTCGACCTCCGCCTCGACGAACACGGCAACGTGTGGGTGCTCGAAGCGAATCCCAATCCGCAGATCGCGCGCGGCGAGGACTTCGCGGCGTCCGCCGAGAAGGTCGGCCTCAGCTACGAGGGGGTCCTGCAGCGGATCATCAACCTCGGCCTGCGTTGGCAGCCCGAAAGCATCGCATGACGACCGCACGGCCCAACCTTCCGCCGGCCCGATCCGTCCAACCCACGTATGCCGGCCACCGGATCTGACCTGCGGCTCGCGATCCGCGGCCTGCGCCGTAATCCGCTGTTCGCATCGATCGCCATCCTCTCGCTGGCGCTCGGCATCGGCGCAACGACCGCGATCTTCACGCTCGTCGATCAGATCCTGCTGCGCCAGCTTCCAGTCGCCGACCCGCAGACGCTCGTCATGCTGTACCAGGAAGGCTCCCACATGGGCAGCAATCTCGGCATGCGTCAGCACTCGTATCCGCTCTACCAGGATCTGCAGCAGAAGGCCGAGCCGTTCGCGGAGGTGCTGTGCCGCCGTCTGGTGCCCGCGTCGTTCACCGTTGACAACCAGACCGAGCGGCTGCAGGCGGAGATGGTGTCGGGCAACTACTTCACGATGCTCGGGGTGAAGCCGGCCGCCGGTCGCGTATTCGACTCGAAGGAAGACGACCAGGTCTATCGCGGTCACCCCGTGGTCGTTCTGAGCTACGACTACTGGGCGACGCGCTTCGCGCGCGATCCCGCGGTGGTCGGCAAGTCGATCCGCGTCAACGACTTTCCGATGACGATCGTCGGCGTGTCGGCGGAGCGATTCGCCGGACTCGATCCGGCGCAGGCGCCGCAGATTCGCGTGCCGATTCTGATGCAGCCGGTGATGATGCCCGACTTCACCTGGCTTCACGGCGGCGATCGCCGCACCCGGTGGGTGCAGGTGTTCGCGCGCCTGAAGCCCGGTTACACGGTCGAATCGGCGGCGGCGCCGGTGCAGGGGCTGTTCACGCAGATTCGCACCTACGAGATGACGCTGCCAGCGGCCAAGGACTGGTCCGCCTATTCGCGCCAGCAGTTCATGAAGGGACGGCTCCTGATCGCGAACGCCGACGTCGGCTACTCGCCGCTGCGAAACGATTTCTCGACGGCCCTGCTGGTGTTGATGGGGATGGTCGGACTCGTCCTGCTGATCGCCTGCGCGAACGTGGCGAACCTGCTGATCGCGCGCGGCTTCATGCGCCAGAGGGAGATCGCCGTACGGCTGTCACTCGGCGCGTCGCGGGGCCGCCTGGTGCGGCAGTTGCTGGTCGAGAGCGTGCTGCTGGCGACCGCCGGCGGCCTCCTCGGGCTCGGGATCGCGTTCGCGCTGACGCGAGCGCTGCTCGCGCTCGTGCCGGAGCAGGGACAGCCGCTGTTAATCACCGCCCAGCCCGACCCGCGCGTGCTGACGTTCGCCCTCGTCCTGAGCTTCGCGACCGGCATCGTGTTCGGCGTCGTTCCGGCGCTCCGCGCCAGCCGGCCCGATCCGTGGGCGACGTTGAAGGACACGGCGGGCGCCGGCGCCGGCGCCGGGGGATCGCTGCTGTTGCGCAAGGGCCTCGTCGCCGCCCAGGTCGCGCTCAGCTTCCTGCTGCTCTTCGGCGCAGGCCTTTTCGTCCGCAGTCTGCAGAACCTGAGGACGACGAACACCGGCGTCGCGCTCGACAACCTGGTCACGTTCCAGCTCGCGCCGGCGCTGAGCGGTTACGACGGCCAACGGGCCACCGCGTTCAATCGCGACCTGCTCGATCGGCTGCATGCGGCGCCGGGCGTGCTGGCGGTCGGGATGGCGACCGTGCCGATCCTCGCCGGCGACGAGTGGGACAGCACGATGGCCGTGGAAGGACACCAGACGAAGGACGGCGAAGACATGCAGGCGTTCATGAACAGCGTCTCGCCCGGCTACTTCGCGACGCTGAAGACGCCGTTTCTCGAGGGGCGCGACTTCAGGGACGATGACCAACGGCAGGAAGCGACGGTCGCGATCGTCAATCGCCGCTTCGCCGAGCATTTCTTTCCGGGCCAGAGCGGGCTCGGACGGCACATCGGGTTCGGCGGCGGTCCCGGCACGAAGCTGACGATCGACATCGTCGGCGTCGTCGCCAACTCGCTGTACGAGGGGCCGCGCGAGGGAGTTCACCGTCAGGTATTCCTCCCCAACTGGGGCAAGAACACCGCAGTCCACTACGTGCGCACGCAGACTGGATCGTCGACCGCGTACGTTCTGATCCGCAACACTGTGAAGCAGCTCGATGCGGCCATGCCGGTCTACGCGATGAAGACGGTGGAAGCGCAGCTCGACGAAACGCTGCTCACCGATCGGCTGATCGCGATGTTGTCCGCCGGATTCGGCGTGCTCGCGACGCTGCTCGCTTCGATCGGCCTCTACGGCGTGATGGCATTCGTCGTCGCGCGGAGGAAGAAGGAGCTCGGCATCAGGCTCGCGCTCGGCGCGCAGCCGCAGTCGGTCGTCTGGCTGGTGATGCGCGAGGTCCTGCTGTTGCTCCTGGTCGGACTGGCCGTCGGAATTCCGGCGGCGTTGGGGCTGGGTCGCTGGGCGGGATCGCAGCTGTTCGGCATCAAACCGCACGATCCGGCGATCGCGGGCGCAACGATGGTACTCCTGGCGCTCGTCTCAGCCGCCGCAGGGCTGATCCCCGCGCGGAGGGCGAGTCGAACCGATCCGAATCTGGTGCTGCGGGTGGAGTGACGGCGCGCTCCAATTAAGAATTGGAATTAAGAATTAAGAATTCGTCGAGCGCTTCGACGATGAAGAATCCTCCCGGCGTCGAAATCGGATCACGAATTCTTAATTCCTACTTCTTAATTCTTCATTTCTCTAGCGGGCATAAGCCGGCTGCGACGCGCGGACGAGGGCCCACACGGCGACGGCAAGGAGGGCGAACGGCAGCAGCGGCAGCAGCAGCGCCAGGAAGATGGCGCCGGCCGCGACGACAAGGGCAGCAATGGTTGCCAGCACCACGATCGGCGCCAGGAACACGAACAGCGTCAGCTTGATCAGGGCGCGCAGCAGCAGGAACGGGATCAGCAGGAGTGCGAGCGGCAGAAGAAGAACGGCGAACAGGATCCCGAAGAAAATTCGAAACGGCAGCGTGAGAAGGCAGAACACGTGTCTACGCTCCTGCCGTTATTTACGTGCTGCGTGCTCCAGGAGTTCCGGTGCGCGCAGCTGGTCGGCCGGACCGCGCGGCGCCGTCGGGGCAAAATAGGTCATCGGATGATGGCTGATTCGCTCGTCGAGGCTCTTCACCACGATCGCGTTGCCACCGGCGGTCTTCTTCAACTTCGCGAACCCGAGCAGTACGCAGAAGCCGATGAAGAGCACCAGCACGAAGACCGTGCTGGACAGGAAGCCCTGCACGAAGCCGAGCACGATCGGCACGACGTCGCTCATCCTTCCACTCCGTCGCCGTGCGCGGGCCGGGCTTCGGGCACGTCGTAGTACACGAGCCCGCGCCTCACTTCTTCCATCGCGACGCGCTCGGCCTTGTGAGGGAGCTGTGCTTCCTCGCCGAGCCGCGGCCGCGCTCCGCGGCGCAATTGCTTGGCGCGCAGCGCCGCGACGTCGACGAACAGAAAGCGGCTCTGAATCGGGGGTAACGGCTCGGCCGGGATCTTCGGTTCTTCCGGCTGGATCTGCTCGGGTACCTGCGGCGTCTCGTCCATCGAAGACACAGTATATAGGACCGATGGGCCCATCGGGCGAGTGGGAGGGACCGATCGGTCCTACCCTACCCGACCCGATGGGCCGATCGGTCCACACGCCGGGCTCGGTCGTTACGCGGCGACGTCGACCTTGATCGTCCGCGGCTTGGCCTCTTCCCGCAGCGGAATGCGAACGGTGAGGACGCCATCCTTGTACTCGGCCGAGACCCGGTTCGGATCCACGGTCTGCGGCAGCGAGAACGAACGGCTGAAGGAGCCGTAGCGCCTCTCGACGTGGTGGTACTGCTCGTCCTTGACGTCGGCCGCCGCCTTCTTCTCACCGCTGATCGTCAGCACGAAGTTCTCGACGCTGATGTTGATGCCCTCGCGCGACATCGCGGGGAGCTCGGCCTTCAACACGATCTCCTGATCGCCGGACTGGAAGATGTCGACTGGCGGCATCCAGGTGTTCGGCACGGTAAACCCAAAGTCCCGAAACGGATCCCAACGAACGATAGTCATGATGTCCTCCTGTTGGACCGACGGGACCGACGGGCCCATGGGGCGGTAGGGCAGGACCGATCGGTCCCTCCCCACCAGCCCACGGGCCGATCGGCCCCACGGGCCTGTCTGTTACTTGGTCTCCGCGTACTCCGCGTCGACCACTTCTCCGTCTTTCACACCGCTTCCGCCCGTGCTGCCCGACGCCGGCCCCTGGGGCTGTTTGTAGAGTTGCTCGGCGATCGCATGCGACGCGCGCTGCAGCTCCTCGGTCGCCTTCCTGATCGCGGCGAGGTCGTCGGTCTGGGCCACGCGGCGGACTTCCGCAATCGCCGATTCGATCCTGGACAGGTCGCCGACGGCGATCTTCGTCCGGTTGTCGTTGACGGTCTTCTCCACCTGATACGCAAGCGAGTCCGCCTGATTGCGCGCGTCGATCAGATCGCGGCGCGCCTGGTCTTCCGAGGCGTGACTCTGCGCGTCCTTCACCATCCGGTCGACGTCGGCCTTCGACAGGCCGCTCGATCCGCTGATCGTGATCTTCTGTTCCTTGCCGGTCGCCATGTCCTTCGCGGTGACGTTGACGATGCCGTTGGCGTCGATGTCGAACGCGACCTCGATCTGCGGCACGCCACGCGGCGCCGGCGGA
>DATFWL010000051.1:0-8370 GCA_035259385.1 Vicinamibacterales bacterium | reverse complement strand
GCTCACCGAATGCGTCATGCTGGGACTCGTCGCGGCGCCGGTCGGTGTGGCGCTCGCCTATCTCGGGACGTGGCTGCTGGATCAGGCCGTCTCCCCCGACGCCATCCCATACTTTATTCAATGGCACGTGAGCCCTCGAGTAATTGCGTACACGGTGCTGGTTTCGGCATTGACGGGCATCATCTTCGGCCTCGCACCGGCGCTACAGGCGGGACGCCTCAATCTGATCGATACGCTGCGCGACGGTGCACGCGGCTCGGGACAGAACGGACGCGGGGCGCGTGCGCGGCATGCGCTCGTGGTCGTCGAGATCGCGCTGGCGCTGGTGCTGTTGGTGGGCGCGTCGTTGTTCGTTCGCAGTTTCTTCAATCTGCAGGACGCGCGCGTCGGCTTCGACACCGCGCCACTGATGACCCTTCGGTTCTTCATGACCGGCGAGAGCTACTCGACGGATCGGGCGAGGATCCAACGCGTGGACGACATCGTTCGCCGTGTCGAAGCTTTGCCCGGCGTGCAGTCGGCATTCGCATCGAGCTTCATTCCCCTTGGCGGCGGCGGTGGCGGCGGTGGCGCTATCGTCGATGGGCGCACCGTCGCGCGCGGCGAAGAACCGCAGATCGGATTCATCGGCGTAACGTCGCACTTTTTCAGGACGATCGGCATCGCTCTTGTGAAGGGTCGCGATCTTACCGACGCTGAAGGGATGAGTCGTACGCCGGTTGCCGTGATCAACGAGACCATGGCCAGGAAGCTGTGGCCCGATCGCGAAGCCATCGGTGGACGGTTTCATCTGGCCGGACTGGAACCGGCCGAACGGTTCACGGTCATCGGCGTCGCGCCAGACATCCGCGAAGGCGATCTGAAAGATGACACGCCGCCGCTCCCTGTGGCGTACGTGCCGTATCCGTACGGCGCAACCGCGAATACAGGACTGATGATTCGAGTGAGTGGGAATCCCACGAGCATCACATCTGCCGCCCGCGAGGCGATTCGCGCATCCGACGCCGCTCTTCCGCTGTTCAACGTCGAAAGCATGGAAGACCTGCGAACCGGCACCTTCTGGCAGTACCGGGTGTTCGGCCAGATGTTCGGTGTCTTCGGCGGCGTCGCGCTGTTTCTTGCTGCTATCGGCGTCTACGGTGTGCTCGCCTTCTCGGTGTCTCAGCGGACCCGGGAAATGGGCGTGCGGATCGCGCTGGGCGCGAGCCGAAGCGATGTGCTCAGGCTGGTCGTTCGACACGGCGTCCTGCTTGCCGCCATCGGCGAAATGTTTGGGCTGGTGGGGGCGTTCGGTATCACCCGCGTGATTGGGACGTTACTTTACAAAGTGACGCCAACCGATCCGTTGAGCTTTGGTGGAGTCACCATCTTCCTTACTGTGATGGCGATCGTCGCGAGCTATGTCCCCGCGCGGCGAGCCACGACAGTCGATCCGATCGTCGCTCTGCGCAACGAATAAGGCGTTGCCACGCTTCAGCTACTCCTCGCGGTCCTGTTGCCGGCGACTGGTTGGCGGGACTCCGTCAGCGCGGTGAGCACCTCGGGCGCGGCTTGGCGTTGATATGAATATTCGCGGCAATCAGCTCCATACCATGTCATTCCACCCGCGCCGACGCCGCTAGGTGCCGCAACTTGTCGGGATTGCGCACCACGTACAGCGCCCGAATGACGTCCCCTTCGATCTCGAACGCCGCAGTCTGCACCGTCCCCTCCGGCGCGTCCACGACGACACCCGGCAGACCGTTGATGATCGCCAAGCGCGGCGTGAAGTCCTCGCGCCACCACTGACCTGGGTGCGGGCGCGCGGCGTTGACGATGAATCGCGCCGCGCGATCGGCGCCATCGATTACATTGAGCGCCGCCCGCACCTTGCCGCCACCATCCGTCACGACACGCACGTCGCTGGCGAGCAGCCTCGTCAGCGCATCGACATCGCCCGCCTGTGTTGCAGCCATGAATGCGGATATGAGCTGCGCATGTTTGGCATCGATTTCACCTGTACGCGACGGTGACACGGTCGCGCCGCGCGGCCGGACCTCGCGCACGTGCGCTCGGGCGCGGGCGGCAAGCTGTCGGCACGCGGCTTCGGTTCGCCCCAGTGCCGCCGCGATGTCGTTGAATGAGAAATCGAACACGTCGTGCAGCAGGAAGGCCGCCCGCTCGAGCGGCGACAGCCTGTCGAGCGTCAAGAGCAGCGCAATGGACAGATCCTCGGCGAGTTCCGTGCGGCTGTCGGGCGCCAGTGTTGCGGTGTCGAGGATGGGCTCCGGCAGCCACGGACCGACGTACTCCTCGCGCCGTGCGCGGGCTGATTTCAGCATGTCGAGACAAATTCGCGTCGTCGTGGTCATGAGAAACGCTCTCGGATCAACCACCTTGTCGCGATCGGCCCCATGCCAGCGCAAGTACGCGTCCTGCACCGCGTCCTCGGCATCCGCCATCGATCCGAGCATCCGATATGCGAGACCGAGCAGGCGTCGGCGGTACGGCTCGAAGCTCGAGGCCGGATTCGACATCGCGCTCATGCCAGGGTTCGTTTCATCAATCGATCACCTCGTTCATCTTATGTCTAACGGTGAGACGAGGCAGGGGGTGGGAATGTGACTTGGGCTGACCGGCTGAGCGACGACAAGCAGCGGTGATGAACGTGAGCGTTACTGATGTCAGCCCGCCCAGGTATGGCTTCCTCCGTCCACGCGCACGACGGCGCCGTTGATGAACTCGGCCCTGTGACTGGCCAGAAACGTCGCCACACACGCGATGTCGTCTGTGGTTCCAATGTGCCCGACCGGGATAGCGAGATAACCGTTGAGGATGTTCGCTTCGATTTCATCCCAGCGCTCACCCCAGCCTCGCGCCTTTGCCTCCGAGTAGAACCACCTCTCGACTTCCGGTGTGCGAATCAGGCCTGCAGCGATGGCGTTGACCGTTACACCGCTACCGGCCAGTGGCTGACACAAGCTCGCCGTGGTGTTGTGCAGCGCGGCCTTTGTCGCGGCATAGCCGGGCATATGGGCAAAGGGACGCAAGCCCTCGCCACTGGAGATCTGGATGACCCGCCCCCAGCCGGCTCGCTTCATGTCGGGAACGAGCGCCTGAATCAGACGAACGCCCGCAACGACATTCAGCTCGTAATACCGAATCCATTCCTCAGCGGCACCTTCGAACCAGGTGTGCTGCGGATACACGCCCGCATTGTTGACGAGGATGTCGATCGCACCGAACGCGGCTTTCACTTCCAATGCGAGCCGGTCGACGTCGGCTGGAACGGTGAGATCAGCGGCGATGAATATCGCGCGCCGTCCGGCCCGCGTGAGCTCATCGATCAGATGTTGTCCGCGCTGTTTTTCGCGACCATGAATTACGACCGACACGTCTTCTGATGCGAGCCTTCGGACAATGGCCACACCGATGCCGGCGGTGCTTCCCGTGACGAGCGCCCGCTTTCCCGACAACCCGAGATCCACGTGCGCTTCTCTATCGAACGACCTTGATGTTGAACGCCAGTGTGCCCAACTGTCGCCATAACGACGACCACAGCGGCAGGTACCCTTCTGTTGCCCGGGCCGTGGCAATGTCACCGAGATCCACGATGTCAGTCCAGCCAAACGCGTCGAGCAACTCACGGACCTTCGCCTTCGCGCCGGCGTCATTGCCGCTGATAAACAAGGTGTGCGAGTCCGCCAGCTTGCCGGGATCTACCATGAGCTCGCAATTGACCGTGTTCAGCGTCTTGACGACCTTGGCGCCTGGAAGAGCGTTCTGAAGTTGTTCGCCGAGCGATTCAGATCCCGCCCTCTCCGGCGAGAGCACGTTGGCCACGTCGACGACCGTCTTGCCGTCGAGATTCGCAGCGCCCGCCCCCCTCAGTGCGGCCAAGGAGCTTGCGCCCTGTGTGCAGTTGAAGACCAACTCTCCGAAGGCAGCTGCGTCAGCGAACGTTCCGGCAGCACTGCGTGCGCCTGCCGTCTTGACCCACGTTGTCGCCTGAACATTGTCCGCCGTCCGCGACCCCATCATCACGTCGTGGCCGAGGGCCACGAGCTTCGACCCAATTGCCCGACCGACCATGCCTGTTCCAAGGACGCCGATCTTCATCGCTCACCTTTCGCCGACGACGCAGCAGCCGATGGGCTGCGCTGGTGGAGTCCGAGGCGAATGCACATAGGCTCGACGCTTAGCTGCATCAGAAACAGCAGATCATCCTTGGGCAGAAACCTCTTCATTTGCGTACTGACTGCATCCTTCAGCGGATCACCCTGAAGACCATCGCGCTCGACCGCAGTCCGGAGCACGTCGAGGAAGCGGCGGATGTAACTGGCCTGCCAGTGGAGGATGGCCTGCCCCGAGACGGGCTGACCGTGTCCCATGAAGAGCATTGCGTCAGCGGGCACCTCGCGCGTCGTTCGTTCGAGGTTGACTAACCAGCGGTCGTAAAAGCCGTCAGCCAGGAAAGCGTGCATGTGGCTGTAAACCAGGTCGCCGACGAAGACCTGGGGGGCACCGTCGGAGTCGAGTCGCCACAGACTGTCATGCGGCGACTCGCTCGGACCCAGATCGGTCACCGCGAACACCGCGTCAGCGATGGACACAAGCTCGCCATCCTGGACCGTGTGACTCGGAAATCTCCGAGTCGCCGGCCACTCGTCGCCAAACATCGGCCGGAGAATCTGCTCCTTCGCCGCATCATCACGGCGAATCACATCGTTCACACCCGCGACGGCGTACACGGGAACATCTGCATCGCCCAACAGTGCGGCTACACCTCCGTAGTGATCTGGATGAGCGTGCGTGACGATAACCGCGGCGAGCGGCTTCTTCAGCGTGTCGACGCGCGATCGGAGAGTCTTTCCATCTGACACACCGAGCGTCGCATCGACGACGACAACGCTTGTGCTCGTCTCGACGAGGTAGGCATTCACCGGAAACAGGCTGGCTTCGAAACGGTGAACGATCGTGCGTTCGGCTTTCATGGATCGGAGCATACGATTGACACTGCTTGGCAGAAATGACAAAGATCCCTGAAATCCTGCCAGGAGGGACTATGCCGTCCTCTGACGCTATCCGCGTGGCCATCGTGGCGTACGACGGCGTCTCGTTACTGGATCTTTCCGGACCCCTCGAAGCGCTCCGCGTCGCGTCGACCCATCCGAACCATGTCGGGGCGTCGCTCATCTACGCATGCTCGGTCCATTCGGCCCACGGCGGACCCATCGCGACCGCCGACGGCGTGCCTGTCGTGACCGAACCCCTCACGGCGCTGGACGGTCACGCGATCGACACGCTGATCGTTCCCGGCGCCTGCAACCTTGACGATGTTCGTCGCGATCGCGAGCTGATCGACTGGATTGGCCGTCGGGCTCCCGACTGCCGGCGCATCTGCTCCGTGTGTATCGGAGCGTTCCTGTTAGCAGAAGCCGGATTGCTGAATGGCAAGCGAGTAGTGACGCATTGGCAACACTGTGAGTTTCTGGCGAAAAGCTATCCCAATATCACGGTGGAACCTGACGCCATTTACATTCGCGATGGATCCGTGTGGTCCTCGGCGGGCGTGACGACCGGCATCGATCTGGCGCTCGCACTGATCGAGCAGGACTGCGGGCGATCTGTCGCGATGCATGTCGCGCGGGTTCTCGTGGTCTACCTCCGGCGCATGGGCGGGCAGTCACAGTACAGCGCGCTCCTGGCCTCCCAAACGGAGTCGACGAGCGACGCGTTCGCGGAGCTGGAACGCTGGATCGCGGAGAACCTGACCGCCGATCTTCGCGTCGAACGTCTCGCAGAGCGCGCAGGTATGAGTCCGCGCAATTTCGCCCGCCGCTACAGAGAAACGCGCAAGCGAAGTCCAGCGCGAGCGGTTGAAAGCATTCGCGTCGATGCCGCACGACGTGCGCTCGAGGAGACCGACGATCGAATTGAGGACATCGCGCGGCGTTGCGGATTCGCCAGGGAGGAACACCTGCGGGCGGCATTTGCACGGCATGTTGGTATCCCACCGCGTGCGTACCGTGACCGCTTCGCCGTGGCGTGAGCTCGCGAATCCGCTTCAAAACATTTTTCGACGTCGGCTCCACCAGCGTACGAGCTAAGCTGCACACACGAGGCATGGGCCGCGCGAGGACATGTATCGGCAACTCGACGCCTGTGTTCATGGCCTTCGCGCGGAGATGGTCGATTTCACCCGCGCGCTCGTGGCCGTTGCCTCTGAGAACCCGCCAGGATTGAGATACCGCGAGTGTGGGGGGTAATCGAATCGCGGCTTCGCGCGGTCGGTCTGAACGCTGAGCGCGTAACGTTTCGTGCGGCAACGCGTGCGCAAGAGGATTCCGGTGCCGCAACCATCCTGAGCAGCATTGGCTCGGGCTCTCGCACTTTGTACTTCTCTGGCCACTACGACGTCGTGCCGGTGACCACTCGCGGCCAGTGCACACCGGTGTTCCGGGGCAAAACGTTATTCGGACGCGGCAGCGCTGACATGAAGGCTGGCCTCGCATCCATCCTGTACGCAGCCGTGGCGCTGCAGGAGCTGCGCGTCCCGCTGAGCGGGCGCGTTGGACTCGTCTTTGTACCGGACGAGGAGACCGGCGGTCGGCGCGGCTCCGGCTTCCTGTCGAAGACCAAGCGGCTAGGCCTGAACGGGATCGGCATGTTGACGCCGGAGCCGACGAGCGGCGTCGTCTGGAACGCCAACCGAGGGGCTGTGACGGCGAGAGTGACCCTATATGGACGCGAGGCTCACGTCGGACTGATGCATCAAGGCCGAAATGCGTTCGAAGACGCGATGCGAGTTGTCGAACGCCTGCAGCGTCTCGCACGCCGGTTAAGCCGGCGTCGAACGCGTTTTCACGTGACGCCGGATGTGGCTCGTCGTTCGTTGATGCTGATCGGCGGGCGCGTCGAGGCTGGGTCGAACTTCAACGTCGTGCCCGGGCGCTGTGTCTTCACCGTCGACCGGCGGATGAATCCCGAGGAGGATTTCGAAGTCGAGCGAGCTGCGCTCTTCGAAGTCTTCGCCGATGCCCGACGCGCCGGCGTCTCCCTCGACGTCGAGGTATTCCAGGAAGGTCGGCCTTCGGGCACCTCAGAAACGACACCGCTTGGCCGCGCGCTCAGTACACACGTGCAGGCTGCCACCAGGCGAGCGCCGAAATTCGAGATGTGTCCAGGCCTCCTGGAAACCAGATTCTACGTGGAGCGGGGAATGCCGGCGTACGCGTACGGTCCAGGGTTACTTGCGGTGTCGCACGGACCCAAGGAGTTCGTCCACGTCGACCGAATCGTTGAGTGCGCGGCCATCTACGCACGAACCGCCGCCACCGTGCTGTCATCTGGTCCGGACGGAAATCTGCCGCAGGTGCGAGAGAGTCGTGGGGCATTTCGGCGCTGAAGGAGCGGAGCCTGGAGCGAACGGACGATATCGCTCGTGGTACGCCGTCGCCGCATGGCTTGCGCGGTGACCGGTCGCTCGTGTCTCGCCGATCCTGCGGGTATCCGTCCAGTTCTTCTCAGTGCACCGAAATCTGTTGGGAAGCGTCAACCGAAATCTCCTTCATTGGTCGAACCGTGACGAACGCTCGTCTTCAAAACACTTTTGCCACGCCGACCGCGATACCAACGGACACCGTGACCCGACGCACGAACAGCGCCGTTGTCGGTGCAACGATGTTCAAGGCCAGGCCTTTTCGGAGAGGGATTGATGCGCCTGAGAGTACGACCGCACCGACGTCCGATTGGCGTTTGCCGCCCGAGCGATAACCGATGATGGGACCTCCGCCGATGATCACGCGCTCGAACGTGCCGATCGCGACCGGCGCAACGCCTCCGAACTGCCACGCGGGCGCCGTGGGTGGCAGCCCGGTGAGGACTTCGTTGAAGATGCCCATCACGCCGAACCGGAATCGCGGGTTCACTACGTACCCGACCCCGATGAGCTGAGACATCGCGAACCGGTCAGCTGGTGTCAGAACCTCGGAATCGCGCGGACCTGAAGCCGCCGCGTAGATGACGAGCGGGATCGCGCCAAGTACGTTAACGAAGGGCCGACCACGTGGACCAGCGGGGGGAGCCGGCGTTTGTCCAGTTGCGGTCGACGCCTCAGTCGGCGGTCCGTCCTGCTCGACAGCGGCGGCCATGACTGCTGGCGCTGTCACCAGAAGTAATGTCGCGAAGGCCATGGACCCCGGCGCCGTCACTCGCACAAAGCAGTGAACGGTGGTCTCGCGTTCGGCTTTCACGATCGGAGCATACGATTCACACACCTTGGCAGAAATGACAAAGATCCCTGAAATCCTGCCAGGAGAAAAAGCGCGTCGGCCAGACAGAGTGTCGGACCTGTTCTGGGACAGTTTGGCGATCGTTACAGTAGTCGCG
>DATFWL010000050.1:0-48951 GCA_035259385.1 Vicinamibacterales bacterium | reverse complement strand
CATGTCCTCGAAGTTGTTCCCGAACACCTCGTGGTACGGCTTGAAGTGAATCGGCGAGTCGCTGTAGGTCATCGCCCTGATCTTCTCCGCCAGTTCGAGAATGCTCACCTCGGCGCCATTGCCGATGTTGAACACCTCGCCGACAGCGCGCGGCTCCTTCACCAGCGCGAGGAGCGCCGAGACGACGTCACCCACCCACGTGAAGCTGCGCGTCTGCGACCCGAACCCGTGCACGATCAACGGCTGGCCTTCGAGCGCCCGCCGCACGAAGTTGGGGATCACCATGCCGTAGCGCTCGCTCTGGCGTGGGCCAACCGTGTTGAAGAACCGCACGACGATGACCGGAACCTGGTGCTCTTTCCAGTAGCCGAGCGCGAGGAACTCGTCGATCAGTTTGCTGGCGGCGTACCCCCACCGGGTTTTCGTCGGCGGTCCGAGTACGAGATCAGCGTCTTCGCGGAAGGGAAACACCGCGCCTTTTCCGTACACTTCAGAAGTCGAGGCGACGACCACCAGCTTGCGGTGTCGCGCGGCATGACGGAGGACCGTCTCGGTGCCGTGAACGTTGCTCTGAATCGTATGGACCGGAGAGGCCACGACGAGCCGCACGCCAACCGCCGCGGCAAGATGGAACGCCATGTCGCACCGATCCATCAGCTCGCCGACGAGTGCCTCGTCGAGCACGGAGCCGATCGTGTAGCTGAAACCTGGCCTGCCGACCAGATGGGCCAGGTTCTCGATCGTGCCGGTGGACAGGTCATCCAGAATCGCGACCTCGTGACCCTGATCGAGAAGCGCCTCGGCCAGGTGCGATCCGATGAATCCCGCACCGCCGGTGATGAATGTGCGCATGAAATGAAAACTCCTGCTGTTTGATAGAACGTGCCGAACTAGAAGCGCCGGATCAGCGACACGGTCGCGCCATACCCGCGGAACGCGCCGGTGTTCAGCCGCTGATTGACCATTTCGCCGCCGCTCACCTTCAGCACCCACGCGTTGTAGATGCCGAACGTGGCTTCGCCCAAGGCATTTCCGCCAAGCCGGTAGCTGGGACTGAAATCGTCGCGCTGTGCGCCGAGGGCGAGCGACGCTCCGAAGCCGACGCTCTCGCTGACCTTCCAGTACGGGTAGGCAGCGGCGCCGTAGAACTCGTAGCGACTCGGATCGTAGTAACCGTTGTTGTAGTTGGTTGCTGTGTGCGACAGCGACACCACCGCGCCGAGATCCAGGTTCAGGCGTTCCGTCCGCGCGACGCTGCGGCGAGGCGACGCGGTCAGCTCCCAGCGGCGGTTGCCGTCCGACAGCGTCTGATACAACGCCTCGACGACGATTTGTGAGCGCAGCGTCGGCGACCAGTCGAGCAGCGCGCGATGGCCCACCTGCTGCAGGCCGAGGCTGATCGTTCTCGGCGAGACGATGAAGAAGCCGGAGTTGCGCTCGAGGGTGAGCTTCAATCCGTCGGCCGGCGTCAGGTCGGCGCCGATCGCATACGACGTCAGATCGCCTGCCATCGTCCGCTCGCGGCCGATGCGGCCGTGGAGATTGATGCCGCGCATCTGCTGCGCAGCGCTGACCCAGACGTGATCGTGATCGGCGGTCGGGCTTCCGTCGGCCTGCGCGAGATCGCTTCCCCGCGGCGCCGTCAGCATCGCGTGCTCGTATGCTGCGCCGAACGTCGTTCCTGTCGACAGCTTCACCGTGGCGCGCGGCGCGACCCGCTGCATCTCCAGGCCGCTCGAATCGCCGTAGACGCTCACACCCGGTTCGGCGCTCGACCCGAGTACCACGCGGACGATGCGTTCGGCCGCCTGAGTGTCGCGCGCGGCCGGCTGGAGGCGCCGAACAGTGGTCAGCGCGTCGGAGGCTTCGCGCGCACGGCGCTGCATCGTAAGGGCGAGCGTCCGCGTCAGGTTCAGGTCGTAGTCGTCCGGGTGGTGCCGCAGCAACGGCTCGAGCGTGTCGAGCGCCTTCGCCGGACGGCCGCCGCGCGCGAGCAGCGCGGCGGACTCGCGCGAGTAGGCCTCGTCTGTCCCGAAACGGCCCCGATACGCTTCGAGATCTTCGAGAGCAGCGCCGTAGTTCCCGCGCCACCCTTCAGCTCTGGCCAGCTCGATCCAGACCGCGGCTGCGTCCGGCTCGACGCGCAGATAGGCGGTGTAGGCCTCGACTGCGGCGTCGGTCCGTCCGTCCCACGCGTTGACCCGCGCCAGATTCAACAGCACGTCGTGAGCGTCGGGCTGCAGCGTGCGCAGGCGGCGATAGGAATCCTGCGCGCGATCGTAGTCAGCCACCCACGTCGCCAGTGTTCCGCGGGCGCGGAGAAATTCGACGGAGTCGGGCGACAACCTCAGCGCGCGCTCGATCGCATCGAGCGCGGCAAGCGGCTGCTGCAGCATCGCGTAGGCCTGTGCCAGCCGCTGGTGCAGCAGCGCGTCCTGCGGCGCCTCCTCGATCGCGCGTCGCAGTGCAGCCACGCTTCCGTCGAGATTGCCGAGGCGCGCGTCGATATCGGCGACCCGGACCCAGAGCTTCGCGTCGTGCGGCTGCTGGTCGAGGGAGCGCTTGTAGACGTCGAGCGCCTGTGTCCAGTTGCCGGCCGATTCGGCCGCGATGCCGGCTTCAGGAACCGACGACTGAGCAAACGCCCTCGCCGCGTCAAGCGACAGCACCAGAAAGAGAAAGAGAAGGATTCGCCTGTTCATTTGCGCCAGCTCCGGTTCTTCGTGAGCCACAGGTCCGAGGCGAATCGCGCGATCGTGACGAGCTCCAGCGCCAGCAGCGCGTAGCGAATCGGTGTGACGGCGATTCCTTTGGCCAGGTATTCCAGCCGCTGGTGTTTCATCACGAACACCAGCGCGATCACGGTAAGAAGCGTCTCCACGCCGACCGCGATCAGCACGCCTTCCCAGTTCCCGCAAAGCATCATCGCGAGCAGCACGGTGGGAAATCCCACCTTCTCTATCGCCGATGCGGCGACGGCCCATCCCGCGGGCCGGCCGTACTCCAGCGTCTGGCCGCTTCCGAACGCCTGGCGATACGGCTCCCTGACGCGGCGGCGCTCGGTCGAAGGCCACGTGGATGGCGGGGCGCCCGTGGCGCGACCGCCCCAAGGGCCGGGCAGCGCGGTCGTCATGTCCGTCGCGATCGCGAACAATGTGTGCGGCGCGGTTTCAGGGAGTCCGGCATAGGCGACGGAGCGAACGGGCAGCGTCGCCGGGACGAAACTTCCGCCTGATCGGTCTTCAGGACCGTGGTGCTGGCGCCGGCGCACCACCTTGAACGGGCTCCGCACCAGCGCGTCGAAATAGAACGCCGACTGCAGAAACGCAGAGGACCACAGGTAGATCTGCCGCGGCAGCCGCTGCACCTCGGGCTCGACGGTGCGCGCGCAGACGCTGGCGACCTGGATGTTCCGGTAGCCTTCGTTGAGCATCGCGAGCCCGATGAAGATGTCTTCCGAGTTCGACAGGTCGTCGCCGAGCGTCGGCTCCACTTCGTCGAACAGCCTCTTGAGATACTCGCGGCGGTACGCGACCGCGCAGCCGACCGGATTGATGAGCGTGCCGAACACCGCCATCTGGCCGCGATAGACGAAGCGCTGCAGGAAGAGATAGAGCACCTCGCGATACAGGTTGGTCACCGCCGATGCGAAGCGGCGCATCCGTCCTTTCGCCGCGGTCGATCGATGGGATGGGAACGCCTCCACGAACGCGCGGACTTCGGCCGATTCGTCAGCCTCGCGTCGATCGCGCTGACGGAGGGGCATCACCATCCCGCAGGCGCTGGCGATGCCAACCCCCTGATACAGGTCATGCACCGTTCGCTCGATGTAGTCGTCCGAGTCGAGCACCGTGTCGGCATCGAGGATGAACTGGACGTCTGAATCGAGTGCCCGCGTCTGCTCCCTGATCGTCGGCGTCTTGCCGATCGACGACCGGCGCTGCACGAGCGTCAGCTCGACGCCATGGAATTCGCAGAACGCCTTCGCGCGCGCGGCCGTCGCGTCAGCGCTGCCATCGTCGACGAGCACGATGCGCCGCGGCCGCCGCGTCTGCCGGATGACAGAGGCGAGGCAGCGAACGATGTTCTGCTCCTCGTTGAACGCAGGAATCACGACGTCGACGGTCGCCTCGCGCCAGTCATCGGCTGGCGTTGGCCGCGTCGTGTCGGGACCTTTGATCAGTCCGATGACACTCAGCAGCGTGTTCGGACTGAAGACGAAGTACGGTAGTTGCGCCACGTGTGCTTGACAGCCTTGGCGTGGGACTCGAGCAACGGCCGAGCCGAGCGACGAGGAGACGTGGCGTCGACCGGAAGCGCCTGGCGGCCGGATAGTTACGGCGTCGCGAGCCTCGTGCGCAGATATCGCGGCGAGCGCCGGAAGGTTGCGCAGAAGCAGAAGTTTTGCCGGAGCCAGACGATCCACAGCTTCTTCATGCGCTTCGCGATCGTGGTGGGCGTTCGTGTCGAGAGAGACGGCCGCGTGTTGAACGCGGCGACGTACTACGCGTCGAAATGTCCTGATAAAGACTGGCTGCAGGAAAATCTCTGATCGCAGTCAGACAAATCCTCGCCGATCGCTGCCATCGATCGCGCGCTCGCATCACGGCGATCACTCCGCCACTTCGACATGACATCGAGTCTTCCCGTGAGCGTTGGTGCGGTACCGCTCTTGCTGAAATGGCAGCATGCGAGATCGGCGGGCAGAGGAGCGAGTGACTTTCATGGAACCAACGTATGGCGTCGTGCGCGGCTTCTGCGACGTGGTGCTGCAGAAGAGCAATGAGATCGAGTGGATCGCGATCAGCCGTCAGCCGGCGGTCGCAGGCGAGACGCTGATCCTCGACTTCGACGAAGGCGGCCGCCCGCAGCACCTGGCGGTCTGCGTGATCGAGAGCCGGCCGGTGATTCTCGAGGGCGACATGCGCCACCGCATCCGGTTACAGGCAGACGAGGTGGCGCCGATTCTCTTCGAGCAGCAGGTCAGACGGGGCTGAGCGGGATGAACCAGAGTAAGAGCCTCGGCGTGCTGATGCGCGAGGTGCGCGTGCGCGTCGTGAACATCAGCCGCGTCGGGACGCTGCTGGAGAGCAGCAAGCGAATGGCGGTCGGCACGCTGGGCCGGTTGCGGCTGCGGATGGCGGACGGCGAATACATCGAGGATATCGAGGTCGTGCGGTGCGACGCGGTCGAGGGCGGCGACGGGTTTCACATCGGGATGCGCTTCCTGTTTACGACCTCGCGCCACGCGCAGTCCATCCGCAGCGCGCTCGCGCGCTCCGATACGCCGCGATCAGCAGCAATCGAAACGTCGCGGACGATGTAACCGGGCGGAACGTTCGTCGTGCCGTCGCCGCACGAATCGGTTTCGCTGCTTCGGTCCAACTGCCGTTCAATTGTGTGACTCACCGAGCTCTCGAACCGCAATGCATGTTACAGATGAGCTGCCTGCGGCTCGTCATCTGACGCGGCACCTGCGTCGGCCCGAGGGGAGCAACGCGCCGAAGACCGTGTGTTTTCAGCGGGTTCGTCGCGTGGTCCCTATGGATGACTCTTTGCACCCATAAGGGACTCGAAATGCATACAAGCGCCGATTCCAACCGCCTCGTCGTCGCCTCCCGCGTCATGAAAGATCTGCTCCTGCTCGCCGAGCGAGCAGCTGAGAGCACCGCCAAAGTGCTGATCACTGGCGAGAGCGGAGTGGGCAAGGACATGGTCGCGCGGCACATCCACGCCCACTCGGCCCGCCGGAATGCGGCGTACGTGGCTGTGAACTGCGCGGGCCTCACCGAAACGCTCCTCGAGTCCGAGCTGTTCGGACACGTCAAGGGAAGCTTCACCGGCGCGTATCGCGACAAGCGCGGCAAGCTCTCGCTCGCGCACCGCGGCACGCTGTTCCTCGACGAAGTCGGCGAGATGAGCCTGCGCATGCAGGCGCTGCTCCTGCGCTTCCTCGAGAACGGCGAGATCCAGGCCGTCGGTTCGGATCAGGCGGAGGCGCGCGTGGATGTGCGTGTGGTCGCCGCCACCAACCGCAACTTGACCGACCTGGTGGCTGCCGGGCATTTCCGCGAGGACCTGCTGTATCGGCTGCGCGTGATCCATCTCCACGTTCCGCCACTGCGCGAGCGGCCCGACGATGTGCAGGCTTTGATGACGCACTTTCTCGATCGCGGCAGGCGATCGATCACGTTCACCGAGGAAGCGCTCCGCGCCATTCAGCGGTACCGCTGGCCTGGCAACGTCCGCGAGCTGATGAACGTCGTCGAACAGCTGCACTGGCTGACGTCGGACGGGATCGTGGCGATCGAACATCTCCCGATGTCGATGCGTACCGGGCCGGGTGCGCCAGACCCGCTCAAGGATCGCCGCCGTCAGGTCGCGGACAACCTGTACGACGCGCTCGTCACGGGAGGCGCATCGTTCTGGGAGCACGTCTATCCGCTGTTCCTCGCCCGCGACATCACGCGAAACGATCTGCGCGAGCTCGTTCGCCGCGGCCTGCGTGAATCGCGGGGGCGCTACAAGACGCTGCTGAAGCTGTTCGGCATGTCCACGCGCGACTACCGCCGCTTCATGAACTTCCTGGCGGCCCACGACTGCCGGGTCGGGTTCCGCGAGTTCCGTGTGGTATCCGCGTCGCTCCCGGCGAAGCCCGCGGCGCCTCCGCATGCGGCAGAAGCGCCTGAAGAGCTGACGGCGGCGTAGCTGGTCGCGCGGGACAGCGCTTTTCAAGTCCACGTAGCGGCCGTCCTTCAGGCCGGCCGAACGACGGGCTGAAGCCCGTCGCCCACACCGAAGTCGAAACCGCGCTACAGCCTTCGCGCTCCGTTCCGCGCATCGGCTTCTGCCTCCGGAATGCCGATGAAACTCCGGAGGAACGGAGTCCCACCCGCCTCGCAGACCAGTCGCGGGCAGGTGATCGGGGGCCGAAGTCCCTTCCTTCCCAACATTTCGGCCTCCCTGGCTCGCGACGCTCCGCGGGGCACGCACCCTGCTTCAGCGTGGCTCGGGCCGGTCGTGGTTATCCGCCTGTTCATCGCCTGCTCGTTGATGGCGCTGTGCGTGACGATCCACGCCGGCGGCCTGACCTACGCACTCCGACGCCTGCGCCGATCGCCGATGCCGGCGCCGCGATTCTGGTCCAGCACGCGGCTGTTCGTCGCGATCGCCGTCTGGATCGTGTTGCTGCACCTGGCGGAGGTCTCAGCCTGGGCGGCGGCGTACACGTGGAACGGCGCGATGCCCGATCTCGAGACGGCGCTGTACTTCAGCGCGGTCACCTACACGACCACCGGATACGGCGACGTGGTGCTGCCGCAGGGGTGGCGGCTCGACGGCGGTGTCGAGGCGCTCACCGGCATCCTGATGTGCGGATGGTCGACCGGGTTCTTCTTCGCGATCGTGAATCGACTGTATGAGCCAAACACTCGATCAGCCGCTCTCTAAGGCGCCGAGCTCGTTGAAGCCGTCGATCAACTGGCTCTTCGTGTTCGTCCCCATGTCGATCGCGCTCGAGTACGCGCACGTGCCGCCGCCGGTCCTGTTTTTCTCGGCGGCGCTCGCGATCATCCCGATTGCGCGGCTGATCGTCGTCGCGACCGAGCAGCTGTCGACCCGCACCGGCGACGCGATCGGCGGCCTCCTCAACGCGACGTTCGGCAACGCGCCGGAGCTGATCATCGCGCTGGTCGCGCTCAGGGCCGGCCTCTTCGACATGGTGCGCGCGTCGATCATCGGCGCGATTCTCGCCAACCTAATGCTCGCCACCGGCGTGGCGTTCTTCCTCGGCGGCCTGCGCAATCACACGCAGGAGTACAACTCGAGCGCGGCGCGTCTCTACAGCTCGATGATGCTGATCTCGGCGGTCAGCCTCGGCGTCCCGAGCGCGTTCAACCGCTTCTTCTCGCCGGAAGGCACCGTTCACGAGGAAAAGCTCGTGAACCTCGGGACCACGTTCGTCCTGCTCACCGCCTACGGCTTGTATCTCGTGTTCCTTCTGAAGACCCACCCCGACTACTTCCAGAGCGCGACCGTGACCGAGCTGGAGCATGGACACGAGGGCGCGCAGTGGAGCCTGGGCCGGGCTGTCGGCAGCCTTCTCGGCGCGTCGGTCCTGGCCGCGGTGATGAGCGAAATCCTCGTCGGCGCCGCCGAGGGCACCGGCAAGGCGCTCGGCATGTCCGACGTGTTCATCGGCATCGTGTTCCTCGCCGTCATCGGCGGCGCGGCGGAGAGCGGGTCAGCGATCGCGATGGCGCGCAAGAACAAGCTGGATTTGACGGTCGGCATCGCGATGGGCAGCAGCATCCAGATCGCGTTGTTCGTCGCGCCGGTTCTAGTGCTCGCGAGCGCCTTCATCGCGCCGCAGCCGCTCGAGCTCTCCTTCAGCCGCGCCGAGCTCGGGACGCTGTTCCTCGGCGTGCTGATCGGCTCCTTCGTCGCCGGCGACGGGCGATCGAACTGGTACAAGGGCGTCCAGCTGATACTCGTCTACGTGATGATCGCGATCCTGTTCTATTTCCTGCCGGCTGGCCCAAGGTGACAGGCCGGTCAGAAACGCCGCTGATCGGCTCCGCCCGCCTGGGCGCGCCACGGTGCGAAGTCCTGCCAGATCTGCTCGATCACTTTCGCATCGACCATCACCGTGTCCGCTTTCTCCGGCTCCTTCTCCGAATAGACCGCGAACCGGACCTTGGCGCACGACGGCGCGAGCGCGCCGGGTTCGAAGACGTAGAGGCCTTCGTAAATCGTGTCGCTCTCGCCGACGCGGTGCTCGAGCCTGAACGGGTGGATCGGCACGACCTCGGCGTCGCCGCAGTACGCGCGCATCCGCAGGAACCCGGACTTGAAGCGTTTGAGCGGCGGGATGGACATGCCCTGTGTCTGCGCCGCGCCGCGCGCCACCTTCGTCCAGAAGCCTTCCACGAGTTTTGGCGTCACGCGGACGAGCACGACCGGCGGAAACTCCGAGACGTACTCCGTCCAGTCGCCGAAGTCCGCCAGCAGGCGGGCAAGCGCCTGCTCGGCGTTCACCGGAACGGCGTCGTTCCGCTGCCGTCGCTCCTCCTGCTTCTGAACGCCGTAGGTCACCACCGGAGTCATGAACGAGAGATCGAAGCCCGACGCGGACACTTTGTAGGGGATGAGAGTGCCGGCGCGGCGCTGAGCCGCGTCCTTCAGCGCGTCGACCGGAAACGCGCGCGCCGGCTCCACGGGAAGGTGCGTTCCGCTCGGCGCCGGGACGTCCTTCAATTTGCTCTCGGCCGACGAGACGACTTCGCAGACGTCTCCAATGCGGACGATCGTGGAGTTGCCGCGGCGGGCGCCAGTGCTGTCGTCGGCAACGGAGGTGATGCCGACCACGCGGCCGGTCGCTGTGAAGGCAGGACCGCCGGCGCCGCCGCTGCCGAGCATCAGGTCGGACACGATGCGGTGGGCTTCGACGCGTCTCACTCTCGCAGGCGATGCGTCCTTCTTCTCGCGCAGCGACGCTTCGAGCGCGTAGACATGCTCGTCGTCCGCAACCACCGGCGGCGGCTGCGAGCATCCCAGCGGCACTGGCTTCACGGCAGAAGCCGTCGCCGCATCGATTCTGACGACCGCCACATCACGCGCGGAATCGGAGACGACGACGTTTCCTGCGATCTTGATGTCCGTCGTGAACTGCACTTCGATCGAGGTCGCCGTGCCGACTGCGCGCTGGTTCGTCACCACGAGCCCGTTCGGATCGATCACGAATCCCGACGCGCGGGCGGTTGGCGTCCACAGTGCAACGACGCTGCTCTGCCATGGCATCAACAGCATCGACGTGTCGGGCTCCAGCGGCCGTGCATCGGTCGCCTTCGCGGAACTCGCGTCCTCGACCTCCGCGTTGCCGACGGTCAACTCGAGCACGGCGTCGCGACCGGAGACGATGTCGATCGTCTGCGTCCACTGATAGGCCTTGCCCTGGAACGCAACCGGTTCGTCCGACTCGATGGTGTAGTTCCCCGGCTTGAGCCGCACGTCAGCGGTGCCATCGGCCCCGGTCACGACCCGTCGCGGCGCCTCAGTGGCGGGGTTGTCGCTGATCAGGAGTGCGTGCCGAGGGACCGGCATCGGCTTGTGGTCGGCGTCCAGCAGAACGATCTTGATGTGAAGAATGCTGGGCGTCTGAAGCGCCGCCGCCTGCAGGAGGGCCGACGAAATAACGGCGCACGCCAACGCACGCAGCATGATGGCCATCGTCGCCCTGCGCTCCGTGGATGTCAACGCCCGCTGGCGCCGCACTTATTTCTTGCGTCTTCGCGATGCGCCCCGAAACGGCCGCGCTAAAATTCGCCTTACGCGGACCTGAATTCAGGAAGACAACCTATGGCGATCAGAACTTCGTCGATCCGTGCAGCGGCGCTCCTGGCGAGCGTCTCGCTCTCTGCCGCGACGCTCGTCGCGCAGGCGACTGTGATCAAGCTCCCGAAGAACAAGTACACGCCGGAGCAGGACGTGCAGATCGGAATGGAAGGCGCCAAGGAAGTGCGGCAGCAGTATCCGATCATCCAGGACGAGAAAATCAGCAAGTACCTCTCGAAGCTTGGCGATCGTCTCGTTGCCGGCGCGCCGCCGGAGCTGAAGAATCCGGTGTACCAGTTCTCGTTCACACCGGTGAACCTGAAAGAGATCAACGCCTTTGCGCTTCCTGGCGGACCGATGTTCGTTCACCGGGGCATGTTCGACGCGGCAGCCACCGAGGGAGAGGTGGCTGGAGTCATGGCGCACGAGTTGTCTCACGTGCTGCTTCGTCATGGAACGGCCAACGCGACCAAAGCGGAGAATCCCTGGCTGCAACTCGGTAACCTGGCCGGTCAGCTTGGCGGCGCGATGGTCGGCGGGCAGATCGGAGGGATGATCGCGGAGGGCAGCCAGTTCGGATTGGGTACGCTGCTCCTGCGATACAGCCGCGATTTCGAGAAGCAGGCCGATCTCCTGGGCGCGCAGATCATGGCGCGCGCCGGCTACGATCCGCGCGACCTCGCGCACATGTTCCAGACGATCGCCGGCGAGTCGGGAGGACAGGGCGGAAACCCGCAGTGGCTGAGCAGCCATCCCGATCCTGGCAACCGGACGCAGTACATCACCAAGGAGGCGTCGTCCCTGACGATCGCGAGCGCCGCCGACGCCAGTGAATTCCAGCCGATCAAGACCGAGTTCGCGTCGATGGGGCCGGCCAAGTCGATGGCCGATCTGGCGCGTGGGAAGCAGGCGCCGAGCGGACAGGGACAGGGGCAGCGAGGACTGGCGGGTAGCGACGGCGGCGCGGTCGGGTCTCCCGTGCAGCCGCTGGCGCGGCCATCCGCACAGTACAAGGACATTGCAGGCGGCAGGGTTTTTCAGGCATCGGTTCCGAGCAACTGGACGAGCATGGCGTCGAAGAGCTCGATCAAGGTGGTTCCTGAGAACGGCTACGGCGAGGTGAACGGGCAGACGGTGTTCAGGTGCGGCATCGAGTTCGGCATTGCGCCGTCAGGGTCGCGCGATCTGCAGGAGGCGACCAACGGGTGGCTGAATGCGGTCGCGCAGAACAATCCCGATCTGCATCTTGCCGGCCAGCAGCAAGCGATCCGGATCTCGCAGCGCTCGGCGATTGCCACGCCCCTCGTCAACACCTCGGCGCTCGGCGGCAGGGAAATCATCGGCGTCTACACGACCTTCCTGGTCGACGGCACGCTGTTCTATTACCTGACCGTCGTGCCGGAGAGCGACGCACAGGCGTTCCAGGACAGCTTCCTCCGCATCGGCCAGTCGATCCGTCTGACGGAAGCGCGCTGACGCACAGAGCAGGTTTACCGGCCTCGTGACGCGCGCTCCCCGCTCGGTCCTTCGCCGTTGCGCTGATCACGATGGTGGCCGGCCAATCGGCCGCGCCACCCGACCGGACCTACGCCGAGCAGCTCGCGCGGAGCGGCCGGACGGCCGAGGCAATCACCCTGTTCGAGCGGATCGTCGAGCGCCGGAAAAAAGAGCTAGGGGGGTGTCGTCGTCGAACGCGCCAACGGCTTTTCGTACCGCCATACTTCGAGCTCGAATACACCGTTCGAGGTGTCCAGCTGGTTGAGCATCGTTCCCGCTCGCTGCCAGCCGCACTTTTCGTAGAAGCGTGCGGCGCGATTGTTGCCAATTGCGCACGCGAGCCAGGCGACGGCGACGCCGCTCCGCGCGAGCACCGCTTCGGCGTCGGCGATCAACATCGACGCGATGCCGGTGCCGCGCGCGGCTGCCGCCACGTAGAACTGGTACAGCTCGTCGTCCTTCAGCATGTAGAAGGCGATCGGCGATCCGGCCGGGCCGACGACGCGGACATCCGGCAGGCCGACGCGCAGGCGCGCGCGGAAGGCGTCGAGCGTCCGGAACCGCGTCAGTTCCGTCGGAACGATCGCGGCGTGCGCATCCTGCCAGCCGTCGAACCAGAGCCGCGCGAGGTGATCGATCTCGCTGTCTTCAGGGGCCCGCGCATACATGCCGATGCGATTCTACTTGATGGAGTCGCGGGCCCGGCGTGAGCCGGACGTCAAAGCAACCGCAGAGAACGCAGAGAGCGCAGAGCCCTTTCTTTTTCTTCTTTGAAAAACGATCTCTGCGTTCTCTGCGCGCTCTGTGGTTGCTGCTCACGGTTGCATCGCGAAGGCATAGAGCGCGTCCCCGGCGCCGACGACGACGTACTGCCGGCCGTCGAGGAGAAAGGTCTGTGGTCCGTTGGTGGTGTTCGTGCCGAGGCCCGCGTGCCAGAGCGGCTTGCCGGTGGCGGCGTCGTAGGCGACGAAGTCCCCGCCGCCGTCGTTGCCGAAGACCAGTCCGCCCGCGGTGCTCAGAAGGCCCATCGCGCCGCCGGCGCTGCCGGTTGCGGTCTTGGCCAGCGGGCGGCTCCAGCGCACCTTGCCGGTCTGGTAATCGATCGCCTTCAGCGCGCTCGCGACGCGACCCACGCCGCGCTCCGCCGCCGCCCAGCCTTGCGGCCGCGGGTCGGTATCGGTGAGGTACATGACGCTGTACGCCTCCTGCGTGCCGACGTAGAACAGGCCGGTGTCGGGGCTGAAGCTCGGCGGCGGCCAGTTCGTTGCGCCGTTGGTGTCGGGCGACACCAGCGTGCCGGCTACTGTCGCGTCCTTCGCGCGGTCGCCGATTGGCTGTCCCTTCGGGTTGATCTCCTTCGTCCAGTTCGCCGAGTCGATCATGCGGGACGTCAGCACGTGCGCCCCGTTGGTACGATCGAGCAGCACGAAATGGCCGTTGCGGCTCGCCTGCGCGACGAGCTTGCGCGGCTGACCGTTGATCACGCCGTCGATCAGCACCGGCGTCTGCGCCGCGTCCCAGTCGTGCGTGTCGTGCGGCGTCACCTGGTAGTACCACGCCATCTTCCCGGTGTCGGGGCGAATCGCGACGATCGAGCAGGTGTAGAGGTTGTCGCCCGGCCGCGTCTGGCCGGTGAGCACCGGCTGCGGATTGCCGGTGCCGATGTAATAGAGATTCAGCTCGGGATCGTAGGTGCCCGGCAGCCACGGCATGCCGCCGCCGCTCGACATCGCGTATTCGTCGGGCCAGGTGTCGGCGCCGGGCTCGCCCGGCCGCGGCGTCGTGTTCCAGCGCCACACGACTTCTCCGTTTTCCGGGTTGCGCGATTCGAGGTAGCCGGGAATGTCCAGCGCGTCACCGCCCACGCCGACAATGACGTTGCGGCCGATGACGATCGGCGCGTTCGATGTGAAGTACTCGCGCTTCAGGTTCGCGATTTCGCGGTGCCAGCGTTCCTTCCCGGTCCGGGCGTCGAGCGACACGAAGTAGCTGTCGGGCGTCAGGAAGAACAGCCAGTCGCCGAACACCCCTACACCGCGGTTGCCGATGTGATCGCCGCCGCGCGTCTTCCACGCGAAATGCCACATCTCACGGCCAGTGCGCGCGTCGACGGCCCAGACGTGATCGGGCGCCGAGAAGTAGAGGACGCCGTGCAGCATCAGCGGCGTCGACTTGATCGTCGGCGCGGCGAGGCCCGCCGGCGCCGCGTCCGGGCCCTCGCCGCCGACGATCGCGCCGCTGCGCGACGTGTTCAGCCGGTAGACCCACGCCAGCGTGAGGCTCTTCACGTTGCCCGTGGTGATCTGCTTCAGCGTGCTGTAGCGGCGGCCGGAGTAGTCGCCGTGATAAGTCGGCCACGCGTCAATCGGCGGCTTCGTCATCAGCGACGGATCGAGCAGCGGCGGGACCGTTTGTGAGGCTGCGACGATTGCAAGCAGCAGGGCGGAGGCTGTCTTCACCATCATTTCAGGCTCGCCAGATAGGCGGTGACGTTGTGCATGTCGGTGTCCGTCCACTTCGCCAGCAGATCGACGTGCCCCTGGAGCGGATCGGTGACGATCACCTTCGGCGTGTCGCCGTTCAGGAGCCACGACTGCATCCGGCCGGACGCCGCGTCGTAGATGACGACGTCGAAGTCGGTGAGCCGCACCAGCGCCCCGGTCACCGGTTCCGCGCCGGGCGGCGTCACCGTCGCCCTGAGGGCGTTGCGATCGGCGTACGGCGGCGGTGCCGGTGTTCCCGGCGGCGTGACGTTGCCGCGCGGCAGCACCATCCGGTTCTGGAGCGTCGGCGGATCGTATTTCGCGCCGATGCTGCGCAGATCGCGCTGCGGCGAGTGGCACGTCGCACAGCGGCCGGCGCCGTTGAAGAACGCTTCGCCCGCCGTGGCGTCGCCGACGAGGATGTCGAGGATCTTGTAGGCGCGGCGGTTGATGTTGGCGCGGATCGCGGAATGAAGAAACGTCGCGAGGTCCGAGACCTGCGCGTCGGTGAGCGCGAACGCAGGCATCCCGCGATCCGGCCGGCCGGCCCGTACGAACTCGCCGATCTGCTTCCCGCCTTCGTCGGTCTGGACCAGCGCCGAACGCGTCAGGTCCGGACCGCTGGAGCCGCCGCGCGCGTTCGCGCCGTGGCAGAAGCCGCACTCGGTGGAGAGCAGCTGCTGGCCGCGCTCGACCGCGGCCGGATCGAACTCGGGCGTCGGCGGCTGCGCCGCCAGGCTCCTGCTCCCGACGACGAGGGCGAAAGCCGCGGCGGCGCAGCCGATCGTGCGCGCGACCGTTGGGATCATGCGCACACCTTACCGCAAAAACATGCGCGCCGTCGGCGGACGATCGGCGTTACCCTGCACGCATGTCTCAGATCTCGCGCCGCCACCTGCTCGGCCGTACCGTCGGTGCACTCGCTGCGCCGGCGGCTTTGCGCGCGCTCGCCGATCGCGTCGTCAGAAACGGACGGCTCAGGCAGTCGGTGTCGCGGTGGCCGTACCAGGCGATCCCGCTGCCCGATTTCTGCCGCGCGTGCGCGGACATGGGACTGACCGCGATCGACCTGCTCGAGGAACCCGACTGGCCGGTGGTCGCGCAATACGGCCTGGTCTGCTCGATGGGCTACGCCGGCGGCGGCTCGATTCGCGACGGCCTCAACGTGATCGCGAACCACGACGCGGTGGTGAAGAACTTCGAGAAGAGCATTCCGCGCGCCGCGCAGCTCAAGGTCCCGAACGTGATCATGTTCTTCGGCAACCGGCGCGGCATGCCCGACGATCAGGCGATGGCGAACTGCGTCGCCGGTCTCGAGCGGGTGAAGAAGATCGCCGAGGACCACGGCGTCACGATCTGCGTCGAGCTCCTGAACAGCAAGGTGAATCACCCCGACTACCAGGGCGATCGGACGGCGTTCGGCGTCGCGGTCGTGAAGGCGGTGAATTCGCCGCGGGTGAAGCTGCTCTACGACATCTACCACATGCAGATCATGGAAGGGGATCTCGTTCACACGATTCGCGACAATCACCAGTACATCGCGCACTATCACACCGGCGGCGTCCCCGGCCGGCACGAGCTCGATGCGACGCAGGAAGTGAACTGGCCGGCGGTGTGCCGCGCCATCGTGGACACCGGCTTCACCGGCTATCTGGCCCACGAGTTCGTGCCGACGCGCGACCCGATCACGTCGCTGCGCGAAGCGGTGGCGTTGTGCGACGTGTGAGCACCGCAGCCTCGGCGCCTGCGTCACGTCGCTCGTGACCGATGCGATGTGCTCGATGCCCGTCTCTGCTAAGATTCCGCTGCTCAACCGTTCACGTCAAAGGAGGGTGCTGTGCCTGTCGAGAATCTGTCCGCCGATCTCTTGCCGCTTACGTGGCAGCTTGCTTCAGCGTTTGGCCAAGGGGCTGGGACAATGCTCCTCACGACCGACGCGGCCAAAAGTGTGATTGACGCATACTCGGAGGGTCTGAATCGGAATCGCGAGCAGTCGAATACCAACGCATTGGCACTGATTGAATTCGCGCGAGCGCTTGGCGCGGCGGCTGCTCTCATATCCCTTCAACGCGGCGGCGCAATCATCGACGTCGCGGACGTTCAGACAGCGATTCGCAATCTCAAACGGACCCAGGCATTTCCGCTCGTCCCCTGTCCCGTTTGTATCGACGCCGAATCATGATCGGCTGATGACGCGTTCATTGGACCGATCCGCATGGCGGGCCTCCTCCTCGGCGGCGCAAAGATCCTCTGCGGTCTCGGTCTCTGGCTAGGCAGCGCCGCCTGGAACGTATCCTCGCCTAATCTTTTCTTCGGCTGGTTCTATCTGGTTCAGCTCGGCGTGTTTTGCATCGCGGCGGCAGTGCTGGTGCTGGGCGGCCGTGCCGACGTGCGCGCCCGTGCCCTTGGTGCCAACCTGCTTCTGTTCGGCTCAGTGTTCGTCGATCCCTTCATCAGGCAAGCGACGCCGCAGCTTCAGGGTGCCTCGTCCACGTTCGCAACGGTGCTCTACAACTTCGAGCCGATCGCGCTCGCGCCCGCCTACCTCTGGCAATTCGCGCGCCAGTTTCCTCGGCCCTTGGCTGAATGGCCGTGGCCGGTTTCGCCGCGGATGCTCGTCACAGTCAGCTTTGCGTTTGGTTGGGTGGCCGTGGCCTGCAATCTCGTCCTCCCATTCACCGCCCCAGACACCTGGCCATTCGTGATCACGTCGCAATTCAGCGGGCGTAACGAGAGCGGACACCTCTGGGAGCTCCTGACCGCGCTGTCGCTTCCGGTATTTGTGCTGATCTTTGCGAATCTGCGCGCAAGCCCGGAGGTCGAACGGCGACGCGTGCGGCTCTTTCTCGCCGGGCTGATCGCCGGCGTCGCCCCGATCTCGCTCGACATCATTCTTGCCGTGCTGGTGCCGTCCTACCGCAACTACTCGCGCGACCCCGCTCGGATTCGTTACGTGGGAGTTGGTCTCAGTCTGGCGCTGCTGCTCGTACCGGTGGGAACGGTGTACGCCATCCTGGTAAACCGGGTCTTCGACGTCAGCTTCTTCGTCCGCAGGGCCATTCAGTACGCCCTCGCACGGTACACGCTTGTCGCAGTGCTGGCGATCCCCGGTGTCGCGCTGGCCTCATACGTGTACACGAACCGGGACCAATCGATTGCCGACCTGCTCGGAGAACAACCGGTCGTCGGCTGGGTGCTCGTCGTCGCCACGATGCTCGCGATTGCGCTGTTACGCCGTCCGCTGCTCGAGATGTTGGACCGCGCGTTTTTCCGTGAACACTACGACACGCGTCGAATCCTGTTGGCGCTGGTGGATGGCAGCCGACGGGCCGGCACGCGGCACGAACAGGCGGCGCTCACGGTTCGCGAAATCGATCGTGCCCTGCACGTTGTGACGGTGAGCATGTTCGTGCGGGATGCCGATGGCCGGACCTACGCCGATCCGCAGCACAACCATAGCAGCCTCTCGTGTGAGAGCGAGTTGGCTCACCTGATCGGCGGAGCGAGTACGCCGCTCGACGCAAGCGCCGCCAAGCCCACGCTCGGAAGACTACCGGCGTCCGATCAGGATTGGCTGAGCGAGGTCGGCGCGCGATTGTTCGTGCCGCTGCTGGCATCAGATGAAAGCCTGCTGGGAATCATCGCGGTCGGGGAGAAGTTGAGCGAGGCTCCGTTCTCGGCGGAGGATCGTGACCTTCTCACGTCGGTCGCGATATCAGCCGCGCTGGCGTTGGAGCATCGACTGCTTCTCGAGAGCACCTCTCCTGACAAGCCGCCTGGCCACGCCGACACGTCTCGAGAACAACCCGCACGGCAGTGCTCGTGGTGTGGCGTTCTACAGCCAGACGACGAGGGAACGTGCCGGCGATGCGGAGGTCCGTTGGTCACCGCTCGTCTTCCGCCGGTCCTCGCGGGCACGTTTGCAGTCGAGCGACAGATCGGCCGCGGTGGTATGGGCGTCGTCTACCGGGGACGTGATCTGACGCTCGATCGGCTGGTCGCACTGAAGACTCTTCCGCGCGCTTCGGCATCAAGCGTCAACCGATTGCGGCAGGAAGCGCTGGCGATGGCTGCGCTCGAGGATCCGCATTTCGCGATCATCTACGGCGCCGAGACGTGGCGTGGGTGCCCCGTTCTCATTCTCGAGTATCTTGCGGGAGGAACGCTCGCTGATCGCCTGACGAGCGGACCGATCGCCGTCGATGAAGTCGTGAACCTCGGACTCGCGATGTCGAATGCCTTGGACGCGCTTCACCGTTCAGGCCTGCTGCACGGGGATATCAAGCCGAGCAACATCGGCTACACGGCGACCGGTGTCCCGAAGTTGCTGGACTTCGGACTCGCCAGACTTGTGTCCAACTCGTCGATGATCGTGGCTGCGTCGGGATCATCGGCGGTCGTGGACGTGTCAGCTCATGAGCCGGTGCCACTTGCGGCGAGCAGCGCCGTCGCCAGCGCCTCTGAAACCGTGACCCGATTTGCGCGAACGGTATCGAATCATATCGCCGGCACGGCAGCTTACCTGTCTCCCGGCGCGATCGCGCTCGAGCGACCCGGTGCGAAGTTCGATCTGTGGAGCCTCGCCGTCACCCTTTTTGAAGCGCTCACCGGGCAGAATCCATTTCGCGGTGCTGATCTGGCGGAGACGCTCTCGCTGATCGGTCTCGCCCGTCTTCCCGAGCCACGGAGCCTCCGCGCCGATTGCCCGCCAACTCTGGCGACCTTTCTTCAGACCGCCCTTGCACGTCGCGCTCAGGATCGACCCGCCTCTGCACGCGCGTTCCATGCCGCGCTCAGCCGGTGTCGATAGGAGAAAAAGCGCTTCCCGACGCCGGTCAGAATCGAAGCCGTTCGATCGTCCAGTAGATTGCCACGCACGCGATCAGCGCTGACGCCGGTACGACGATGCGGGCGCGGTACCACGCACGATGCGCGCAGGACCAGCCCACGAGCAGGAATGCCGTCCCAATCACCGCGAGCTGCCCGGCTTCGACGCCGAGGTTGAACGTCAGGAGCGCCGTCACGAACTCCGAGCGCGGCAGCCCGAGCTCCTTGAGCGCGCCCGCAAATCCGAGTCCGTGCAGCAGGCCGAACGCGAAGACCAGCGCCACCCGCCACGATCTCAGTTCAGACCGGAAGATGTTCTCGACCGCGACATACGCGATCGAGAGCGCGATCATCGGTTCGACGATCCGCGGCGGCGCGGCAATTACGCCGTACAGGCTCAGGGCCAGCGTGATCGAGTGCGCGATCGTGAACGCGCTGACCTGCCACAGGACGGCGCGCGCGCGGCCGCTCAGCAGGTAGATGCCAAGCACGAACAGCACGTGATCGAACCCGTTCGGCACGATGTGCGTGAAGCCGAGCACGACGTATCGGCGCGCGATGGCGAAGCGGCCGGGTTCCGGCACCGCCGCCGTCAGCGCGAACGGCGTACTCGCCTCGCCGCCTTCGAGCCATTCGGTGACAGAGTTTCCCGGTTCGTCGCTCCGCACGGTCAGCGCGTACGACGCGAAGGTCCATGCAAACTTCCAGGTGAAGCGGCGCGCGCCCACCGGGATCGGGCCGGTGAGGCGAATCGTCGCCACAGCCGGCGACGCGGCGTCGACGCCCGGCGTCACGGCATACGCGATCGCCGGACGGACGGCTGACCCGTCGAACGCGATCGTCACCCGTCTCCGGAAATCGTCGTCCGCGCCCGTGAGACGCGAGCGCAGACCATCGGGGCTGAGGGCGGCTGGAGACGATCGGCCCGCGTCGAGTTTCTCGACGAGCGCGCCGGCGTCGGTCACGACGACGATGTCGAACGTCCGTCGGTGCTCGAGGACAACCGACACGCGCGTCGTGCCGATTTCGTGCGCGCGCGCGGTGACGCTGGAAACCAGCGCGACGGCAACCGCCGCGAGCAGCGAGACGACGAATGGACGATGTGGTGCCGACCGAGCCATGACGTGCGCACCGCTCATCGCTGCGCGGCGCCGGCTGCCGGCAGCTCGAAGGTCAGCGACGCCCAGAAGCTCGACCACTCCGCGCTGCTGCCCGCAGGCGCCGCGATCATGTGGACGGCTTTGATCAGCCACATCCCGGCGGGACGAAGGTGCAACCGCACCCGCCCGTCGCTGTCCGTACGGGCCGCCTGCTTGTCCGAAGGGTTCAACCTGTTCATCGCCACGACGAGCGCGCCCTGGAGCGGGCGATTCTCATAGGTGAGGCGAACCGGAAGATCCTGTGCGGCGCCGGGCGCGTACGGGTTGCGTTCCGCCAGCAGTTCGAGTGGAAATCCCAGCACCCGATCGCCTTGCTGTTCGCCCGGCTTTCCCGACAGCACGAGGCTCTTCGCGCAGCGCGCGAACATCTCGCGCGCGCTGCTGCCGGTCTGGCGACGCTGTTCTCGCAGCGCGGCGACGGCATCGAGGCCTTCTTCTTTCAGGTACTGATTGAACTTCTCGGCCGGCAGTTCGACGGCGCTCGGGTTGCTGCGGTACCCGATCACCATCAGGCCCGGGGCGGCCACGCGCAGGAAACCCGCCGGGTCGGCGCCGTCGCGGCCGACGAGCGGCCTGCGGCCGGTCTCGTCCTCGAACACGAACTGGTTGATGAGCGACGGATCCCGCGGCAGCGGATCGCCGAGGAGGTCCTGTCCGACGCGCAGCCGGACGCCGACGATCTGACCGGTCGCCGGCGAGAACGTCGTCGGATCGATCCACATGTCGTGGGCGGAGAGGGGCCCGCCGGTCACGATGGCGGCCACGACCAGAAGAAACAGGCGCCGAAACGTCGATGCATAGGTGTTGGGCAACATCGTGCTGTCCTCGCGTCGAATCGCGGTTCAAAAACGTGGGATTGGGGATCGCGCGATCCAATCCCCAATCCCCAATCCCCTGATGTGACAGGCGCTCAGTGCGAGCCGCCGGGCGGCGGGATGTTCGGCACGGTCGGGACGTTGACGCCGCCGTGACCCTGGAACAGGCCCTGATGCGCAGGCGCGAGGAACGGGAACCGATCGAGGTAGTCCTTGTCGTTCACCTCGACGCCCTTCGCGAGGCCCGCCGCCGGATCGCCGGCGACGATCAGGCTGATCAGCACGCTGTTCACGTTCACCTGGTTGCGGTTCGGCGCGGTGCCGCCACCCACTTTCCTTCCATTGGGAAAGCGCGAATCGATGGCCGCGTCGAGCGTGATGACGTCGCCGGTGAAGCCGTCGGCGACGGGAATCGGACGTCCCAGGTTGATCGCGTTGATGATGTCGAGGCGCGGCCCCTTCAGCGTGGCGACCGTGGCGTCGGGCACGTGCAGCGCCTTGTAGATCCCGAGCGCGTCGGCGTCGCGCACCAGCACCGGGAAGAGCACGTCCGCGCCGAAGTTGCTCACGTCGTGGAGCGGACTGCTGTGAAGGTAGAGCGTTTGCCGTTGTGTCCCGACCAGGCCGGCGTTGAACAGCGGCAGCGCATTGCGGCCGACTTGCACCCATCGGCCGGACCCCTTGAGGCCGGTGATGATGTTGCTGTTCGTCACCGTCTGGGTTTCGCGCCGCATGATCCGTGACCACACGCGCAGCAGGCTGTCGGTCGAGTCCTGGCGCAGCTGTCCGTTGTGTGGAATCCCGTGCGGGAAGATGTCGCTCATCGGCACTTCGATCGCGATCGAGAACAGGTTGAACCCGGTGAACACGTCCTTCGCCGGCGGACGCCGCGCGCCAGGAATTCCGCCGAGGTCGTCGCTGGCCAGGTTGACGAGATCGAAGATCCCCTTCTCGTCGAGCTGGTAGGGATCGTCGAACTGGCCGGCGATGATCCGTCCGCCGTTGTCGAGCGGGTGGATGAACGAATCGACGAACGGCTGATCGTAGAGGCCCACCTCGCGGCTCGTGGCGTCCCCCGAGTCGTAGCCCTTGAAGGGACCGAGACCGTAGACGAGCCGATCGGTCTGCGGCCCGTGGTTGTTCGGCAGCACCGGGAGGTTCCTCCCGATCACCACCGCGCGCGCGCCGTCCTCGTCTTCGTCCTCGCGATCGCTGTCGTCCGAATCCGTCAGGCGCGTCACGTTCATCGTCTCGGTGCCGCCGGTGAGCTGCCATAACAGCTCGTTGCCGCCGCCCAAGCCGTCGGTCGGACTCGGCGCCGCCTCGGGCTCCAGCCTGTTCTTGAACTCGACGCGGTAGACGACCTTGTCGGCGAGGCTCGCGCCGTTGGCGATGTGGAACTCGTAGCGGTAGCCGTTGCACGCCCGCAGGCCCTGGTTGCCCTGGCCCGGTTCGTGAAGCGGGTTGAAGTCCATGATCAGATACAGCTTGTCGTGCGATCGATCCGACACCCATGCAAAGGTGTCGGTGTTGTCGGCACACGGCTCGTTCAGGATGGCGAGCGCCTCGCGATGACTGGACGCCCGGACCAGCGTTCCGCCCACGGCTGCGAGCGCCGTCGCGGCGACGACGGCCTTTGTGATTCGGTTCATGACACTCTCCTCCAGGCGGACCTGTCCGCGCAGGGCAGGACAGACGGCCCGCCAGTTTCAGGGTTGATTGCGTTCGCGAACACCGGTCACTACGGCCGAAGTGCCGCGCCGGATTGCGTAGCGGCGGGCCTTCGCGGAAAAGCCGCTCGCGCGACATCCGAAATCTGCCGACCGGCGTAGACACTCGAGATGAACGGACGTCTGTTGCTCGTCTGTGCCGCCGCCATCGGATGCCTGGTGTGTGAGGACGCGGCCGCGCTGCCCGTCGCGATCGCCGGTACGGTGCGCGATGAGGGGGGCGGTGCTCTGCCGGGCGTGTCAGTGGAGTGCCGCGCGGAAGACCGAGCCGCGCTCCAGACGGTCACGGACGAGCGCGGGGCCTACACGATCGAGGGCATCGCGCCGGGCAGCGTTCAACTCTCGTTCGTCTTGAGCAATTTTGCGCCGGTGCGCCGCGACGTCGAGGTCGAGCCGACCGGCAGCGTTCGCGTGGATGTGGTCCTCCGTCTCGCGCTGAACGCCGATGTGACGGTGACCGGCAAGACCACGTTCCGGAACGTCGCGGATGCGGCGGATCCGGCCCAGAATCTCGTGGGCATCGCACAGTCTGCCAGCCAGGGCGCAATCACGGCGCGCCAGCTCGATCGGCGGCCGATCATGCGGACCGGCGACGTGCTGGAAACGGTGCCGGGCATGGTGGTCAGCCAGCACAGCGGCGACGGGAAGGCCAATCAGTACTTCGTCCGCGGCTTCAACCTCGATCACGGCACCGACTTCGCGACGAGTGTCGCCGGCCTGCCGGTCAACATGCCGGCGCACGGCCACGGCCAGGGGTATTCCGATCTCAACTTTCTGATTCCCGAGCTCGTGAGCGGCGTGCAATTCTCGAAGGGACCGTACTTCGCGGAGCAGGGTGACTTCGCCACGGCAGGCGCGGCCAGCATCAGCCTGGCCGCCGTCCTGCCGCGGCCGATGGTGCGCGTCGAGCGCGGCGGTGAGGGATTCGCCAGAGCGCTGGTCGCCGCGTCGCCCTCGCTCGCGGGAGGCCACCTGGTGGCGGCGCTGGAGGCCGGGCACGACGACGGTCCCTGGATCCGGCCGGACGACTTCCGCAAGGTCAACGGCGTGCTGCGGTACAGCCGCGGCGACGCCGTCAACGGCTTCTCGCTGACGGGCATGGCGTACCAGGCGACGTGGCATGCCACCGACCAGGTTCCGCGGCGAGCGATCGAGCAGGGATCGATCGATCGATTTGGCACGATGGACCCGACCGATGGCGGCGACACCGTCCGGTTCAGCGGCTCGCTCGAATGGCAGCGCACGCGCAACGCGGCGACGACGAAGGTAGTCGCGTACGGCATTCGATCCGACCTGAATCTGTTCTCGAACTTCACCCTGTTCCTGAACGATCCGGTGCACGGCGATCAGATTCGTCAGGACGATCGCCGCTTCGTGAGCGGCGCGACGATCAGCTACCGCCGGATCGACCGATGGGGCGCTCGCGAGGTGCAGAACACGGTTGGCGTGCAGGTGAGAAACGACGACATCATGAGCGTCGGCCTCGCGCACACGGAATCGCGCCGCCTTCTCGGCACGATCCGGCAGGATGCGGTCCTCCAGAGCAGCGGCGCCGTGTACGCGCAGAGTGAAATAGCGTGGGCGTCGTGGCTGCGAACGCTCGCCGGCATGCGTGTGGACGGTTACCGTTTCCAGGTCGACTCGGGTGATCGCGCGAACAGCGGCGTTGCCGACGCGTCGATCGCCAGCCCGAAGGGTGGTGTCGTTGTCGGGCCCTGGCGCGGCTCTGAGGTCTACGCGAACAGCGGGTTCGGATTTCACAGCAACGACGCGCGCGGCACGACGATCGCGCGAGATCCTGCGACTGGCGAGCCGACCGATCCGGTGACGCCGCTCACGCGCGCGAAGGGCAGCGAGGTCGGGTTCCGGACGGTGCTGGTTCCACACCTTCAGACGAGCGTGGCGCTGTGGACGCTCTCTCTCGCGTCAGAGCTCGTGTTTGCCGGCGATGCCGGCACGACTGAAGCGGGCCGCCCGAGTCGTCGATCGGGGATCGAGTGGTCGAACTATTACAGTCTTCGACCGTGGCTGATTCTCGACGGCGACCTGTCGCGCTCGAGTGCCCGGTTCACCGACGTCGATCCGGCCGGCGATCGGATTCCCGGATCGGTGCGCACGGTGGTGTCTGCGGGCGCGGCGATCGACAGTATCCACAACGTCTTCGGCAGTATCCGGCTGCGGTATTTCGGTCCCCGTCCGCTGATTGAAGACGATTCGGTGCGGTCCACGCCCACGAAACTCGTGAGCCTCACCACCGGATACCGTTTGACCAGGACTGTCAGGCTGGCGCTCGATGTCTTCAATGTGCTGAACGCGCCGGCCAGCGACGTCGACTACTACTACACGTCGCGCCTTCCCGGAGAACCAACAGCCGGCGTGGCCGACATTCACCTGCATCCAGCGCTGCCTCGGACCGCACGGCTGCACCTGGTCGTCGGCTTCTGAGCGTTGCGGAGGGAAAGGCAACCGCAGAATTCGCAGAGACCGCAGATTCTATTGGTCTAAAGCGATCGATGTTCTCTGCGCGCTCAGCGTTCTCCGCGGTTGCTTGCCGTGCAAGAAATCCCGGCGTGATCGTTCTAGGGCCAGAGGAGCTTCTGGCATGGCCGATCCGCGCCTGTATCAAATTGGCACTCTCGCGTCGCTGCTCGTCTACGGAATGGGGTGGCTCGACTTCGACATCACGATCCCGCGGGTCGTCCTCCTGCTGGCGACCGTCCTGGTCACCCAACGGATTTGTGATCGGCTGTTCGGCGGGCCGCCGTTCCGGCTGAGCGCGCGCAGCGCCCTGATCTCCGGCCTGTCGCTGTGCCTGCTGCTGCGCACCAACCGCGCCGACCTCGCGGTGCTCGCCGCCGCGATCACGATCGCCAGCAAATCGCTGATTCGCGTCCGCGGCAAACACGTCTTCAACCCGACCAACGGCGGGATTGTCGCGATGCTGCTGCTGACCGATCAGGTGTGGGTGTCGCCGGGGCAGTGGGGCGCCGCGGCATTGTTTGCGTTTCTCATGGCGTGCGCCGGGTCGTTGGTGGTGAACCGCGCGGCACGGTCCGACGTCACCTACGCCTTCATCGTCGTCTACTGCGCGCTGCTCTTCGGACGCTCGATCTATCTCGGCGAGCCGCTCGCGATTCCGCTGCACCGGCTCGAGAGCGGCGCGCTGCTGCTGTTCACCTTCTTCATGATCTCCGACCCGAAGACGACGCCCGACTCGCGGATCGGGCGCGTGCTGTTCGCGGCGCTGGTCGCCTTCGGCGCGTGGTACGTGCAGTTCCGGCTGTTCCGAACGAACGGCCTCCTGTGGTCGCTCGCCGCGTGCTCGACGCTCGTGCCGCTGATCGATCGCCTGGTGCCAGGGTCACCGTACGCCTGGGCCACGAAGCGATCGGCGGCCCCTGCCGTCCTGCGAGCCGCCTGACAGGAATTAGGAATTAGGAATTTGGAATGTGGAATGTGGAATTCGTGAATCGCGTCGCAGGACTCGCCCTTTTCAAGGAGTTGCTCATGAGACGAATGCTGTTTGGTGTGACGCTCTCGTCGATGGTCGTCTGGTCGGCGCCGACGATCTTCGGTTTCTGCGGCTTCTACGTGTCGAAGGCCGATACGAAGCTGTTCAACCGGGCCTCGCAGGTGGTGCTCGTCCGCGACGGCGATCGCACGGTGATGACGATGGCGAACGACTTCGAGGGAGAGCCGAAGGAGTTCGCGGTCGTGATTCCGGTGCCGACGTTTCTCAAGCGCGAGCAGATTCACGTCGGCGAGAAGGCGCTCGTCGATCACGTGGATGCCTACTCGGCGCCGCGCCTGGTCGAATACTTCGATCAGGATCCGTGCGCGCGGCGCGAGTACTCGATGGCGATGCGTGCGCCGATGGCCGCCGCCGCCCAGATGGACGCGGCGGCACCGCGCGCCAAGGCGCTCGGCGTGACGATCGAAGCGCAGTACACGGTCGGCGAGTACGACATCCTGATCCTCTCGGCGCAGCAGAGCACCGGCCTCGAGCAGTGGTTGCGGGAAAACGGCTACAAGATTCCCGCCGGCGCCTCCGAGGTGCTCGCGAGTTACCTGAAACAGAACATGCGCTTCTTCGTCGCCAAGGTGAACCTCGCCGAGCACGCGAAGCTCGGGTTCACCTATCTGCGGCCGCTGCAGGTGGCCTACGAGTCGCCGAAGTTCATGCTGCCGATTCGCCTCGGCATGGTCAACGCGAAGGGCCCGCAGGACCTGTTCGTGTTCGCGCTGACGCGCAAGGGGCGCGTCGAGACGACGAACTACCGGACCGTGAGGCTGCCGGCCGACATGGATCTCCCGGTCTACCTGAAGCAGCCGAACGAGTTCGGCGCCTTCTACAAGGCGATGTTCACGCGGCAGGCGGAGGGCCAGGGCGGCCACGCCGTGTTCACCGAGTACGCGTGGGACATGCGGTGGTGCGATCCGTGCGCCGCCGATCCGCTGTCGAGCGACGAGCTGCGGCGTCTCGGCGTGTTCTGGGCGGACCGCGGCGAGAACGCGCCGCCGGAGGTGTTCCTCACACGGCTGCACGTGCGCTACGACAACGGGCATTTCCCCGAAGATCTCGTGTTCCAGGAGACCGCCGACCGCGCGAACTTCCAGGGTCGCTACGTGCTGCGCCATGCGTGGACCGGCGCGGACAGCTGCAGCGACGCGGCGACGTACCGGCACACGGTCGTCGAACGCCACGCCCGCGAGGCGGAGCAACTGGCCAGCCTGACCGGGTGGAACGTGGCGGACATCCGGCGGAAGATGGGCCCGGAGCGCGCGGCGCTGCCGGAACCGGCGTGGTGGGAAAGAATCTGGAAGAAGTGATAAACAGTACTGCCTGACGGAGGTGGCCGGCCGAACGTGGGCGCTCACGCCGCCGATCTCGAGCTCGCACGACTGTGTGCCGAGGGAGACGAGCACGCGTGGGAGAGGTTCGTCCGCGAGTACCGGCCGCTTCTGTACCGTGCCGCCGACGCGCTCGATCGCACGCAGGGCGCACGTGAGCTGGCCGATTCGCTGTATGCCGATCTGTACGGCCTGAAGAGCAGCGCCGGCGACCGGCAGTCGCTGTTCCGGTACTACCAGGGGCGCAGCAGCCTGGCAACATGGCTCCGCGCGGTGCTCGCGCAGCGCTACGTCGATCGCCTGCGCGCCCGGCGCAACGTCGAGCCGCTGTCCGAGCAGGAGCCGCCCGCGCCGGGCGATGCGCCGGATCCGGATCGCGCGCGCTATGTTGGTCTCGTGACGCGGGCGCTGGCATGTGCGGTCGCGGTGTTGACCGCGCGCGATCGGCTGCGGCTCGGCTGCTACTACGTCCAGGAACTGACACTCGCCGAAACCGGGCGCATCATGAAGGAGAGCGAAGCGACCGCGTCGCGCCAGCTGGCGCGGACGCGTCTCGCGATCCGGCGAGAGGTCGAGCGGCAACTCCGGCACGAGGCGCGGCTGAGCGACGATCAGATCGCCGCGTGCTTCGCGTCGGTGGCCGACGATCCAGGTCCGCTGGATCTGAAGCAGGTCATCTATGAGTGACGTGCCCCCACGATTATTG
Organism: Vicinamibacterales bacterium; assembly: GCA_035259385.1. GTDB lineage: Bacteria > Acidobacteriota > Vicinamibacteria > Vicinamibacterales > CAVVIG01 > QHWK01. The sequence continues at coordinate 20,550 of DATFWL010000050.1, read as the reverse complement.
CGCGAGGCGCTGCGCGGCGCGTTGGCGCCGGACCCGGCGGCGCCGTGCCTCGATGCCGAGACGCTGGCCGCGTGGGCCGACGGCACGCTTAGTGCCCGCGAGCGCACCGCGGCCGAGTCGCACGCGGCGGCGTGCGCGCGCTGCCAGGCGCTGCTGGCGGCGATGGTGCGAGCGACGCCGCCGCCGGCGCAGCGAAGATGGTGGCGGTCGCCGGCGTTTGGCTGGCTCGTGCCCATCGCCGTCGCAGCAACGGCCGTCGTCGTCTGGATCAACCTGCCGCAGTCAGGGAGCGAGCGTTTCGCCGCGTCACAGCGGGCGCCTGCCGCGGCGGCGGCCGCCGCGCCGACCGAGTCAGCGCGTTTCGCCACCGCGCCGCCGGCGGCTGCTGATCGTCTGGCGTCCAAGGACGAGAAACGCGAGGCGGACCAATCGTCTCCGGCGGCGGCCTCGGCGCCGCGACGTGGTCCGGCGACTGCCGGCGAACGGCGCGACGGCGAAGCGTTGCCCGCACGGCAATTCGACAAATTGGCGCCCGCCGATCCTGGCGCCGCGGCGAAGGAACTGCGTGAAGCGCAGACTCCAGCGCAGGCGGCACCGCCGCCGTCGCGAGCCGACGCTCCGCGAGCCGACGCGTCGGCGCAGTCAGCAGCGGCCGAAGCAGCACCGCAACCGGACGCCGCGGTCCCGCCCGCTGCGCCGCAGGCAAACGCGGCGGCGCCGCCGGCGCCGGCGTTCCGTCCGCCTGCGCGCGCCATGCTCGAGGCTGCCGCATCCGTGCGCGGTCAGGCGCTCGCCAAAGCCTCGGCAGTCCCGCTCCAGATCGTCTCGCCGAATCCGAGCGTTCGCTGGCGGACGGTCGCCGCCGGCAGCGTCGATCGATCGGTCGACGGCGGCACGACGTGGCAGACGCAATCGACCGGCGTTCAGGCGGTGTTGACGTCCGGCGCAGCGCCCTCGCCGGCGATTTGCTGGCTGGCAGGATCGGCCGGCACGATCGTGCGCTCGATCGACGGCCGCACCTGGCAGCGTGTCGCGTTTCCCGAAGCGGTTGATCTCGCCTCTATCCGCGCGTCCGATGCCGCGAACGCGACGGTGACGACTGCCGACGGCCGCGCGTTCGTGACGAGCGACGGCGGCACGACCTGGCGGCCGGCACGCCTGCCGCAATGACCGCGCTCGACGGCGACGCCTCGATCGTGCAGGTTGCGGTCGAGGATCCGACGACGGCCGACGCGACCTGGTGCCTCGGCCAGTATTTCGCGGAGCTCGACGCGCGCTTCGAGGCGGGATTCGATCCGGCGCTCAGCATCACGGCCGACGCGCACGAGTTGACGCCGCCGGCGGGCGCGTTGCTGATCGCGCGCCTGCGCGGCGAGCCGGTCGGCTGCGGGGCGGTGAAATTCCACGGTGATGCCCCGGCCGAATTGAAGCGCATGTGGATCGCCCCGGCCGCGCGAGGGCTCGGACTCGGGCGGCGCCTCCTGCGGGAGCTCGAAGAGTACGCGCGCGCATCAGGCGCGACGATCGTGCGCCTCGAGACCAACCGCGCGCTGCGCGAGGCGATCGCGCTGTACCGCCGATCGGGGTACGTCGAAGTCGAGCCGTTCAACGCGGAGCCGTACGCGCACCACTGGTTCGAGAAGCGACTGCCGTAGGTGTGCAGGACCGATTGGCCCATGGGGTGGCAGGGGGACCGATGGGTCCCTACCCCACCTTCCCCATGGGCCCACACACCCACACTCTCTTGTCTAGTACTCCGTGAACATCCGCTGGATCTCGGCGGGATCGCTCGTCTTCGTCAACGCGAGCATCAGCAGCACGCGCGCCTTGACCGGCAACAAGTCTTCGCCGGCGACGAAGCGGCGCTGCTCCTCGGGCGTGAGCGGAGTCGTGCCTCCGGCCGGCGGCTGGCCCGCCGCGCCGGGATTTCGTCGCGGCGGCGCGATCCGTCCGCTGCCCGTCCTGGTCGTCGTCACGATGATCGCGCCTTTCCGGACGGCGTAGAGCTCTCCTTCGCGCTGCGTGCCGCTGAGCGCACCCGCCCCGGCGCCGGCGATGACGATGCCTTTCGCGCCGCGATCGACGGCGGCCTGCACGAGATCACCGTCCGCCCCCTGGTAGACCAGGAGGACGTCGACGCGCGGCAGCACCGTCACGGATCGAACGTCGAACTCGCTCTGCGACGTGTGACGCTTCACCGGCGACCGGTAGAACACGACGCGGTCGGCATCCACGACGCCGAGGACGCCGTACGGGCGCGACTGAAACGTATTCAGCCGCAGCGCGTCGGTCTTCGTGACCTCGCGGGCCGCGTTGATCTCGTCGTTGAGGACGACGAGCACGCCTTTGCCACGCGCGTCGGGCGATGCCGCCACGCGGAACCCTTCGAGCAGGTTCGCGGCACCCTCATACCCGAGCGTGCTCGGATTGCGCATCGACCCGACGACGACCACCGGACGGTCGCTGCGCACCGTCAGATTGAGAAAGTACGCGGTTTCTTCGAGCGTATCGGTGCCGCTGGTGACCACGATGCCGGCGAGTCCGCTGTCGGTGGCAAACAGCTCGTTGATGCGCTTCGAGAGGCCGAGCCATTGATCGAGCGTCAGCTGGCTGCTGGCGACGTTGGCGAACTGTTCGTACTCCGGCCGCGCGTACTGGTCGACGCCCGGAATGACGCCGACGAGATCTTCCGCCGTCAGCCGCCCGCCGGTGCGGTTCGAGATCGTGCCGCCGGTGGCGACCAGACGCACCCGCGGCGCGTCGGCCGCTGCCGCCGCGCGCGGCGCCGGCTGCGGCTGTGCTGTCGCCGGGAGAGCGCAGAGAAGGCAGAGAGCGCAGAGGGAAAGCAACCGCAGAGACCGCCGAGAACGCAGAGAACGCGGAGTTTGGGATTGCTGGCCGGAGCTCATGAAAAAGAATCTCTGTGATCTCCGTGTCCTCTGCGGTTGCTTCCCCTCACCGCGTCGAGGGATGCATCTCCGTATGGAACGGATCCAGGTTCCAGTCGAGGAACGTCCAGACGCGGTTCCACGAATCACGCTGCTCACGCGTGTTTTCGGGCTGCCAGGTCTTCGGATCGACGCGCCGATCGAAGGTGTGGCCGCCGGGCGGGTTGTCGTAGATCATCGTCTCGGCGAGGCCGGCTTTTCGTGCGCGCAGCGCGTCTACTAACTGAAGGTCCTCTTCGATGTTCACGTCTTCGTCGTTGCGCGTGACGCCGACGTAGAGCGGTATCTGCAGCTTGTCGACGTTGTACAGCGGCGATCGATCCCTGTAGATCTCGTGGCGCTCGGCGGGCAGGCCGCCGTAGCGGTTGGCCGGATCGATCGCCTGGTGCTGACGCTCGACGCCCTTCCAGGCGAGGCGCTGGAAGAGATTGGTCACCGGCACCATCGCGACCGCCGACTTGAACAGCGTCGGGTTCCGGAAGATCGACAGCAACGTAATCATGCCGCCGTGGCTCCAGCCGATGATGCCGACCCGTGCGGGATCGACGGCGGGGTATTTCGTCTTCAGCACGTCCACGGCGGTCACGACGTCGTCCACCTCGGCGCCGCCGTAGTCGATCGCGTCGAAGAAGGGCTTCCCGTAGCCGATGCTGCCGCGGTACTCCGGCGCAATGACGATGTAGCCCTTCGAGGTCGCTTCGCGGATGTAGGGAATGTAATGCTCGTAGAGATGACCGCGGATGTTCTCGTGCACCCACACCAGCGCCGGATGCCCTTTCGCGCCGCGCGGCTTCAGCGGCTGGAACACGAACGCCGGAATGTCGAGGTCGCCGGCGCGGCTGCGATACGTGATCTTCTCCATTTCCATGACGCCGGCGCTCGCGGCGCGCCACGTCTTGTCGGTCTCGGTCTGCTGCTGGAGCATCCGATCGAAGTCGGGTTGACGCGCGGGCGGGGCCGGCTCCTGACTGCTGAGCGGGATCGTTCCGAGTGCGAGGACGACCGTGAGCGCGGCGATGCGCGCGGCTGAGGCGTACATGCCTCAGATCCTACACCGTGCTGGCGGGGTTGGCGGCGCGCGCGTGGGCGCGCGTGAGCCAGTCGCACAACTGATCCGCGGCGTCGAGCGGCGTCGTGCCGTAGAAGGGCATCAGCGCAGTCGGCACACCGGGGATCCGCACGATGTAGGCGCGCCAGCGATCCCGCGCCACCTCGACGACCTCGATCAGATACGGGCGTCCTGCAATCGATTGTTCGTAACGATGCACGGCACTACTCACAGGAGTCGACGTGGCGTAGAACTCGCTGGGAAACGCGTGAGATTCTATGCACGTGTGTGCGCGGCACAAGCGAAGCGCCCCACGAAAGCGCACGCACAGTGCGCGCAGCGGACAATCTGGCGCGAGCGGCGCAAAAAAAATTTCACGTGTCGGTCCATGCACAGGAAATGCACTCACGTTCAACAGGTTTTCCACAGCTTGACCCGGCGTACGCCGCACACTACCCTTGAGCGACGGTTTTTCGGGCCGTCGCCCCCGGTAGCAGCGTGACTTTGATCCGTAGGTCGTTCGCCGCACTGCTAGCAGCAGTGCTCATGACTTCCGCGCGTGCGGCCGCTGCCGACGATCCGGCCCTGCTGCGCGTGTTTCTCGCCGACGGCACCTCGCTCCTCAGCTACGGCGAGCCGGCGCGCGTCGGCGATCGCGTCGTCTTCTCGATGCCGACCGCGAGCGGTCCCAACCCGCCGCTGCACCTCGTCAACCTGCCGGCCGCACGCGTCGACTGGGATCGCACCAGCCGCTACACGACCACTGCGCAGGGCAAGCGCTATCTCGAGACGCAGGCCGACGCCGACTACGCGGCGCTCTCGAACGACGTCGCCGCAACGCTGAACGACGTCGCCAGCACCACCGATCCGCGCGAGCGCCTGGTGATCGTCCAGCGCGCGCGCAAGGCGCTCGCCGAATGGCCGCAGAACCACTACAACTTCCGGCAGGCCGAAGTGAAGCAGATGCTGGCGATGCTCGACGAGGCGATCGCCGATCTGCAGGCGGCCACCGGCCGCGGCCGGTTCACGCTCACGCTTTCGGCATTTGCCGATCCGCCGGCCATCACCGAGCCGCTGCTGCCGCCGCCAACGCCGCGCGAAGCGATCGAGCAGGTGCTGCTCGCCGCGCGCGTCGTCGACAGCGCCGCCGAGCGCAGCTCGCTGCTCTCGTCAGCGATCGTGTCGATCGATCGTGAGAAGGACCATCTGCCGGCGGAGTGGGCGTCGGCGACGCGCACAGCGACCGAGGCGCAGGTCCGCGCCGAGCTGCAGATCGACCAACGCTATCAGTACATGGCGGCGCAAACCATGGCGACCGCCAACTGGCGGGCACAGCAGGGCGACGTGAAAGGACTCGAACGGCTGCTGCAGACGATTGCGCTGCGCGACGCGACGCTCGGCGGCAAGCGGCCCGATGCGGTGGCGTCGCTCGTGGGCGCGGTGGAGGCGAAGCTCGACGCGGCACGCCAGCTGCAGCTCGCGCGCGACCGGTTTGCGCTGCGCGCGCCGGTGCTGCGCGACTATCGCGTGGCGATCCGCACGCCGATCGACCTCTTTGTCCAGCTGAAGCCGGCGCTCGAGGCGGTGAAGTCGCTTTCCGGGTCGACGCCGGAGGCGCTTGCGCTGATGCAGAACAACGTCTCGCGCATTCTCGCGCTGGTGTCGGCGATCGTGCCGCCGGAAGAAGTCGCGGCTGCGCACGCGCTGCTGGTGAGCGCCGCGCAGCTGGCGGGGAACGCGGCAAAGATCCGCCGCGAAGCGATTCTGGCGGGCGACATGGGCCGCGCCTGGGATGCCTCGTCAGCCGCGGCCGGCGCGCTGATGCTCGGCGCCAAGGCGCGGACGGACATTCAAACATCGCTGCGGCCGCCACAACTCAGGTGATTACACCACGCCGGACACGCCTGGTCCGGGTTCCCGACCTCCATCACTTCCGTCGCGCGATCGTCGAGCTTGCGGCAGGTGCTGTAACCGCAGAGAACCCCGAACGAGAACCTCGAACCCCGAACCCCGAACCCCGACTCCGCTCGTTGTCGTTCCAACGCGGAGCGCGGCGCGGCAGCTGAAGCGGGCAGTCGACTCGATCGACGCCGTCACTCGTGACGAGCTGTACGACCGCCTGCGCGCGCGGCTCGACACCCCGCCGCGGCGGTTGACGCCGCTCGAGCGCGACGTGATGGCCCAGGCCGCGGCGCGCAGCGCGGTGTCGCGCGCGGGCGAGCTCACCTTCCAGTTGCGTCCGGGGCTCGTCGCCGAGATGCTGCGCTTTTACGATCAGCTCCGGCGACAGTCGCAGCAGGTGAAGCGATTCGAGGAGTTGATCGAGGAAGCGCTCGGATCCGACGATCTCGACCGCGCGGCCCGGCGGATGCGAATCCAGACGCGTTTCCTTGCCGACGCGTTCCGCGAATACGAACGGCTCGTCGGCGCTTCGTGCGGCTGCGACGAGCACGTGCTCCGCAACTTGTTGATCGCTGAGCACGCGCGGGATCCGGTCCGCCACATCGTCGTCACGGTCGCCGACTGGATTGCGGAGAGCGAGGGGCTCTTTGTCGCCGACTTCGATCTGCTGACCCGCGTTCCGGGTCTCGGGACGCTCGACATCGTCGCCACCGAGCGTGTGCTCGCGGCCGGCTTCGACGAGCGCGTGCACGAGTGGTGGCCTGGGCTGGATGACCTGGGATTCGGGATTCGGGATTCGGGATTCGTTCCGCCGCGTCTGGTGGTTCCTGATCTCGACTCCCGACTTCCGAATCCCGAATCCCGAATCCCGAATCCCGATCTCTGGTGGACCTGCCGCGATCGCGAAGAGGAACTGATCGCGATTGTGCGGCAGATCAAGGCGGACGAGGCGGCGGGCCAGTCGGTGAACCTGTCGCGGACGGCCGTCGTCTTCAAGCGGCCGCTGCCGTACCTGTACGTCGCGGCAGAAGTGTTTCGCTCCGCGCGCATCCCGTTTCAGGCGTCCGACGCGATGCCGCTCGCCGCCGAACCAACGGCCGCGGCGCTCGACCTGGTGCTCGACGCCGTCGCGTCGAACTTCACCCGCGCGACGCTCGTCGCGCTGCTGCGATCGCCGCATTTCATGTTCACGGACGGCGGCGCCGAGATTTCACGCGAATCGATCAGCGCGCTCGATCGCATGCTGAGCGAGGCCCGGTACCTGGGAGATCCCGAACGGCTCGCCGCCATTCACGATTTCCAACTTCCACACTCCAGATTCCGCATCGCAGGTGCAGCGTTCAGCGCCGCGTCCGCAACCGCGCGTCGGCTCGCGCCGCTGTCGGCGCCAAGACCGGCGTCTGAACAGCTGCTCCGGCTGTTGGAGTTCTGGAGGGTCCATCTGCGGCCGATCGCGGACGGCGAGGCTGTGACCAGGCGCGAGCGGCGCGCCCGGGCGGCGATTGGCGACATGCTGTCGGCGCTCGCGGCCGTCCACGCGGCCCACGACGATCCCGAATGGACGATCGCCGATCTCGGCGTCGCCGTTCGGCGATGGATCGAGGAGCACACGTTCGATCCCGAAGCGGACGGCGCCGGCGTCCAGCTGCTCGACGATCAGGCGGCGCGTTACGGCGATTTCGACGATGTGGCGATCGTCGGTCTCGTCGAGACCGACTGGCCCGAGAAGCCGCGCCGCAACATCTTCTATCCGCCCGCGCTGCTCAGGTCGCTCGGCTGGCCGTCGGAGAAAGATCGCCGGTCTTCCGCTGACGCGAGATTCCTCGACCTGCTGGCGTCCGCCTCGCGGCGGACGATCGTCTCCACCTTCACGCTCGACGACGACGCGCTCGTGTCCCGCTCGATGCAGCTCGACGAGATCCCGCGTGCGCGGCTGAAGGCGGTGTTGCGTTCGCCGGCCGGCGGCGTGCGCGTCTTCGAAGAGGAAGCGCTGTCGCTCGAGCCGGCGTCGCTCGACGCCCTGGACGACGATGCGCGAATGTGGGCGGGCCTGCGGATGTCGCGGTCGCCGGCCGACGCGCCTGAATTCCACGGCACGGTCCGCCACGCGCCGGCGCGCGCCTGGGCGGTGAGCGCGATCGAGACCTACCTCGATTGCCCGTTCCGGTTCTTCGCCCAGCACGTCCTGAGGCTGCAGGAAGAGCCCGAAGACGAGGAGGTGATGGACCCGCGCCGTCAGGGCCAGTTCGTGCATGGCGTATTCGAAACGTTTTTCAGCGAGTGGCAGGCCGCCGGCCATCGCTCGATCACGCACGCGAACCTCGATCGCGCGCGCGAGATGTTCACGGCCGTCGTCGACGGCGCCCTCGGACGGCTGTCGCCTGCAGAAGCGGGCCTCGAACGGACGCGGCTGCTCGGCTCGTCGGCGGCCGCAGGTCTCGGTGAAGCCGTCTTCCGGATGGAAGCGGAGCGGCGGGCTGCCGTCGTCGAACGCCTGCTGGAGCATCGGCTCGACGGCGACTTCGCGGTGATGACCGCCGACGGCCCGCGAACGATCGCCCTCAAGGGCAAGGCCGATCGCATCGACCTGCTGGACGATGGCACCTTCCGATTGATCGACTACAAGCTGGGTTGGCCGCCGGACCGATCTCGTGCGCTGCAATTGCCGATCTACAGCCTTTGCGCCGAGCAGACGCTGACGCGGGCCGGCCGCCGCTGGCGGCTGGGCGAGGCGGTCTACCTGGCGTTCAAGGGTCCGAAACGCGTGGTGCCGCTGTTCTCGCGGCCCGCCGATCGGGAGAAGGTGCTGGCCGAGGCGCAGCAGCGGCTGGCGGACACGGTTGACGCGATCGCGCGTGGAGAGTTCCCGCCGACGCCAGACGATGTGTATCGGTGTGAGACCTGTGCCTACGACTCGGTGTGCCGCAAGGATTATGTCGGTGATGTCTAGCGGCTTTCTGCCATTCGACGAGGAAGAGGTGCTGACGCTGGTCACGGTCGCGGAGAAGACATCCGACCGTGATCGCGGCCGCGATCGTCCGGACCGTACCGCGCGTGCACACGCGGTCGATCCTTCGCAGAATGTCCTGCTCGAAGCCTCCGCCGGCACTGGCAAGACACGCGTGCTCGTCGAACGGTATGTCAACCTGCTGCGCGCGGGAGTCGAGCCCGACCATATCCTGGCGATCACCTTCACGCGGAAGGCCGCCGCCGAAATGCGCCAGCGGATCATCGATCGGCTCACCGAGGCGAGCCGTTCTTCGGAGATCGATGCCGCTCGCTACCGCGAGATCAAGGATCGGTTCGGCGACATCGCCATCTCGACCATCGACGCGTTCTGCCTGTCACTCCTGCGCGAATTCCCGCTCGAGGCGGACGTCGATCCCGGCTTCGATCTCGCCGACGACACGGCAGTGCCGCGCCTGATCGGCGCATCGCTCGATCAGGCGCTGCGGATCTGCCGCGGCCTCGCCGGTGAAGACGAGGACGTCGCGCTGGTGTTCGCGCAACTCGGAGAACGGCGTCTGCGCGCCGGCATTGCGGCGCTGCTCGATCGGCGGCTGGTCGCGCCGGACGCGCTGCGGCGATTCCTGCAGAAGGGACCGCGCGATTTGACGGCGGCAACGGCTTGCCAAGCAGCGGCAGCGCGGCTGCGCGACATCTTTGCCGGTGTCCGCGACGGCGTGCCGCTGTTCCTCGCCGACGGTCCGCGGCGGCACCGCCAGTTCGCGATGCTGGCCGACGACATCAGGACGCTCTGCCGCCCGGTGGGCGGCGACGCCTACGACGACCGCGCGGCGCAGGCGGCATTTCGCGCGTGCGTCGATCGCCTGCGCGCGTACTTCCTGACCCAGGACGGCAGCGCGCGCGGCGAGAAGTTCGCTGGCACCGGCTTCAGCGCCGCCGAATGCGATTCGGAGGACGCGTGGCGGCGCCATCGCGCGAGCGCGGCGACGATCGCGCCGCTCGTCGCCGACGCGATCAAGGGTTTCCGGCGCGACCTCAACGCCGTGATGTCGCGCGGCGTCTGGCGGATCTTCGCGGTCGCGCTGCGCCAGTACCAGCAGACGCTCGAGGCGCACGCGCTGCTCGATTTCTCCGGCGTCCTCGAGCGTGCGGTGCGGCTGCTCAAGGAGATGGACGAATTCGCCGAGAGCCGCCTTCGCCTCGAGTCCCGCCACCGGCACCTGCTGGTGGATGAGTTTCAGGACACCAGCCGCGCCCAGTGGGAGCTCGTCAGGCAGCTCGTCAAGAGCTGGGGCGAGGGTTTGGGCGCGGCCGCCGATGCGATTCCGCCCTCGATCTTCGTCGTTGGCGACCGCAAGCAGTCGATCTACGGCTTCCGCGACGCCGACGTGGCGGTGATCGACGAGGCGGCCGCGTTCATCGAGGCGCTGAGGGCGGACGGGTCACCGCGTCATGCGATTACCGTCAGCTTCCGATCCGATCCGGCAATCCTCGCGTTCGTGAACGACCTGTTCACCGAGATCGCGCAGGAGAATGCGGCAACGCGCCGAGACGGATTCCGGTACACGGATGACGACAGGTTTCCAATCGACGCCAACACGATCCAACTGAAACCGGACACGACCGCAGACGCTGCCGCCACCGTCCAGGCTCAGCCGGACCGTGATCCCGTTCAGTTTCTCGCGGCAGCGAGCGTACGTGACGCCGCCGATCAGGTCGCCGGGGAGATCGTGCGTCTGCTCGCCGGCACCATCATCCGCGATCGGTCGACGGGCCTTCGCCGCGATGCGAAGGCCGCGGACGTGGCGGTCCTGTTCCGATCGCGCGACAGCCATCGCGAGTTCGAGTCGGCCCTGGAGCGCCGTGGCGTTCCGACATATGTCTACAAGGGACTCGGCTTCTTCGACGCCGACGAGGTGCAGGACGCGGTGGCGATCCTGCGCTATCTGGCCGATCCCCTGTCGAACCTCCGCGCGGCGGCGCTGCTGCGCTCCCGCATCGTGCGCGTTTCCGATGCCGCGGTTGCCGCGCTTGGATCCGCCTGCGCCGACGCGCTCCTCAGCTCTGCCACGCATCCTGCGGCGCTCGCGCTCGCCGCCGAAGATCGGCGCGTGCTCGAGATGGTGCGTGCGGCGCTGCCGCGATGGCTGTCCTGGGTCGATCGGCTCGCCCCGTCCGAACTGCTCGACGGCGTCTTGCACGAAACGGCGTATGCCTACGAGCTGCGTGGATCACGACGGCGGCAGGCGCGCGAGAACCTGAAGAAGCTGCGCGCGATGATCCGGCGGGCGCAGAATCGCGGCTACGCGACGCTCGCGCGCATCGCCGACCATCTCGAGCGGCTTGCCGTCGGCGACGAGTCGAACGCGGCGATCGACGCCATCGACGCGGTCGGCCTGATGACCGTGCACGCGGCGAAGGGGCTGGAGTTCCCGATCGTCTTCGTCGTCAACATCGGGCGCGGGACCGGCGGGTTCCGCGCGCCGATTCGCGTCTCGGACGCCGGAGGCGACGCGTCGGTCGCGATCGCCGACTATCAGTCCGAAGCCGACGAGGACGCACGCGCGCGCGATCGCGAAGAGACCAAGCGACTGTTGTACGTGGCGCTGACGCGCGCGCGCGATCGCCTGTACCTGTCGGCGGCACTGAAGGACGGGGCGTTCCGCCCCGGGCCGGGGAGTCTCGGCGAGGTCCTGCCGGCATCGACGAGGGCGCGTTTCACGGGTGTCCAAGAACGCAAAGACCGCGAAGACCGCAAAGATTGATTTTTCAACGACGGCCTTTGCGGGCTTGGCGGCCTTTGCGTTGCTTCCTCGAGGATGACCCTGTACACCATCGGACACTCAACCCGCACACTCGACGAATTCGTCGGCCTGCTGCGCGCGCACGGTATCACTCAGCTTGCCGACGTCCGCACTGTGCCGAAATCGCGCCGACATCCGCACTTCGCGGGCGAGGCGCTCGCCGTGAGCCTGCCCGCGGCCGGCGTCGCCTATCGCCACTTCGCCGGCCTCGGCGGTTTGCGCAAGCCGCGCAAGGATTCGCAGAACACCGGCTGGCGCCACGAGAGCTTCCGCGGGTATGCCGATCACATGCAGTCCCCGGCGTTTCGAGAGGCGCTCGACGAGCTGATCGAATGGAGCAGCGTTCCGACGGTCGTGATGTGCGCGGAGGCCGTGTGGTGGCAATGTCACCGTCAGCTCATCGCTGACGCGCTGGTCGCACGCGGCATCGAGGTCCGCCATATCATGTCGGCGACGTCGGCGCCGGCGCACGTGCTCACGTCGTTCGCGCGCGTGAACGGCGGGCGGGTGACTTATCCGGGCCTGATCTGACAGCAGCGCACGAGGCGGGGCGCGCGCGAGGGCGACTTTTGTCGCGGACGCGTGGGTCAGTACGACGACTGCTCGGCCCAGCGGCGCGCCCGTTCCTCGGCCTTCTCGCGGGTTTCGGCGACGAGCACGACCGCGCCGGCCGGTTTGCCGCTGCCGTCGCGGCTGACCCATGCGATCCAGTGCGGACCGCGCGCTTCGCTGTGAATCTGATAATTGCCGGGCGAGGTGGTCATGCGCGCAAAAATCTAGCAGATTGGCGCGGATCTGGCGAGATCCCACGGTTTTGGCCCGATTTGCATTGCGTCCGTCACGACCATTTCATATGATTCTTGGCGAAGGAGCGATACGTGAACTTGACCTGTCCCAATTGCGGCAATGACCGGAACTTCCTGGTCAAGACGCTGCAGATGCACGTCGTGAATGTTGAAGGCGGACGCGTGGAAGTATCCGAAGAAAGCCGTCCCGCGGTGCTCGAAGTGTTGTGTGACGAGTGCGAATCGGCGCTCAAATTCGAGGAGTTCGAGGACACCCTGCGCAAGGAAGTCCTGCTGACCATCGGCGCGCGCTGAACGCCGCGCGCGATCGTTCATCCACCGCCGCTTTCAGCCTCTTCGGCTTCTTCAAAGTAGTCGCAGTCAGGGCAAACCCATTCCCACGTCAGGCGCGTGGTGGCACCTGGATTGCCGGGCACGCGGACGACGGTTTTTTCTTCACGCAATTTCATCGTGCCGCCACAGAGCGGACATTCTTTCGTTGCAGGCATGATTTTTGTTCACGGTAGCACCGGCACGTTGCCTTGACAAGCCATGGACCGCCTCCTATCGTTAGCTGGACTTTGATGTTGCAGATGTCGCACGAATGTTTTGCGGACGAGATCGCGATCGACTTCCCCTCGGTGGGACGCGTCGTCGAACGCATGCGCGAAGCGTTTCTCGGCAGCGAGAGCGACGGCAACGTGCTGCGCGCCGAGGTGTCGCTGTCGCAGCGCGAAGCGCGGGGCGGTCAGATCGTGTCGCTGAACGTGCCGGTTCGGGTCACGTGCCCCGACTGCGGCGGTCGCGGCGAGACCTGGACCGAGCCGTGTGTGCTCTGCCGCGGGAACGGCCATTCCACCTTCGAGCAGCCGTTGCGGATCACCGTGCCCCCGCGCGTCGCCGACGGCGCGTGCTTCCGCTTCCGGCTGAAGTCGCCCGACGCGACCGCCCTGCGTGTCGAAGTCCGCATCGCCGTGCGCGCGTAGCGGGCGTAGAACCCTGTCAATGGCTAATGGCTGAGGGCTGATGGCATAGGGTTCATGGTCCATCGACCATTCAGCCATCAGCCAACAGCCATCAGCCATTGACAGTGAAATCTCAAGTAGACTTCCTGGGCATCCTCTTCATTGTCTGGGGACTGCTGACGACGCTCGTCGGCCTGTCGACGCTGGCGCTCGGCATCGGCGCGGTCGCCGTGATCGCGTCAGCGGCGCGCGGCGGCGGCGGCGACGTCGCAGCGGGCGTGACCGCCGCCGCATTCACCGCGCTCGCCATCATCGCCATCGCCTGGGGCGCCGCCCATGTCGTCGTCGGCGTGCCGCTGCGCCGTCATCGCCCGTGGTCGCGCCTCGTCGCACTCATGCTGGGTGCGGTCGATCTCCTGCTCCTGCCCTATGGCACCGCACTCGGCATCTACGCGATCTGGATCCTGCTGAATGAGGACTCTAAGAAACTGTTCACTGTCGCTGTCAATGGCTGATGGCTGATGGCTGATGGCATAGGGAGGATGATTCATGGACCATTGTCCATATGCGATCAGCCATCAGCCATGAGCCATCGGCCATTGACAGTGACAGCGCGAGTCACGGCTCATCGAGCGTCCCCACCTCGATCCAAGGACCGCAGCGTGCGACCCGCGCAAGCGCCCTGGCGCCGCCGCGAATGACGCCATCGCGCCTGATCGCCGCTTCTGCATAGCGGCTGCACGTCGGCGTGAAGCGGCATTGGATCCCGATGCGTGCGGCGGCCGGCGACAGCGTGCGCTGGTACGCGTGGATCGACGCGATTGCGATCGCCTGCGCGTTGCCGGCCAGCGCACCGAACGCAAGCGCGGCGGCGAGCACGTACACACCTCTGCGACGTCTGTCGACCTTTGTGTCCTTGTTCCCGATCGCCGTGTCAGAAGCGGTTCGCGTACTCGCTGATTCCCGGAATGATCAGGCGGCCGCCGTTGATGCCTTTGAGGATCGCGACCACGTGCAGCGCCAGGATGCCGACCCACGCGAACACGAGGAACATGCCGAGCACACAGCCGAGTCCGAGCGTCGCGAAGCTGACGATGCTGGTCATGGCCGCGTAGCCGAAGATCACGATCAGCTCGGCCGCCATCAGCACCAGGCCGTGCTTGGCATGCCATTGCACGTCCGGGTCCTGCTTTTCGGCAAGGAGCGGCACCAGCGCGAGCAGCCACAAATACGCGAGCACGATCATCACGCCGCGATTCGCGGACGGCTCGGCACCCGTCATCTGCGGGCGAGTGTACGATATTCTTTGGGATATGCAAGTCGAGCAACGCGCCGTGCTGGAGGCGCTGAAGGTCGTGCGCGATCCCGATCTCCAGCGCGACATCGTCAGCCTTGGCTTCATCAAGGATCTGAAGATCGATGGCGATCGCGTTGCGTTCACGATCGAGCTGACCACGCCGGCGTGTCCGGTGAAGGATCAGATGCGCGATCAGGCGCGGGCCGCGGTGATGCAGGTGCCGGGCGTGGCCGCGGTCGACGTCGCGATGAGCGCGCGCGTGCGGGAAGCGGTCGGCGGCGATGGCGCGCGCCAGCCGCCGCCGGGCGTCAAGAACGTGATCGCGGTCGGCGCCGGGAAGGGAGGTGTCGGCAAGACCACGGTCGCGGTGAACCTGGCGATCGCGCTCGCCAGGTGCGGCAGCCGCGTCGGCATCATCGACGCCGACATCTACGGACCGAATGTGCCGATCATGCTCGGCATGAAGACGCAGCTGACCACCGACGGGCAGCGCATCGTGCCGGCCGAAAAGTACGGCCTGCAGGTGATCTCGATGGGGTTCCTCACCCAGGACGATGCCCCGATCATCTGGCGCGGGCCGATGCTGCACGGCGCCCTGCAGCAGTTCTTCCGCGAGGTGGCGTGGAAGAACCTCGACTACCTGATCGTCGATCTGCCGCCCGGTACCGGCGACGTGTCGCTCAGCCTCAGTCAGACTGTTCCCGTCGCCGGCGCGATCGTCGTCACCACGCCGCAGCAGGTGTCGCTGGCCGACAGCCGGCGGGCGGCGGCGATGTACAAGAAGCTGAACATCCCGCCGATCGGTATCATCGAGAACATGAGCTACTTCGCCTGCCCGTCGTGCCACCACGAGGCGGACATCTTCGGCCATGGCGGTGGCGAGACGATGGCTGCAGAGCTTGGCATTCCGTTTCTCGGCCGGCTGCCGATCTACCAGCCGATTCGCGAAGGCAGCGATTCGGGGGTACCTTTGATGATCGCCGAACCGGAGTCGCCTGCTGCGCGTGCGTTCATGGCGGCCGCTGAACGTACCGCCGCGCAGGTGTCGATCGCGAGCTACAACCGGCCGACGATTCCACTGACGGTGGTGCGCTGATGGATCGCCACATTGTCGATCTCGCGCGTTCGTGCCTTCGTGGCGGTTCCATCCTGTTGCTGTTGGTAGGCTGCGCGTGCGGCGCGGGCTCGGGCGGAATTGGCGCGGTCAGCTGCGGGGGCGGCGTGCCGCGGAATCAGGCGTCGGCGGCGCCGGCGCCGGGCAGCGAGATGCCGCGCACAATCGTCGATCCGTATCTGAAGATTCAGCTCGCCCTCGCCGACGACAGCATGGACGGTGTGAAAGCGGATGCCGGCAACATCGCGACCGCAGCCACTGCCCTCGGCGCCCCGGCCATGAAGATCGACACTGCCGCCGTACAGCTCGCATCGGCGGCCGAGATCGAGGACGCCCGCGCGAAGTTCGGCACCTTGAGCGAGGCGATCGACACGTATGCGAACGGCCTGAAGCTGAAGATGCCCGAAGGCGTGCGCGTCGCGTTCTGTCCGATGGCCCAGAAACCGTGGATGCAGGAGGGAGCGTCGATCAACAACCCCTACTACGGCAAATCGATGCAGACCTGCGGCTCGTTCCGATGACGCGCGACCCACGTGTGCGGCAGATGGATCTGCCACGGAGACACGCACGCACGAGGCTATTTTTGACAGAACGTATCTTCGTGTCTTCGTGCCTTCGTGGCTCTCACCTCTCCCGAATCGGGAGCGCCTCGGCGTGAACATCGCGTTCACCAAACACACGCTCGCCAACGGGCTGGATGTCCTGCTGCACGAGGATCACGCCTGTCCGATTGTCGCGGTGAACCTCTGGTACCACGTCGGCTCGAAGAACGAGCGGCCGGGGCACACCGGCTTCGCTCACCTGTTCGAGCACCTGATGTTCGAGGGATCGCAGCATCACGACAAGGGATATTTCCAGCCCCTGCAGGGGGCGGGCGCAACGCTGAACGGATCGACGAACGCCGATCGCACGAACTACTGGGAAGTGGTGCCCACCGGCGCACTCGAGCTCGCGCTGTGGATGGAATCGGACCGCATGGGCTTTCTGCTGCCGGCGCTGACGCAGGCGAAGTTCTCCAATCAGCGCGACGTCGTGCTGAACGAGCGGCGGCAGAACTACGAGAACCGGCCCTACGGGCTCGCGCCGATGGCGCTGCTCGCCGCGCTCTTCCCCGACGCGCATCCCTATCACTGGACGACGATTGGCGAGATCGCCGATCTCGAGGCGGCGCAGCTCGACGAGGTGCGCGCGTTCTTCCGGCGCTACTACCATCCGGCCAACGCCTCGATCGCGCTCGCCGGCGACATCGACGCCGACTCCGCGCTGTCGCTGGTCGACCACTACTTCGGCGAGATCGATCCCGGCGAACAGGTCGATCCCGTGCGCGCGCCGGCGGCGCTCGACGGCGACGTCCGGATCCAGTTCGAGGATCGCGTCGAGCTGTCGCGCCTCTACATCGCCTGGCTGACGCCGGCGATGTTTGCCGACGGTGACGCCGATCTGGATCTCGCCACCGATCTCCTCGCCAACGGCAAGACGTCGCGGCTGTACCGCCGCCTGGTGTTCGACGAGCGGCTGGCGACCGACGTCTCGGCGTCGCAGAACTCGCGCGAGATCGCGGGCTACGCGCAGATCACGGCGACCGCGGCGCCGGGCCACAGCCTCGGCGAGATCGAGCGGGCGATTGTCGAGGAGATCGAGCGGCTGGCGGCCGGCGGACCGACCGACGAAGAGATCGAGCGCGGACGCGTCCAGGCCGAGGCGCAGTTCATGTACCGGCTGCAGACCGTCGGCGGCTTCGGCGGGAAGTCCGATCAGCTGAACGCCTACAACGTCTTCCTCCGCGATCCGTCGTACTTCGATCGCGATCTCGCACGCTACCAGGTGGTCACGCACGCGTCGTTGCGCGAGGCGGTCCGGCGCTACCTCGCCCCGGCTCGCCGCGTGACGCTCAGCATCGTGCCGCACGGCCGGACGGCGCTCGCCGCTCCCGACTCGAGGACGGCGGTCGTCTCGTGACCTCCACGCGGACTGCGCGCGGCGTCGTGGACCGATCGCGTCTGCCGGTTCCGGGGCCGACGCGCGCGCTGCCGTTTCCGGCGATCGCGAAGTCGCTGCTGCCCAACGGCATGCGCGTCTGGACCGTGCGCCACACGCAGGTGCCGCTGGTCGCGTTCACGCTGCTGATGCGCCGCGGCGCCGGCTCCGATCCGGTCGGCAAGGACGGACTCGCCGCGGTCACCGCCGACATGCTCGACGAAGGCAGCGGCGACCGATCGTCGATCCAGATTCACGAGGCGCTCGCCCGCCTCGGCGCGCAGTTCGACACCGACATCGGATCGGACGCCACGGTGGCGAGCGTCACCGTGCTCAGCCGCTTCGCGGAGCCGGTGCTCGGCCTGCTCTCTGACGTGGTGGCGCGGCCGGCGCTCCGCGAACACGATTTCGCGCGCGTGCGGCAGCTGCGCCTGCACCGGCTCACGCAGATGCGTGACATGCCGGGCGCGCTCGCCGATCGCGCCTTCCTGAAGCTGCTCTACGGTCCGCATCCCTACGGGCATTCGCCGGTCGGCAGCGAGGCGTCGCTCACCGCGATGACCATCGACGACGTGCGCGCGTTCCACGCGCGGGCGATCCGTCCGTCGGCGGCGACGCTGATCGCAGTGGGCGACACCGAGCACGACGAGATCGTGCGCCTCGCCGCCGGGGCCTTCGCTGACTGGACCGGTACCGGCGAGGCGGACGTGGCGGCGGACGGTCCGGCGCCACAGGCGCCGCCGATCACCGTGGTGCCACGGCCGCGCGCGCCGCAGTCGGAGCTGCGCATCGGCCAGGTGGCGGCGGCGCGCGACACACCCGACTACCACGCGCTGGTCGTCGCCAACACGATCCTCGGCGGGCAGTTCGTCAGCCGCATCAACCTCAATCTGCGCGAGCACCGGGGACTCACCTACGGTGCCCGGACGGGGTTCGAGTTCCGCCGGCTGCCCGGTCCGTTCGCACTGCAGGCGAGCGTCCAGACGAGCGGCACCGCGGTGGCGATCCAGGAGTCGATCGGCGAGATCGCGGGCATCCGCGGGTTGCGTCCGGTGACCGACGACGAGCTGGCGCTCGGCATCGCGGCGCTGACGCGCGGCTACGCGCGCAACTTCGAGACCGCCGAGCAGATCGCCCGCGCGGCGATGCAGCTGGCGCTATACGATCTCCCCGACGATTACTTCGCGGAGTTCGTGCCGCGCACCGAGGCGGTGACCTCGGACGACGTCTCACGCGTGATGACGCAGCATCTCGACCCCTCGCGTCTCGTCACCGTCGTCGTCGGCGATCTCGACGCGATCGGCGCAGACCTCGCCGCGCTGTCGCACGCCGAGCCCGCGGTGCTCGCCGCCGACAGTATCTGAGATCCTGTCAATGGCTGATGGCTGATGGCTGATGGCATATGGAGGATGGCGGATGGACCATTCGCCATGGACCATTGCCCATATGCCATCAGCCATCAGCCATGACAGGTGCAGTACCATCGTCCAGTTGAAAGCTGTCCGATTTCATACTCATGGCGGCGTGGAGGTTCTCCGCCTCGAGGATGTGCCGGATCCGGAGCTCGCGCCCGGCGAGGTGCTCGTTCGCGTCCGCGCGTGCGCGCTGAATCACCTCGACGTGTGGGAGCGGCAGGGGCTGCCGCGCGTGCAGATCCCGCTGCCGCACATCTCCGGCAGTGACGTCGCGGGCGAAGTGGTCGCATCGGCCGCTACCGACGTGGCGATCGGCTGCCGCGTCATGCTGCAGCCCGGCGTGAGCTGCGGCCGCTGCGCCGCGTGTCTCACCGGCCGCGATCACGAGTGTCCGCACTACGAAGTGCTCGGCTACCGGAACCATGCCGGCGGCTACGCCGAGCTCGTGAAGGTGCCGGTCCAGAACCTCGTCCCGATTCCCGACCACATCGACTTCGTCTCGGCCGCCGCGTTTCCGCTCACCTTTCTGACCGCGTGGCATATGCTGGTAACGCGTGCCGGGCTGGTGCGTGGCGAGGATGTGCTGGTGCTGGCCGCCGGCAGCGGTGTCGGCCAGGCGGCCATTCAGATTGCCGTCCTGCACGGCGCCCGCGTCATTGCGACCGCCGGCACGGAGGCGAAGCTCGAACGGGCGCGAGCGCTTGGGGCTCTCGAGGTGATCAACCACCACACGCAGGACACCGCCGGCGAGGTCATGCGGTTCACGAACCGCCGGGGGGTCGATGTCGTCATAGAGCATGTCGGCGAGGCGACCTGGCCGAAGAGTGTCCGGTCGCTGGCGCGCGGCGGACGGCTGGTGACATGCGGCGCGACCACCGGGGGCCGGGGATCGCTGGATCTGCACGCGCTGTTCGCGAAGCAGCTGTCGATCCTTGGCTCGTATATGGGTACCAAGGGAGAGCTGCTGCAGGCGGCTCGGTTCTTCGTCGCAGGCCAGCTGAAGCCGGTGATCGATCGGACGTTTCCGCTCGCCGACGCCGCAGCCGCGCAGCGCCGGCTCGAGCAGTCGCACCAGTTCGGCAAAATCGTTCTCGAAGTGCCATGAGCAGCCTGCAGCGGGTCGGCGTCAGCCTCTTCACGCTGATCGCCCTGGTCAGCATCGTGCTGGCCGCCGCGACGATCTGGCTGTTCGTCACCAATCCTGTCACCGTCGCCAACGCCGTCAACGAGGGGGAAGTGTCGCCGCTCGTCCGCCAGCTCGCCCAGCTGCTCTACACCGCGCTCGGCGGCATTCTGAAGTACCTGTAATTAAGAATTAGGAACTAAGA
>DATFWL010000049.1:0-18847 GCA_035259385.1 Vicinamibacterales bacterium | reverse complement strand
CGGCGCGCCGATGCCGGAAGTGCGCGCCGAAGCATCGACAGCGCTCGCGCGGCTGCAGACCGACGGCCTGCCGACCGCCGCAGACGAGGCGGCGAACCGGCTGATGGCCGCCGACATCAAGCGCTTCCTCGAGCGTCCGATGGAGCCCGTCCGTACGCCGACGACGTTCGACGCGCCGCCGGGGGCACCGATCGGCGACTACCCGCTCGACTGGCTCGCCCCGGCGCCGTGGATCATTCGGTAACCGCGGGACACCACTGATGCAGCCGCTCCTCAGCCACGAAGTGACCGGCACGCGCGTCGGGCACATGCCGGTGCACGAACTGATCGACATCTGGGCCGCCGTCAGCAGCGGCGTCGTCAAGTACGGCTTCGGCATCGAGTATCGCGACCTCGAGCCGCCGCGGACCGGAATTTTCGACGGCCTTCACATCGTCCTCGATCCGGATGTCGGGTTCGAAATGCAATGCTTCCTGCTGCTGCATCTGTTCGGCCACTCCGTGCAGTGGGTCGCGCCGTCGATCGAGCACAAGCTCGACGCGCTGCAGCACACGCCCGACAAGAAGGAATTCATGAACGTGCTGCAGGCGTACGAGATGGACGCGGCGCGCTACGCGTTGCAGCTGCTGCACGAGCGCGGGATCACGAACCAGGATCGCTGGTTCTCGGATTTCGTGCACACCGACTGGCACTACGTCGAGCGCTTTTACCAGGAAGGCAGGCTGCCGCCCTGGTCCGAGTGCGTCGTCAGCGGCGGCGAGCTGATCGCGCCGCAGCCCATCCCGCCGCTGAAGCACCGTCAGGTCGAGGTGCGCTTTGCGTTCTAGCGCGATCGCTGCCGCGGCGGCAATCGCCGTGGGCGGCGCGCTCGCACAAACGCCCCCGCCGAAAGACGCGGCATCGAAAGAATGGCCCACATACGGACATGACGCCGGCGCCATGCGGTTTTCTCCGCTCACCCAGATCACGGCGGCGAACGTCGGCACGTTGAACGTGGCGTGGGTGTATCACCTGAAGCCCGCCGGCGATCCCGCCGCACGGCTCGCGACCAGCGAGGTGACGCCGCTCGTCGCCGGCGGGACGATGTTCATCGCCACACCGTATTCGCGCGTCGTCGCGCTGGATCCGACGACGGGCAAGGAGCTCTGGATTTTCAAGCTGCCGTCGGGGAATCCGTCGACGCGCGGCGTGGAGTACTGGCCAGGCGACGCGCAAACCGCGCCGCAGATCGTCTTCGGCTCGAACGACGGCAAGCTGTACTCGCTGGACGCCAGGACGGGTGAGCCGAGTGGCGGATTCGGGACGAACGGCGTGGTCAATTTGAACACGCCGGAGATCCTGCGCGGACTGCCGGGGCGCGACGGACTCAGCTCGCCGCCGATCGTCTACAAGAACCTCGTCATCACCGGCGGCACGACGCAGGAGAATCCGCCGCACGGACCGGCGGGCGACGTCCGCGCGTGGGACATGCACACCGGCAAATTGGTCTGGACGTTCCACTCGATACCTGGCGCCGGCGAAAAGTACAACGACACGTGGGCCGGCGACAGCTGGAGGAACCGATCCGGCGTGAACGTGTGGGGATTCCTGAGCATCGACGCCGAGCGCGGCATCGTCTACATGCCGTTCGGCGCGCCGTCGGTCGATCAGTACGGCGGCGATCGCGAAGGCGACAACCTGTTCGGCACGAGCATCGTCGCCGCCGACGCGAACACCGGAAAGTACCTGTGGCACTTCCAGGTCGTGCATCACGACATCTGGGACAGCGATCTTTCAGGCGCACCCCTCCTGCTCGACGTCAGGCAGGGCGGGCGCACGATTCCGGCCGTCGCGGTGATCAACAAGCCAGGGCTGCTCTTCCTCTTCGACCGCGTCACCGGCAAACCGATCTATGGCGTCGAGGAGCGCCCGGTTCCGCAGAGCGACGTTCCGCTCGAGCGCACGGCGAAGACGCAGCCGTTTCCCGTCAAGCCCGCGCCGCTGGCGCGCATGACGATCGCGGCCGGCGACATCGCGACAGTGACGCCGGAGCTCGAAGCGGCGTGCCGGAAGCTGATCGAAGGCGTACAACTCGGCGGGCCGTATCTCCCGGTGTCGTACAACCGGCTGCGGCTGCAGTTTCCCGGCAACCACGGCGGCGTGAACTGGGGCGGCGTCTCGTTCAACCCGCAGCTGGGTTACCTGTTCGTCAACACGAACGAGGTCGGGCAGCTCTCCGGTCTGCGCGATCGCGATATGAACCAGTCCGGTCCCGCGCAGGCGGAGGGTACCGGCAACCGGGTCGATCCCGACGGTCCGTACCGCGGCGTGCCCGGCGGCGGACGCTTCCGCGACAACGCGTCGAACATGATGTGCCAGCAGCCGCCCTGGGGACAGCTGACGGCCGTCGACGTCAACACGGGCGAGTTCGTATGGCGTGTGCCGCTCGGCATCACCGAGGGCCTGCCGCCCGACAAGCAGAAAACCGGACGGCCGGGCAACGGTGGGACGATCGCCACGGCTGGCGGACTGGTGTTCGTCGGCGCGACCGACGACGGCCGCTTCCGCGCATTCGACGCGAAGACCGGCAAGGAGCTGTGGACGTACACACTCCCCGGCGCCGCCGAAGCGACGCCGATGACGTATGAAGGGCGCGATGGCCGGCAGTACGTCGCCGTCACCGCCACCGGTGGCGGCGCGTTCGGCGGCGCGTTGACCGGCGACAGCCTGATCGCGTTCGCGACTGGCGGCCGTTGACGTCGAGCAGGACCGCATGCCCCGAGCCTGCGCTACGAGACGCGGCGCAGCGTCACGTAAAGCGGGCCCACGCCGATAAAGACCAGCATCGGATACGTGACGCGTCCGGGGCGATTGATCGCTTCGAAGCGCGCCTGCTCGCCCGGCTTGACGTCGAACTCGACCGTCTTCCACACCAGCGTGTTGCTGACGCGCAGTTTGTGCGGGCCGGCCTGCACGTCGCGCGTCAAGGCGTCGCCAAACATCAGGTCGCCCAGCTTCTCGTCGTCGAGCCACACGACGAGCTGCCGCTGCTTGAAGTCCTCGTCGCTTCTCCGCACGATCGTGACCGACGCGGGCTTCATCTCGTAGAGGCGATCCCGTACTGGGCATCGTCTGGCTGCGTCTGCGGAGCAACGCCAAGGTTGGTGGTCACGCGGGCCGGTCCCGAGCCGTACTGTACACCGGGACGTCCGAACGTTGCGGAACGGTCCGGCCTGCGTCAGCCGAGCGCAGGCCGGGTCTTCCGACGCGGCGACACCTTACTCCTCTCGCAGCGCGCGCGTGGGTTCGAGGCGCGAGGCGCGCAGCGCCGGGATGCAGCTCGCCGCGATCGTCACGCCGCCCAATGCCGCCGCGCCGAGCAGCAACGTCGCGGGATCCCACGGGCGGAGATCGTAGAGCAGCGCCGTCGCCGACCGCGCGGCGAGCACGGACAGCGCGGCGCCGACGATGATGCCGGCGAGCAGCAAGACCGTGGCTTCGCGCACGATCATGCGGATCACGATCGCGCGCGTCGCGCCGAGCGCCATGCGGATGCCAATCTCCACGCGGCGCCGCACGACCGTGTAGGCCATCACGCCGTAGAGACCGACGGTCGCAATGAGGACCGCGAGGCCGCCAAAGAACCCCGACAGCGCCGCCATCAGCCGCTCGCGCAGGAGCGACCCCTCGACCTGGGCGCGGACGGTCTGATACTGCACCGCGATCGCGGGGTTGATCTCCGCGAGCGCTCGCGTCGCGGCGGCCGTAACTGCCGGAAGCGCCGTCGCGGCGTGCAGGGCGAACGCCGGCCGATCGTCGGGCTCTTCGCTCTGTGACATCGCCACGTAGACGATCGGCGTGAACGGCTCCCGCAGGTCGGTGTACTTGACGTCGCGGGCGACGCCGACGATCTGGATCATCGGCCGCGCCTCGCCGATCGGCGCGGCCACCTGGAACGACTGGCCGACCGCCTGTCCGGCGGGAAGGTACTTCCGCACGAACGACTCGGTCACGACCGCCACGCGCGGCGACTGCAGCGAGTCGCGGTCCGAGAAATCGCGTCCCGCCACCAGCCGCGTGGCCAGCGTGTCGAAGTACCCGGGACCGACGCGGTTGAAGTTGACGTTCCCGTCCTGCTCCTGGCCGCCGAGGATGATGCGATCGTTCCAGAAGTTGCCGCCCACCGGCGTCGTCGTCACCTGCGACACGCCGTCGACGCCCGGGATCGCGCGCAGCCGCTCGACCACGCGCCGATCGGTCGACGGAATCAGCGCCCCCTCGATCCCCGCCTTGCGGTAGTCGAGATTGGCGACGAGCACGCCATCCTGCCGGAAGCCGGGATCCATGCGCGTCAGGTTCCTGAGCGTGCGGACGAAGAGCAGCGCGCCGACGACGAGCACCAGCGACAACGCGACCTGAATCACGACGAGCGCGCGGCGCATGCCGAACCGCTCGCGGCCCTCGGTCATCGTACGGCTGCCCGATTTCATCGCCGCACCCGGCGCCGTTCGCGTCGCGCGCACCGCGGGCGCCAGGCCGAAGAGCACGCACGCCGCCAGCGCGACGGCCGACGAGAACCCGAACACGCGCCAGTCTGGCGCGAGATCGACGAACACCGGCGATCCCTCGGTGCCGAGGAACGATACGAGGAACGTACTGAGCCAGCGCGCAACGAGCAGGCCTCCACTCGCGCCGATCGCGGCGAGCAGCAGGCTCTCGGAGAGCATCTGCCGCACGATCCGCCGGCGCGAGGCGCCGATCGCCAGCCGCACGGCGATTTCACGCTCGCGCGCCGTCGCGCGCGCGAGCATCAGGTTCGCCAGATTGGCGCAGGCGATGACGAGCACGATCGCCGTCACGCCGAGCAGGATGTTCAGAGGATCGCCGTAGGCGTTGCGAATGCCCGAAACCCCCGTGGCGGCCGGCAGCGCACCGAGCTTGAACTGCGCGAAGTCCTTCGCGGTGTTCGCGTCGTAGCGCGGGGAGACGAGCGCCGGGAAGAGGCCGCCCGACATCGCGGCGAGCTGCGCGCTCGCCTGGTCGATGGTCACGCCCGCCTTCAGCCGTGCGAACGACGCGAGGAACCAGTAGTCGGATCTGGCGAGCCCCGAATTCGCGCCGCGAAACATCGGCTCGGCGCAGATCGGGAGCGCCACATCGAAGCGGCGGCCCACCTCGACGCCGGTGAACGACGCGGGCGCGACGCCGACGATGTCGAAACGGTGTCCGTCGAGCAGAATCGCGCGTCCGACCGCACCAGGGTCAGCGCCGAACTCACGCCGCCAGAACGCGTCGCTGACGACCGCCACCGGCGCAGCACAGCCTTTCACGTCGTCCGACGCCGCGATCGTGCGCCCGAGTACGGCGCGGACGCCCAGCGTCTCGAAGTACGATCCGCTCACGTACATGCCCGCCGCCAGCCGCACCTCGCCGCCGGCGGCAAGGTTCCATCTGGTCGAGCTCCACGCCATCATCGACGAGAACACACGCTGATCGTCGCGGATGCGCTCGTAGAGCGGGTTCGACAGCGACGGCCGGCTGCCCAGGAACGATCCGGTGCGCCCGTGCGGCGTCTTGACGATCCGGACCTCGACGAGATCGTCCGGGCGCTCGACGGGCAGCGTCCGCAGCCGGACGGCGTTCACGAGCTGGAAGATTGCCGTGTTCGCGCCCGTGCCGAGGGCGAGCGTCAGGATCGCGACGACGGCGAACGTCCGGTTCCTGAGCAGCAGTCGCGCGCCGTAATGCACGTCCTGCCAGAACGTTTCGAGGAAGCTGAGCGATCGCATGTGCCGGATCTCCTCCCCGCTTGGACGAGAGCCGCCGTGGAACGGTTGGCCGGCCGCGGCGGTGATGCTACTCTCACGCCGGTATGACGTCCATGTCGATCCCCACGCTCAGCCTGGCCGCTGCCCTGGCGATGCTGCCTGCCACGGCGCAGCCTCGTTTCACCGCCGAGCACGACCGGGAGATCGTGACGCTGCAGGACTCGGTGACGGGCACGAAGGTGGCGATCGCGGAGCCGCTCTGCAACGCCTACGAGGTCAGCGTGAAAGGCCAGCAGCTGATCAGGCAGACGTTTGCCGACGTCGCGGCCTTTCGCGCCCGCCCGGGGCTGAACGGCATCCCGCTTCTCGCGCCGTTCGCGAACCGCCTCGACGAGCAGGCGTTCTGGGCGAATGGCCGACGCTATGCCTTCGACATGACTCTGGGCAACGTGCGCGGGGAGATCCCGATCCACGGCTTCCTGTCGGGCACGAAGGACTGGAACCTGACGGAGTCGAAGGCTGACGGCGGCGCGGCGTGGGCCGCCTGCACGCTCGACTTCTACAAACATCCGCTCTGGATGAAACAGTTCCCCTTCGCGCACACGATGACGCTGACGTATCGCCTTGCGGCCGACGGCCTGGAAGTGCGCCTCCGGATCGACAATCTGAGCGTGGATCCGATGCCAGTCTCGATCGGCTTCCATCCGTACTTTCAGGTCACCGATTCCACACGTGACGAGTGGACGCTTGCGGTCGGCGCGCGCGCGCACTATCTGCTCGCGCCGAACAGGATTCCGACAGGCGAGACGGAGCCGATCGAGAAGCTGTTTCCGGATCCGAAGCGGGTGGTCGTCAAAGACTTCGATCTCGACGACGTGTTCGGGGAACTGATCCGCGACGCGAACGGACGCGCGACCGTGGCGTTCCGCGGCAAGACGCAGCAGATCGAGGTGCAGCTCGGTCCGAACTATCGCTGCGTCGTCCTCTACTCGCCACGCCCCCGGAGCGACGGCAATCCGGAGCGCGCCGGCCGGGGTTACGTCGCGATCGAGCCGATGGCCGGCATTACCGACTCGATGAACCTCGCCCAGAAGGGCCTGTACAAGGAGCTGCAGTCGATCCCGCCAGGCGGCTCATGGCAGGAGTCGTTCTGGATACGGCCAACCGGCTACTGAGCGCATCGGCCTGCGGCGTAGCTGATTCGATCACGACGGCCGCGGCAGATCCAGTTCGTCCTGCGCGCGACGCTGTGGCGGATGGCCGGCTTCCGGTAGAGTAGCTGACGCGCGATGGCGTCACCGACGATCTGTCCGACGTGCGATGGAACCGGCGGGTGTCAGCGGTGCAGAGGCAGCGGCAAGGTCCGGTGCCTGCTCTGCGGCGGCACCGGCACGCACGCGTCGATCTGCGACGCGTGTGGAGGGTCGGGCTTCGTCCTCGTGTTCGGAGAATCACCCGTGCCGGCGGCCCGGCCGTGTCAGAACTGCGGCGGGAGCGGGTATCCTGGTCGTTCCTGCCCGATGTGCAACGGATCGGGTTCGACGACGTGTATGAGGTGTGTCGGCCTGGGCGAATGTCTCGAGTGCGGCGGCGCGGGCAGCATCGATGAACCGGGAGCCGAGGCATGAACGGGCCCTTCCCGCCGGATCTGCAGGCGCTGGACGAGGCGTTCGCGGCGAACGAGCGGGACGCGCGCGCGCTCGTCGCCGGGCTGACGGAGGCGCAGGGAACGTGGCGCTCCGCACCGGGATCGTGGAGCGTCGCGGAATGCCTCGACCACCTGGCCGTCGGCAACCGCGTGTACGTCGCGGCGTTGGAACCGGCGGCCGCACGGGCGCGGCGCGACGGACGCGTGCGGCGGAAGCCGGCGCTGCCGGGTCTCGTCGGCGGCTGGGTCGTGAAATCATTCGAGCCACCGGTGACGCGCAAGCTGCGCGCACCGCGAAAGATCGTGCCGCGATCGTCGCCGCCCCTCGCCGATGCCGGCGCGGCGTTCTTCGCGTCACACGCGCAGGTCGTGGAGTTTCTTCGCCGGTACGCGGATCTCGATCTCGCCGGCGTGCGCTTCCCGAATCCCTTCATCCACGCCCTGCGCTTCAGCCTTGCCACCGGGCTGCACTTGCTCGCCGCGCACGAGCGGCGACACCTGTGGCAGGCGTGGAATGTCAGGCGCGCCGCGGTTACTCCGAGCGAAGCGCCGTGACTGGCTCGACGCGCGTGGCGCGGCGGACTGGGACGTACGCGGCCAGCAGCGCCACTCCGATCATCGCCGCCACGCCGACGGCAATCGGCAGCGCGCCTCCGGAGGGCAAGTCCTCGAGCGCGCTCGCAGCCAGACGCTTGCTCCAGAACGCGACCGGGGCGCCGAGAGCGAGGCCGGCGCCGACCAGCCAGAGCGCACCCTTCAGAACCATGCGAATCACATGGCCGCGCGTCGCCCCGAGCGTCATCCGGATGCCGATCTCCTTCGTACGGCGCGCGACGGTATACGCAAGCAGCCCGTAGAGACCGATCGCAGCGAGCAGCCCGCCCGCGGCGCCGAAGAATCCCGACAAGATTGCCGTGAGCCGCTCCGGGACGATGGACGCGTCAACCTGCTCGGCCAGCGTCGTGACGCGTTGGACCGAGTTGGCGCCGAGCACCTCGGTGACGATGCGACGCGCGTCGACGGCGATGGCCGTCGGGCGGACGGTCGTCCGCAGCGACAGATCCGTCGATCCTCTCGACATCGGCGCGAAGAGATAGACGATCGTCCGCGCCGCCACGTGGATGTCCGAATACTTCGCATCGCCCACCACGCCGACGATCTCGTACGGGTCGCGTTCGTTCTCGAGCCAGACGCGCCGTCCCACCGCGTCACGGCCGGCGAAGTACAGCCGCGCCACTGCCTGGTTGACGATGACGCGGCGAGGCTGCGCCATGTCGGCGTCGCGAAAATCGCGTCCGGCCAGAAGCGGCGTACCGTAGGTGGCGAAATAGTTCGGCGACACCCAATTCAGCGCCACCCGGCTCCTGTTCTCCGCAGGCTCGTCGAATCCTTCGGCCCGCAGGAAGCGGCTCGCCGCCCCGAGGGATAGTGGGGTCGTGCCGCTTGCCGCGACCGAGCGCACGCCGGGAATGGCCTGCAGGCGGGCAACGAGATCTGTGCAGAGCGCAGCCAGTTGCTCGCGGTTCTGCGCGCGCGAGGTGTTCACCGACATCAACAGCACGCCGTCGCGATCGAACCCGAGGCTTGGGCCACGCAGCTGACGGAGATGACCGATGTACAGCTGCGCCACGCTCAGGAGCGCCAGCGAGATCGCGACCTGTGCCACCACCAGTCCGCCGCCGAACAGGCGTCGCGATCGCGGCTGTGCACCGCCGCCCTGCCGCAGCGCCGGCGCCGGAGCCGACACGAACGCCGCCACCGCCGGCGCCAGCCCAAAGACGAGCGCCGCCAGCACGGTGACGCCGATCGTGAAGGCCAGCACGCGTGCGTCGAGCGGGACCTCCAGACGCGGCGACGCGCCCGGCGATCGCGTCGCCGATGTCACCATCCGCATCAGAATCGTGGCGCCGAAACGGGCGCCGATGATGCCGACCACGCTGCCCATGGAGGCCAGGACCAGCGACTCGGTCAGCATCTGCCGCATGATGCGGAAGCGTCCGGCGCCGAGCGACACGCGCACCGCCATCTCGTGCTGCCGCGCCGCGCCGCGCGCGAGCAGCAGGCTGCCGATGTTGGCGCAGGCCAGCACCAGCAGGCCGCCGACCATCGTCAGCAGGAGCTGCAGCGGCCTGCCGAACTGCTGGTGCAGCGGCGTCGAGAGCCCCTTACGCGCTGGCTTGACGTCGATCGCCACGCGGAGCCACTGCGGATCTCGTTGCGCGAGGCTCTCGATGCTCGGCCGATCCAGCGCCTGCATCTCCGCGC
The DNA here is from genome assembly GCA_035259385.1 of Vicinamibacterales bacterium. Lineage (GTDB taxonomy): Bacteria > Acidobacteriota > Vicinamibacteria > Vicinamibacterales > CAVVIG01 > QHWK01. The sequence continues at coordinate 9,187 of DATFWL010000049.1, read as the reverse complement.
GCGCCTGTTCGATCGACACGCCCGGCTTGAGCCGCGCGACGAGCGAGAGGCCGGCACGGGATCGCATGGCGTCGGGAACCGAAGAGAGAGACATCCAGACGTCCGGCTCATAGCCGACGACCACGCCCGAGAACGACGGTTCGGCCACGCCGATCACCGTCGCGTGCATGGGCACGGGCACGCGGCGGTCCTCGACGTCGAGGGAGGCGCCGAGGGCGCGCGGGTCGGCGTTGAACCGGTGTTTCCAGTACCGCCAGCTGACGATGGCCACCGGGTCGGCGCCCTGCCGGTCGTCCGAAGACTCCAGCAGGCGCCCCAGCGCCGGTCGCACGCCGAGCGCCTGGAAGAAATTCCCGGTGACGACCTCGGCGGTGATCGGTTCGTCGCCCGTGCGCGACTCCGTCGAAAGCGGCGCGAGTCCGAACAGGTCCGAGAACGCGCGATTGCGCTCGCGATACAGGTGGTAATTGGCGAGGCTGAAGTTGTTCAGCGGCGGGTCGAGGGGATACTGATACAGGAACTGAACGAGGCTGCCGGGATCACGCACGGGCAGATCGCGAAACACCAGCGGATCGACGAGGCTGAAGATCGCCGTGTTGGCGCCGATTGCGAGCGTCAGCGTGCCGAGCGCGACCGCCGTGAAGCCGGGACTCCGCCGCAGCGTGCGGATGCCGTAGCGCAGATCCTGCACGAGGTCGGCGAGCCACGGCAGGCCGCGCTGGTCGCGCATGTGTTCCATCGCCTGCGCGACGCCGCCGGCGCGGAGCCGGGCCGCGCGCGCGGCCTCTTGCTTCGAGAGTCCGCGCTGTTCCAGATCCTGCGCGGTCAGCTCGAGATGCAGCTCGAGCTCCTGCCGCATGTCGGAGTCGGGCGGCCGCTCGCGGAGCGTCCCCATCACCCGCCGCAGCCACGCACGGATCGCGGCCATCAGCTGTGCTCGCTCAGGATGGCCTGCATGATGCCGACCATCCGATCCCACTCGCGCTTCTCGGCCGCGAGCAGCCGCCTGCCCGCGCCGGTGATGTCGTAGAACCGCGCCTTGCGGTTGTTGTCGGTGACCCCCCACGTGCCGCGTACCGCGCCCCGCTGCTCGAGGCGCATCAATCCTGGATAGAGCGTGCCCATGTTGAGCTGGACGCGCCCGCTCGACACCTGCTCGATGCGTGACGCGATCGCATACCCGTGCGACGGCCCGAGCGTCGCGAGCGTCTGCAGGATCATGATATCGAGCGTTCCCTGCAGCACGTCGGTCTTCCCGGCCTCTCTATTAGGCACGCCAATGGAATATCGCGATTCCATTTGAATGTCAAATGCAGCGGACCCGCGAGCTGGAAACTGGAAGCCGGCAGCCGGAAGCTGGCAGCCGGAAACCGACAGCGGCGGCAGGCAGTTCTGAAGGTCTGCGCTACGCGCCCTTGAAGACCGGCCGGCGCTTGCCAAGCGACGACAGGCCCTCGTAGGCATCCGCCGTCGCGAAGATCTCTTCCAGGTGCGACAGCTCCATCGCGATCCCCTTGTCGATCGGCGTGCCCTCGGCACGATCGATCAGATCCGACGCGATGCGCAGCGCGATCGGCGCCTTGGAGCCGAGACGCTTCTCTGACGCCCGGAGCGACTCGACGTCCGCTGACTCGTACCGCACGGCGATCTCGCGGAACGAGTCCGGGACAGCGTGCGGCGTGCGCGACGTGACGGCGCCGCGGGCGATGCACTCGCGAATCGCAGCGTCGAGCTCCTCGTAGGGCACCACACGATCGACGAGGCCGATCGCCGCCGCCTGCTCGGCGGTGACGGTCTCCCCGGTCAGCACGAGCCACTTCGCGAGCCCGCGGCCGACGCGCGCGGTCGTGCGCTGCGTGCCGCCGAGGCCCGGATAAATCCCGATGCCCGTTTCGGGAAACGCGAACGTCGCGTTCGGCGTGGCGACGATGGAGTGGCAGGCGAGCGCGAGCTCGACACCGCCACCCAGCGCGAGGCCGTGCACGCGCGCGACGACCGGCGTGCGGCTGCGCTGGATGTCAAGCAGCAGCTCCTGCCCGGTCCGTGTGAATTGCGCGATCTTCGGAATGTTCTTCGCCTCGATGTTCCTGACGAAGAACCTGACGTCGGCGCCCGCGACGAACGCCTTTCCGCTGCCGGCGATCACGATGCCTTTCACGGCAGGATCGGCCGTTGCGGCGCGGAACGCGTCGCCGAGCTGCGCCATCACCGCCTCGTTCAACGCGTTCAGCGCGTCGGGCCGATCGATCGTCAGCGTCGCGACGCCGCCCTTGTCCTCGCGACGCACGAGCGTGAAATGGAACGGCTTCCCGCTGGCAGCCTGGCGCGAGAACAGGCCGGGGACGGGGATCGTCCACCGCCGCGCGACGTCTTCGACCAGCGTCGCGGCACGCGTCAAACCGTAGTGGTTCATCAGCTCGAACGGCCCGCGGCGCCAGCGCAGGCCGACGCGCGCGCCGATGTCGGTATCCTCGATCGTGCCGACCCCCTCGTCCACGAGCGCCGACGCGATGTAGAACGTCACGCCGGCGAGCCGATCCGCGACCGCGTCGAACTTCGACGTATCCGCCGCGCCCGTGAGGTCCCACGGCTTCCCCGACTCGAACTGCGTCCGGAGCCGTTCCGGCGTACCGTGCAGCGGCCCGAACGCCGCCCCCAGCGTGTCGTCGGTGTGGACGGCGATCGGGATGCCCGTCACGTTCATCAGCTCGAAGGGCCCCATGCCGATGCCGAACGCCTGCTTGGCGGCCGCTTCGATCGTCGGGATGCCGGCGATGCCTTCCTCGAGAACGCGCACCGCCTCCGCGAGCCATGGACCGAAGAAGCGGTTGACGATGAACCCGCACGAATCCTTCGAGCGGATCGGCGTCTTGCCGAGGCGTTCCTGCAGCGTCCACGCGCGGCCCAGCGCCTCCGCGCTGGTCTTCACGCCGCCGACGACTTCGACGAGGCGGTTCTTCGCCGGGTGGTAGAAGTAATGCAGGCCGATCACCCGGTCCGGCGACGAGATGCCGGCCGCAATGCCGGCAACCGCGAACGAAGACGTGTTGGTCGCCAGGATCGTGTCACGGCGGCAGGCCCGCTCGAGACGTGAGAAGACGTCGCGCTTGACGGTCATGTCTTCGAACACGGCTTCGACGACGAGATCGACGTCAGCGAGATCCTCGAATCTCGTCGTCCCACGGATGCGCGAGAGGATCTCCGCGACGCGCTCCGGGGAAAAGAGCTTGCGTTCGATGCCCTCGTGAAGGGTCTTCTCGGTGGTCTGGAGTCCGCGAGCGACTTTCTGATCGTCCAGGTCGACCAGGATCACCTGAAAACCCTCGCTCGCCATTTTCTGGGCGATGCCGCTGCCCATGTTGCCCGCGCCGACGACCGCCAGGATGCGAAACGTTCCGCCTGCCACAATCCCGACGGTATCATAGTGATCCGAGGGGCCTCGCCACTCGGACTCCCCCACACGCTCTCTCGCGCGCCGCTTCGCCGGCTCGCTCCGTTCGCGTGGCTCGCTCGCTCCGCTCGTTCGCGCCGCCTTTTGTGAGATAGGCTCTACGCTTCATGGCTGGTAACGGTCCAATTCGTTACCGCTCCGTGCGACTCGGCGATCTGCGTCCGGTGGTCGAACGCGACGCGAGCGGTGCGATCCGCGTGCGCCCCGCACAACCGCTCGGCGGGTATCCCCAATCGCTGACCGATCGTCTCGTCCACTGGGCGTCGGCCGCGCCCGAACGCACGCTGCTCGCGTGGCGGGACGGCGACGGCTTCGCGCGACTGACCTATGCCGATGCGCTCACGCGCGTGCGCGCGGTGGCGCAGGCGCTCCTCGATCGCGGGCTGTCGTTCGAACATCCGCTCGCGATTCTGTCGGGCAACGACGTCCACCATCTCGTGCTCGCGCTCGCGGCGCAGTACGCCGGCGTGCTCCACGCGCCCGTCTCGCCGGCCTACTCGCTCGTCTCGCAGGATCTCGGAACGCTGGCGCATGTCGCGCGCGTGCTGACGCCGGCGCTCGTGTACGCGTCGGACGCACGATTCGCGCGCGCGGTCGCGGCGATCGCCGGACCCGGCGTCGAGACGCTCGATGCGCGAGACATGCCGGCGCTGCTGGCCGCGCGGCCCTCGTCAGACGTCGATCGCGCGCGCGCCGCGATCGATCCCGACGCGCCCGCGAAAGTCCTGTTCACGTCGGGCTCCACGGGCGTGCCGAAGGGCGTGATCAACACGCACCGGATGCTGGCGGCGAACCAGCAGATGATTCTGCAGACGCTGCCGTTTCTCGGCGACGAGCCGCCCGTGTTCGTCGACTGGCTGCCGTGGCACCACACCTTCGGCGGCAACCACAACATCGGCATCACGATCTACAACGGCGGGTCGCTGTATCTCGACGAGGGGCGGCCGTTGCCGGGCGCGTTTGATGAGAGCGTCCGCAACCTGCGACTCGTCAACCCGACGGCGTACTTCAACGTGCCGCGCGGCTACGAGGAGCTGGTCAAGGCGCTCGCGCGCGACCGCGCGCTGGCCGAGCGCTTCTTCGGCCCGCGGCTGCGCGTCCTCTTCTACGCGGCCGCGAGCCTCTCGCAACATGTCGCCGACGAGCTCGCGCGGATCGCGATCGAGACGTGCGGCGAGCGCCTGCTGCTCGTCACCGGCCTCGGCTCCACTGAGACGGCGCCGATGGCGATCTGCCGCCCGTGGGATTGCGATGTGGCATCGGCGGTCGGGCTGCCCGTGCCGGGCGTCGAGGTCAAGCTGGTTCCGCTGAGTGACAAGTACGAAGTTCGAGTCAGGGGCGCCAACGTCACGCCGGGCTACTGGCGCGATGCGGGTGCGACGGCCGCGGCGTTCGACGAGGAGGGCTATTACCGTATGGGCGACGCGGTGCGCCTCGCGGACGCGACCGATCTCTCGCAGGGTTTCCTGTTCGACGGCCGCCTCGGCGAAGACTTCAAGCTCTCGACCGGCACCTGGGTGCACGTGGGGGCCCTGCGCGCGAAGATCGTCGCGCACTTCGCGCCCTACGTGCGCGACGCCGTCATCACCGGCCACGGCCGCGACGGCGTCGGCATGCTCGCCGTGCCGGATCCCGATGCCTGCCGACGGCTCTGCCCCGACCTCGCGGACGCGCCCCTGGCGGCGGTCGCCGCGCATCCGGCCGTGCGCGCGGCGCTCGGCGAAAAGCTCGTGTCGTTTGCCGCGTCCGCCACCGGCAGCGCCGCGCGGGTCGAGCGCGCGATCCTCCTCGTCGAGCCGCTGTCGCTCGATCGCGGGGAAGTGACCGACAAGGGGTCCATCAACCAGTGCGCGGTGCTCGACCGGCGCGCGCGTCTCGTCGAGGAGCTGTACGCCGGGGCGCCCGGCGCGCACGTCCTGCTCGCCGGAGCGATCGCGTGACCCGATCGGCCCTCGACATCAGCCAGCTCGTCGCGTTCGACGTCCACGTGCATCTCGAGCATCAGGGCGAGCTCACCGAAACGGACAAGGTCGCCGAGCGGTACTTCAAGTCCGCGGGCGTGCCGCGCGACTGGCCGTCGCAGGCCGAGTACTACCGCTCGCGGAAGATCGGCTGCGTCGTCTTCACCGTCGACGAGTCGCTGACCGGACGGCCGCATGCCGCCAACGACGAGATCGCCCGGTTCGCGGCCGACAACCGCGACATCGCGATCGCCTTTGCGAGCATCAACCCCGCGCGCGGGCGAGCGGGCGTCGAAGAGGCCAGACGACTCGTGTCGTCGGGCGCCGTCCGCGGCCTGAAGCTGCATCCGCCCGTCCAGGAATTCTTCCCGAACGACCGCGCCGTCTATCCTTTATATGAGGTGTTCGCCGAAGCGAAGCTGCCGATCCTGTTCCATACCGGCCACAGCGGCATCGGCACCGGCATGCGCGGCGGGGGCGGCATCCGCCTGAAGTACGGCAACCCGGTGCCGATCGACGACGTGGCTGTGGACTTCCCGGACCTGCCGATCATCCTGGCGCACCCGTCGTTCCCGTGGCAGGACGAGGCGATCTCGATCTGCATGCACAAACCGCAGGTCTACATCGATCTCTCCGGCTGGTCGCCGAAGTACTTCTCGCCCAACCTGGTGCAATACGCGAACACCGTGCTGAAGCACAAGGTGCTGTTCGGCTCGGACTACCCGTGGATCACGCCCGACCGGTGGATGGCAGACTTCGCGACGATTCCGATTCGCGACGAGGTGCGGCCGCTGATCATGAAAGAGAACGCTGCGCGCCTGCTCGGGCTTGCGTGAACTCGCAACAACTCGAAGGCTTGGGATACCGCCACGGGCCGGCGGCAGCGGCGCGAAGGCCACGAAGAACACAAAGACCACAAAGCCATCGTTGGTCATCTGGCTCAATCGCGACCAACCACACGAACTTCGTGATCTTCGTGATCTTTGTGACCTCTGTGCCGCTGCCGTCGGCGCGTCTCGGCGTGAAGGTGTGTCGGCCCGTTTTCAGCGCGGCAGCTCTTTCACCGCAATCACCCGCCACCGCCAGAAGCCGCCGGGGACCCAGCGGTCGGGGCCCCCATGGATCTGGATCGCGATCGGGCCCTCGGTGATGCCGCCCATGGCGTGATTCGCGGTGTCGGTGAAGTCCAGCACCGGCTGATCATTGATCCATGCCTGGATGTGCGGCACGTCGCGTTCGATCCGCGCGCGGACCGTGTTCCACTCCTCGCGCTTCCACGCCTTCACCCACGGCAGGTTCGGATCCGGACGCTCGCTCAGGCGCTCCGCGATCGGGCGCTGCGGCTGGGCCCCGCGCTGCGCCTGCTGCGACGCGCGCTGCGCCTCCGCGGCGGCCCGCTCGGGCGTCCCGTATGCGTTCATCGCGCCGTTGACGCCGTTCAAGCCTTCGCCGTACATCCCGCCCAGCGTGCCGCCCGGCAGATAATCGAGCGTCACCTGGTAGGCGTCGCCCGCTTCGTCGGACCGCAGGAAGAGGCCGCTGTCGCAGCCCCAGTCGGGCCTCACCTCCATGTAAATCTCGACGTTCTTGTACTTCTTGTCGGTCAGCAGGATGCCGCCACCGCCGAGCGGCCGCTGCGTGCCGAGAATCATGCCGTGCTGAACGTAATAGTTCGGCGTGATGCCGTGATGGTTCGTCTTGCTCACGTGCCAGCCCGTGAGGTCCTTGCCGTTGAAGATCGGCGTAAACCCCTCAGGCACGTTCATCTTCGGCGGCGGCACTTCGTTGCCGATGAACCCGGGAATCTTCGAGGTATCGCCCTGGTTTGCACGCTGCGTTACGGCGGCGGCGGATACGAACGCCGCCAGCGCGATGGTCACCGTCCTCATCGTCCCTCACATTCTCGACAGCGCTCGGCTGCCGCCGCTACACTGCATGCGGAATGCAGGAGTTGTCAATCGCGCCATGCCGGTTCTCGAGAATCAAGGCGCTGCGGTCGTTGTTTCTCCAGGAGCTCAACGCGCAGGTCCGCTACGATGCCGCCCATACCCGCCGCGGCACCGAGTGGTACGTCGTGCAGCGCGGTGGCCGCGACATCGGCTACGGATCGGTCAAGGACGCCCACGAGGGCCCCGGTTCCGTCTTCGAGTTCTATCTCGTGCCCGGGTTCCGTCAGCACGCCATGGCCGGGCTGCGCGGCGTAATCGAGGCCTCGAAGGCGAACGCGCTCGAGTGCCAGACCAACGACGTGTTCTATACGTCGCTGGTCCGTCAGATGTCCCGCGACCTCACGTCCGACACGATTCTGTTCGCGGCAGGACAATCGAACGATCTGTCGTTGTCCGATGGCGTGTTTCGCCCTCGCCGCCGCTCCGATCGAGTGTTCGAGCACCACGCCGAGCCCGTGGGCGACTTCGTCATCGACGTTGGCGGCGACGTCGTCGGCACCGGCGGGTTCCTGCTCCATTACAATCCGCCCTTCGCCGATCTCTTCATGGAAGTCCGTTCCGATGCGCGCAGGCGCGGTTATGGATCGTTTCTGATCCAGGGACTCATCACCGAGTGCTATCTCGCGGGGCGCGTGCCGGCAGCCCGTACCGGCGTCGACAACGTCGCGTCGCAGCGCACATTGCTCAAAGGCGGCCTGCGCGAGTGCGGCCGCATGCTGCGCGCATCGGTCTGAGGCCGCACAATTGGCTCCTCACCCTGCGACCGCGCTGTGCGCCGATGACAGCCGCTAGCGGAACCGTGCCGGCTCGATCTTCCGCAGCACGAAGAACAGACTGAGCATCGCCAGCAGCGGCAGCGCGCCGGCGCCGACGAACACCTTCGACCATCCGTAGCGATCGACGATCACGCCCGTGAAGAGCACCGCGAGCGTCGCCGCCCCGTTGTCGCCGAAGCCGGCGATCCCGTTCACGCGTCCCGCGAGCTGCTGCGGGACGACGTCGCCGACCGTGCCGATGTAGGCCGCCGCGACCCACTGGTTGCCGAAGAGCGCCAGCCCCATCAGCAGCACCGCCAGGTAATTGTTCTCGATCCACGGCATCGTCATGCTGAGCGCGCCGAGGGTGAACGCGCAGGTGAACGCCAGCTTGCGGCCGCGATCGGTGCCGAACCGCCTCACGAAACGATCGGTGATGAGGCCGCCGACGATGTTGCCGGACATCCCGATCAGGTTCGGAACGGACGCAAGAAAGCCCGTGGCGAAGAGCGTCAGGCCGCGGCCGCTCCTGAGGTACAGCGGCAGCCACGTCCAGTAGAACGTCGTGATCGGGCCGCTGAACGCGCGGATCAGGAAGAGGCCGAGCACCTTGTGATTGGCGAACAGCTGGCCGAGACTGACGTCCACGATCGGCGTCGCCGCCGGCGTGCCCGCGGCAGCCGGCCTGATGGCAATGGCCGCCATGGTCTGCTTGTCGGGGAAGATCGCAAGCCAGGGAACGAGCCACAGCAGCCCCAGCGCGGCGGGGATGATGAACGCCGCCCTCCAGCTCATGCCCAGCTTGACGACGAGCACCGACAGAATGAGCGACGGCGCGATCACCGATCCCAACTGCGCGCCGGCGTTGAAGAAGCCGCCGGCGCGCGAGCGCGTCGCCGGCGGGAAGAGCCCGGCCAACGCCTTGATGCCCGCCGTGTAGTTGCCGCATTCGGCGAGCCCCATCAGGAAGCGCAGCACGATGAAGCCGGCGAGGCCGGCGGCAACGGCCGGCACGCCCGGCACGATGTTGTAGAGCGCGGTGGCGACCGAGTCGAGCGCCGTGCCCGGGCC
>DATFWL010000048.1:0-14780 GCA_035259385.1 Vicinamibacterales bacterium | reverse complement strand
GAGCGTGTCGGGGAGTCCGAGGGGCGAAGCCCCTCGGATGAAACTGGAGTAGGCTGTCACCGGAGGCGCCATGTGGGTCGATGATGTTCGCCGCGACATCGCCTATGGCGTACGCACGCTCACGCGGGCGCGCGGGTTCGCGACCGTCGCCATCCTCACGCTTGGACTCGGCATCGGCGCCGCGACGGTGATTTACAGCGTCGTCCGCAATGTCGTCCTCGATCCGTTTCCGTATACGCGCTCCGACCGCATGGTCAACCTCCTTCTGAGAGACGCGTCGGGCCGCAACTTCCGCGGGCCGTACTTTCCGGCCGCCGAGTTCCTCGACTACCAGGAGCAGGCGCAGGTCTTCGAAGACGTCGTCGGCACCAGCCTCGAAGGCATGCAGTGGGTGCATGAGAACGGCGCCGACCGGCTGATGATCGGCTGGATGACGCCGAACGGCTTCGGCTTCCTGGGGGTCGAGCCGATGCTCGGGCGCGTGTTCGGCGGTGCGGATGTCGCACCCGGCGCGCCGCTGATCGGCGTGATGAATCACCGCGCGTGGGTAAGGCTCTTCGCCGCGGACCCTGGCGTGTTGGGGCGTGCGCTGATGCTCAACGGGCAGGCGATCACCATCGTGGGCGTGATGCCGCCGCGCTTCGAGTGGAACATCGCGGATCTGTGGGTGCCCGCGGCCATGAGCCGCGCCGATGACCCCCAGTCGCCGCGCGGCACGCGCGCGTTCCAGGCGCATCTGAAACCCGGCGTTTCGGTTGCGGAAGCGGAAGCGCAGCTCACGGTCATCGCCGCCCGCCGCGCAGCGGCGCATCCGGCCGAGTATCCACCCCATTTCCGTATGGGGGTGATTAAGGTGATCGATTGGGTCGTCCGCGAGTTTCGCGGCGTGCTGTACACCCTCTTTGGCGCCGTCACGCTGCTGCTGCTGATCGCGTGCTGCAACGTGGCGAACATGCTGCTCGCGCGCGGCATGGTGCGAGAACGGGAGATCGGCATCCGCGCGGCGATTGGCGCCAGCCGCGGACGGATCGTCCGTCAGCTGCTCGTGGAAAGTGCGCTGCTCGCGGCCGGCGGGCTGGTTGCCGGTTGTCTGCTCGCGTACGCCGGCATCGCAGCGCTGGCCGGATACATGCCCCGGCAGGGCGTCCCGTGGGAGACCGAAATCCGGCTCGATGCGCCCGTGCTGGTGTTTGCCATGATCGCGGCAGCGATCGCGACGATCACGTTTGGATTGTTCCCGGCCCTGCAGAGCGCGCGCCGGGATCTCGCGTCCGGGACGAATCTCGGCGGCCGCACCACCGCGGGCCGGCGGCAGGCGCGCCTGCGCGGCGGCCTTGTCATCGCACAGGTCGCGCTCTCCATCGTTCTTCTCCTGGGCGCGGGCGTGCTCATGCGGACGTTCGTCAAACTCGTCAACGCGGATCTTGGTTTCAACCCCGCAAACCTGCTCGTGATCGGCGTCGCGTTTCCACCGAGGCAGAATGCATCGCCGGCGGATCAACTGCGCTTTTACCGCCAGGCGCTCGAGAGAGTTGGATCGATTCCCGACGTGCGATCGGTCGCGGTTGGATATCCGTTCGGCGGGATGGGGAGCGTGTTGCAGGTTCCTGGATTGACGATCCCGCAGGATGCGTCCGCAGCCCTGACCTTCTGCAGTGAACGTCTGCTCGATACGCTCGACATTCCGCTGCTGAGAGGACGCCAGTTCGCCGCACTGGAGGTCGAGCAGGCGCACCACGTCGCGATCGTGAACGAGACGCTGGCGAAGCGGTACTTCGGCGACGTCGATCCGATCGGACGAACGGTTCGGCTGCCGCGGTTGGCCGCACTGCCGCTGCCTGTCGCCGATCCGACGCTCGAGATCGTTGGCGTGGTCCGAGACATCTCGAACAACGGTCCGCGCGAGCCTCCGATGCCGCAGGTGTTCCTCCCGTTCACGCTGCGAGGTCCAGCCGGCCTCGGCTTCGTGGCGCGGACGTCCGGTGATCCGTTGCGCGTGCTCGATGCAGCCCGCCGCGAGATCCAGGCGATCGATCCGCAGGTCGCGCTCGTCAGTCCGGAGCCGCTGGACAGCCAGATGCAGCGCGTGTTCTACGCACGCCCGAGATTCAGCTTGCTCGTGCTCGGCATATTCGCCTGTACGGGGATCGTGCTCGTGGGCTTCGGCGTCTACGGCGTCCTCGCATATACCGTTTCGCAGCAATCACGGGAGATTGCGATTCGGGTGGCGCTCGGCGGCGCGCGGGGCGACGTGATTCGAATGGTGCTGCGCACCGGCCTGACCCTGATCGGGGTGGGCCTCGCGGCCGGACTCGGCATCGGCGCGGCCACGAATCGATTGCTGGCAAGCCAGTTGTGGAACACGTCGGCGCACGATCCGCTGACGCTCGCAGTGACCGTCGCGGTCGTGTGCGGAATCGGCCTGCTGGCCTGCTGGATTCCGGCGCGGCGCGCCGTCTCGATCCAGCCCATCGCCGCGCTGAGGCAAGAGTAGATGCGCAGGGTGGCCATCGCCGCCGTGATGGTGTGCGCTGTCCGCGCGCTGGGCGGTGCGGCGGACACCAGTGTCCGCGTGTGGGAAGACTGGATCGAGCTGCCGACCTATACCGAAGGCGCCCCCAACCCCAATCCGCCGTTCGATCTGTTCTCGCTGACGCGCGTCAACTATCCGTACACGATTCGCGACGCGCTGAGCGACCGTCCGGTTCCGCAGCGATGGCGTGCGCTGCATCTCGAGAACGCGTATCTGCGCGTCACGGTGCTCCCCGACGCCGGCGGGCATCTCTACAGCTGCCTCGACAAGGCCACCGGCCGCGACATGTTCTACGCCAATCCGTCGATCAAGAAGGCGCTGATCGGCTACCGCGGCGCGTGGGCGGCGTTCGGGATCGAGTTCAACTTTCCGGTCTCGCACAACTGGATGTCGATGTCGCCGGTCGATTTCGCGATGCGATCGTCGCCGGACGGGAGCGGATCGATCTGGGTGGGCAACACCGACGCGGTCTATGGCTCGTCGTGGCGGGTCGAGCTCGTGCTCCGTCCCGGCCGCGCGGTGCTCGAGCAGCACGTCACGCTGCACAACCGTGCCGACGCGCGGCATCGCTATTACTGGTGGACGAACGCGGCGGCGCAGGTGTGGGACGATTCGCGCCTGATCTATCCGACCGACTTCATGGCCACGCACGGCTTCACCGCCGTCCAGCGGTGGCCGATCGATGCATCAGGCCGCGATCTCAGCGTGATCCGCAATCAGACCGACGGCCCGGTGTCGCTCTTCACCTACGCCACGCGCGAGCCGTTCGTCGGCGTCTATCACCCGCACACCGCGACCGGCACCGTGCACATCGCGTGGCCGTCGGAGCTGCCCACGCACAAGGTGTGGTCGTGGGGGGCCGATGCTGACGCCAGGGAATGGCGACGCGCGCTGTCCGACAACGACAGCGCGTACGTCGAGCTGCAGGCGGGCCTGTTCCGCAACCAGGAGACCTACGCGTTCCTCGAGCCGCAGGAAACCGTACGCTTCGCGGAGTACTGGCTGCCGGTCGGCGCGATCGGCGGTATCACGCGCGCGACGCCGGACGCGGTCTTCCATGGCGAGCGCGTCGACAACGGCTCGCGCCTCTCGGCCGGCCTGGACGTCACGCGCGAGCTGGCGGACGCGCGGGTGCGGGTGCGCCAGGACGATCGCGTCCTCCTCGACGAGGCCGTCAAGCTCTCACCGCGCGGCGACTGGCGGCGCACGATCGACGGGCTGCGCGGCCCTTCGCCGTGGACGTTCGAGCTGATCGACGGATCGGGACGCGCGCTGCTCGCGCACACCGAGGGACGGTACGACGTGCTGCCGGCCGCGCAGGTGTCCGTCGGACCGCAGCCCGCGCATCGGTATCCTGCGGCCGGGCAGCGCCAGGCGCAGGACATCGTCGAGCTCGGACAGGATCAGGAGCTCGAGGGACGCCGTCTTGTCGCGCTGGCCACGTATCGCGGCGGGCTCGCGCGCTTTGCCGACAGCGTCGCGCTCAACAAAGCAGCCGGCCGTCTGGCCACAGCGCTGCACTGGCCGGACGCTCTCGCGTCGTCTGCCGGGGCGCCGTCGCTGCCGGTGCGCTGGCTGACCGCCGCGCATCTGCGCGACACGACCGACGCCGAGACGCGCTACTACCTTGGCCTGGCCCTCGCCGCGTCGGGTCAACGGTGGGACGCGCGCCGCCATTTCGAGGCGGCGCAGCGGTTCCGTGGCACGAGCGCCGCGTCGCTGCTGCAGCTCGCCCGTCTCTCGGCGCGCGACGGAGACTTCCCCGCCGCCGCCGCCGATCTGGGACGCCTGGTCGAACGCGAGCCCGATGCCTCCGTCGCCGGCGCGCTCCTCGTGACGTGTCTTCGTCTCGCCGGACGGACGGCCGACGCGCGCGCGCAGCTCGCCCACTGGCTCGACGTCGACCCAACGAGCAGCCACCTTCGCTATGAAGCGACGAGGCTCGACTCCGCGAAGAATGACGAGGCGTTGTGGACGCACCTTGCGGCCGATGCGAACCGCGTCCTCGACATCTTCGATCAGTACGCGGCGCTCGGCGACTGGACGGATGCGTCCGCGCTTGTCGATCGCGACTATCCGTCCGTCGACGAGCCGCTTCGCGAGCCGGGCGCCGTCTCGCCGTCGCAGCACGCGCTCGTCGCCTACTACCGCGCATTCGCGCACGAGCAGCGCGGCGCCGCGGCGGCCAACGAGTATCGACGCGCCTCGTCACTGCCGGTGGCCTACGTCTTTCCCAGCCGCGCGTCGAGTTACGCTGTGCTGCGCGCGGCGCTGCGGCAGAAACCTGACGACGCGACGGCGCGGTTCCTGCTCGGGTCCCTGTACTTGTCCGGCGGCCTCGTCGACGAAGCGGTCGGCGAGTGGCAGCGCGCCCGCGCGCTGAACCCGCGGATCCCCACGCTTCACCGCAATCTCGGCCTCGCGCTGCTGCTCGGCAAGGACGATGCGGAGGGGGCGCGGCGGGTGTTTGTCGAAGGGATCGACCACGATGCGCGGAACGTGGACGTCTACGACGGGCTCGATCGCGTGATGAGCCTGCAGCGCGCGGCGGCGGCCGATCGCGCCGCCGCCCTGCGCCGGTATCCTGCGCCTGCAGAGATGCCGCCGGCGCTCGTGTTCAAGCTGGCGCTCGCGGTCGCGGAACACGGGGACGCCGGGGCCGCCGAAGCATTATTCCGCGATCGATTCTTTCCGCGAGAGGAAGGGGGCACGGACGTGCGCACCGTCTTCGCGGCGGTCCGGCTCCGGAGCGCCTTGACGGCATCGACACAGCACCGCTGTCCCGAGGCGCTCGCCATCGTCGACAGCCTCTCGCGGGAGACGGCCGATCTGGCGTTTACGCGCGGCGGGCTCGAGGACGCGTTGCGTCCGATGCCGTTGCAGCGCGAGCTCGCCGCGATCGAGTCGGCGTGCGGACGTGAGGCGGAAGCGCGGCGTCGGCGTATGAGTCTCGCGCAGCATCCCGTCGTCGGCGGTCTTCAGCTCGCGCTCGCCTACGAGGCGTCGCGCACGCTCGGCCAGGCAGACGAGACGTCCTGGCGGCCGCGCCTTGAAGAGGCGCTCGCGGCGACGCGCCAGATCATCGAGGCGGGCACCAGCAGCTCGCCTGGCACGCTTCGTCTCGGCGAGGGGCTGCTGCTGCGCGGGCTGGGCCGCGAGCCGGAGGCGATGCGCGCGTTCGCCGACGTGTTCAAGCTGCCCGATCGCAATCTGTCGTACGCCTTCGCACGCGCGGCACTGGCGCAGCACCAGGGCAGTCAGTGAACGTCACGCGTCGAACGTCAATCGTGTTCCTCTGCCTGCTGTCGTGCGTGGCGCGCGCCGACGCGGCGGTCCGGGCGATCTGGGCGGTCAACGACGGCGAGAAAGTCGATCGCGACGATCGGCAGGATCCCGCGCGATCGGGCAACTCGGCGTGGGACGGCCATCGTGTGCGGATCTTCGGCGCGCGAAACGAGATCGTCGCCGTGCAGATCGTCGTCGAAGCGGATGGCGAGGGCATCGCGCGGCTGAGCGCGCGGCTACCTGAATTGAAAGGTCCGGACGGCAGCCGCATCGCGTATCGCGCGCCGGCCGCGGATCCGACCGAGTACGCCGGCCGGCCGATTCAGATTTTCGTCGAGCACTACATGCACGTGACGATGCCGTCGCACGCGAACTGGGTATGGGCGCCCGGATCGGCGGCGGCGCCGCGCCACTCGATCGGATGGACGCCGGTGCAGCTCGTCCCGGAGCGGACGCGCGCGGATCGCGGCGGCCTGCCGATTGCCGTCGGCCCCGATCGCAACCAGGCGATCTGGATCGACGTGTACACCGGACGCGGCCGTCCGGCCGGCATCTATCGCGGCACGATCGAGATTGCCACGGACGGCGCGACGCATCGTCTGCCGATCGAGCTCGAGCTGTTCGACTTCACGCTGCCCGATTCGAACAGCATGCACGCGATGATTTATTTCGAGAGCAGCCAAATCGAGCGCTATCAGGGGCGGAACCTCGACGCGGCGTACCACCGCTTTGCGCACCGGCAGCGCATCGAGCTGGTGCACGCGTACGACCAGGCGGGGGTCGAGGCGGCGGCCGGCCGTTTCTCCGGCGAGGACTTCACCACCGCACGCGGCTACGAAGGACCGGGAGAGGGCACCGGCAACGTCATCGTCCCGCGGTCGTTCTACGGGCCGAGCGAGGAGTTCGACGATCGTGCGCAGGCGTGGCGCCGGGCGGACGAGTGGATGACGTTCCTGCGCGCGAAGCTGCCGGCCGCGCAGACCTTTCTGTACATGCCGGACGAGCCGCGCGCGCCGCAGTATTCGCGGATCGTCGCACTCGCCGACAACGTCCACTCCAATCCGGGTCCCGGTCGGGCGCTGCCCGTGTTCGTGACCAGCCGCTACGTCGACGCGCTCGATACGTCGATCGACATCTGGTGCGCGGGGCCGCAGTACTTCGACGTCGATCGCGCCGCGCGCGAGAGGGCACGCGGCCGCCAGTACTGGTTCTACAACGGCGGCCGTCCCGCCGGCGGCGCGATCGTGATCGACGCGCCAGCCACCGACGCGCGCGTGATGGCATGGGCCGGGTTCAAGCACGACGCAGCGGTGTATTTCTACTGGCACGCGGTGCACTGGCGGCACAATTCGCAGAAGCAGGGGGAACGCGATCAGAACATCTGGGCGGAGCCGATCACGTTCGACAACCGCGGACAGCCGAACAAGGCCGACTTCGGCTACATCAACGGCGATGGCGTGCTGATCTATCCGGGTGAGGAGAAGCTGCACCCGGAGGAGGATCGCGGCGTGCCGGGGCCGATCGGCACGGTCCAGCTGGCGAACCTCCGGCGCGGGCTGCAGGATCATCAGTATCTGACGATCGCGCGGCGGCTCGGCCTGACGTCTATCGTCGACGCCGCGCTGCAGGCGATCGCGCCGCGCGTGTTTTCCGAGGCCGGCGCCTCGGTCAGCTTTCCGGAAACGGGAGATCCGTACGAGAAGATGCGTCTGGCGCTCGCCCGCGCGATCGCGGCGGCGCCCGCGAGACCGCGGTAGAAGGGAGAAGAACTGGCCACGGAATACACGGAGCACACGAAATGCAGCGAGCCGCGGATCCGTGGCGGTCCGGCTATTCCGTGTGTTCCGCGTAATCCGTGGCCTGGACCTGTTTTTCAGCACGTCTAAAGCGGATCAGCGACCCGGGCGAGAGGAGTCATGTTTCGATTCACCGTGATCTCACTGCTGGTTGCCTCGTCGGTCGTGGCGGCAACGCAGAGAGGCGTACGCTCCTCCGTCATCGCGCCGGTCATGTTCGACACGCCGGAGGCGGATCGGATCCTCGGCACCCTCCAGGTGTTTCCGTCCGACAACGCGTGGAACGAGGACATCTCCGGCCGGCCCCTCGATTCGCAGTCCGACGCGATCGTCCGCACGATCGGCCGCGACGCCCCGCTCGGGTTCAATCTCGACATGAACTTCGTCATCGTCCCACCGGATCAGCCGCGCGTGCCGGTGCGTATCCTGATGTATCCCGACGAATCGGATCCGGGCCCGTTCCCGATTCCCGACACGGCGCCGATCGAGAACTGGCCGCTGGCGCACAACGAGGACGCGAAGGCGCTGCCGGGGCCGGGCGTGACGCTGGCGCAGTTCCAGCGCGAAGGCTCCGGCGATCGCCATCTCATCGTCGTCGATCCAGTGAACGGCCGACTGCACGAGTTCTGGCAGGCGCGGCGCACGGACCGCGGGTGGGAAGCCTCGCAGGCGTCGACCTTCGATCTGACGTCGAACGCGCTCAGGCCCGAGTGGTGGACGTCAGCGGACGCCGCGGGGCTGCCGATCTTTCCGGCGATCGTCCGTTACGACGAGGTGGCGCGCGGACTGGTGCGCCACGCGATGCGCGTGACGGCGCGGCGCACGCGCCGCGCCTACGTTCACCCTGCCCGCCACTTCGCGAGCCGCGAGACCGATCCCGCGCTGCCGCGGATGGGCGAGCGGCTGCGGCTGCGCCGCGACTTCGACGTGTCGGGCTTTCCGCCGCACGCGCAGGCGATCCTGCGCGGATTGCAGCGATACGGCATGATGGTCGCCGACAACGGCGGCAACTGGCTGCTGTCGATTGCGCCGGACCGAAGGATTCAGGGACTCGAGTCGCTGGCGCGTGTCAAGGGATCGGACTTCGAAGTGGTCGCACCACGGAGGTAGGTCGATGCAGCATTCCACTGACGACAAGAACGGCCGGATCGATCGCCGGTCGTTTCTCCAGGCGGCTGGCGCCGTCGCCGGGACGGCGCTGGCCACGAGCGCGCTGTCCTACGACCGCATTCTCGGCGCGAACGATCGCATCGCGCTCGGCCACATCGGCATCGGCAACCGCGGCGGCCAGCTTCACCTGATGGCGTCGCGGTTGAAGGACACGCACAACGTCGAGAGCGTCGCCGTCTGCGACCTGTGGAAGGCGAACCGAGAGCGCGCCGCAAGCGACGCGCAGCGCTACTACGGCCGCGCGCCGCGCGCCGTGCAGCACCCGGAGGAGCTGCTGGCGCTGAAGGACGTCGACGCGGTGTTCATCGCGACACCCGAACATTCGCACTCGGCGCTGCTGCAGGCGACCGTCGAGGCGGGCAAGCACGCCTACTGCGAGAAACCGATGGGCAACGTGCTCGAGGAGGTGAAGGGCGCGCGCGACGCCGTCAGGCAGCGCAACCTCGTCGTCCAGATCGGCACCCAGCATCGCAGCGAGCCCTATCAGCTCGCGGCGCGCGAGGTGCTGCGGAGCGGCGCCCTCGGCGACATCAGCAAATACGAGATCGTGTGGAACTACAACGGCCCGCGCTGGCGCGGCCGCCCGCAGGTGAAGCAGATTCGCGAGGCCGACACCGACTGGAAGGCGTGGCTGCGGACCAAGCCGTTCCGGCCGTTCGACCCGCAGCTCTACTTCGAGTTCCGGCTGTACCGCGAATTCTCGAGCGGCATCCCCGACCAGTGGATGAGCCACGGCATCGATCTCGTGCATTTCTACACGAACCAGGTGCCACGCTCGGTCGTCGCGCACGGCGGCGTGTTCGCGTGGCATGACGGCCGGCAGAATCCGGACACCTTCCAGGCGCTCGTGGAGTATCCGTCGTTCCTCGCCAGCTACTCGACCAGCTTCGGCAACGACTGTGACAGCTTCTCGCGGATCATGGGCAAGAAGGCGACGCTCGTGAACATCGGTGGCGAGGGCAGCCCGCGCTGGAAGGTCGTCGAGGAGAAGGGCAACCACGAGGACAACCCGGCGATCGATCGCGCCGAGCGCTGGGTGACGCTGCCGGGCGACGACAAGCCGGGCCCGATCAACATCGGCGACGAGGATCTGTCGCACATGTCGAACTGGTTCGAGTGCCTGCGCGCCGGCAATCGGCAGACGAACGCGACCGTCGAGCACGGCTTTCTGCACTCGGTCGCGTGCATCATGGCGGCGCAGTCGTACTGGAGCGGCAAGCGCCTGTACTACGACGCGAAGACAGAGAGGATCACGGAGACGGCGCCCGCGACGTAGCTCGCCCTCGTATGAGCGTCGATGCGGCGAGTCGCTGGACGCTCGCCGACAGGATGAACACGATGCCGAGCTGGGCGAGAAACAGGCCCAAGAACAGCAGGCGATTCCCCGCCAGGACCTCGATGGCTCGCGACGAGGCGGCAACCGACCACGCGGTTGCGGCGGTGATGGTGAGCCCCGCGCACATCCAGCCGTAGACCGCTCGCAGGAACGCGCTCGCTTCATCGGCAATCGCCTGCTGGTATCCATCACCCGGGGTCGCGTCGTACGATCTCATGTCAACTCCTCGTGCGCTCGGCCGTGTGTCAGGCTTTCGCGCCATCGAATAATCGGGTCGACGCCCCAGCCGCCGGTTCAGTCGCGTCTGGTCAATCGTCCTCGAACGTCGGGCCAGAACTCGTTCCACATGTTCCCGACGAACCGGCCGAGGAATCCGTTGCCGATCCGGCGGACGTTCTGCGGCCCGGTCGTCGAGCTCGGGGGAAGCCAGGTGTTCGCCACGAGGTTGCTCCCGATCGCTCCGACGTAGCGCGCCCAGGCAGGGGCCAACCGGCCGTCGCGGCGATGCGCGACGAACACGGTCTTCGCCGCATATCCGGTTCGCGCCCAGATGCCCGTCCGGCCGGAGGGAAAATATCGGGGGTCTTCGCCCCAGGCCGCGCCCAACCCGGCCTCGACCGCATTTGACATCGTCATCTGAGCCTCGCGCGAGCCGAACCGCTTGCCGAACCCGGACCAGCTCGCGCCCCACTCGGACGGAGTGTTCCATGCGGTATTCCAGGACGCGATGACGACCCCGGTGGCGATGCTGGTGGCCCCGAAAGTCCCGTCAACAGTCCACCTCACACGCTCCCCGCCAGTCACTGGAACGTGAACCGAGGACTCCCCAGCCTTGTCCGCCTGCCGTCCTTCTTGCGTCACCGTCTGGGCGAATGTCCGAGTGACCGCCAGCCCCAGACACAGGGCGACCCAGGCACTCGCGACGATGCCGCGGCGAGCGCTGATGATCCGAGCCATGTTCGTCTCCTCGTGTCGCCGCACGTGTCGCCGTTGCGCAAACCCTGCTCCGTGTCTGCACCGACCATGTGGCAGTTGCTGGCCCGCCGACACGACGCCGCTCAGCCCGCCGCCCGCAAGCTTTCCTTCGACTGTTGCAACGGCGCCGGTGAAGGACTCGCGGGCGGGTGCGGGATGCCGGCAACCGCGTAGATCTCCGGCTCGTCGAGGCTCTCGTGGACGAGGAGCTGGGCGACGATCGCATCGAGCGTGTCACGGTTCTCTCGAAGGACTCGTCGCGCTTCTGCGTAGCACTCGTCGACGATGCGCCGAACTTCTTCGTCGACGGCGTCGAGGAGGCCGTCGGAGATCCCCGCGAGGCGAGGATCGCCGTCCGCCGGCAGCACGGAGAGCGTGCCGATGCGCTCGGACATCCCCCACCGGCCGACCATCGATCGGGCGATGCTCGTGACCGACTCGAGGTCGCTCTCCGCACCGGTGGTGACGATGTTGAAGACCTCCCGCTCTGCGGCGATGCCGCCCAGCGCACCGATGATCCGGCCGCGAAGGTAGTCGGCGTCATAGCCGTAGCGATCGGCATCCGGCGTGGACAACGTCACGCCGAGCGCCCGACCTCGCGGGACGATCGAGACCTTGCGCACGGGGTCGGCGCCGGGCTGAAGCATGCCGAGGAGTGCGTGTCCAGCTTCATGGTAGGCCGTGCGGCGTCGCTGCGCCTCGGGAATGACCACGTTCCTGGCTGTACCGAGCTGGACCTTCTCGAGCGCGTCCGTCAAATCCTGCTGGTGCACGACATCCTGTCTGCGACGCGCGGCGATGAGCGCCGCCTCGTTGACGAGGTTTGCCAGGTCGGCGCCCGTCATGCCGGGCGTCGATGCGGCCAACTGGTCCAGATTGACGTCCTTTGCGAGGGGAACCGTGCGTGTGTGGACCTTCAGGATCGCTGCGCGACCTTTCTGGTCGGGTGGGTGAACCATGATCTGGCGGTCGAACCGCCCGGGTCGCAAGAGAGCCGGGTCGAGCACGTCTGGCCGGTTGGTCGCGGCCAGGACCACGACGCCCTCGTGCCCGGAGAAGCCATCCATCTCGGTGAGGATCTGATTCAGCGTCTGTTCGCGCTCGTCGTTGCCGCCGAATGCGCGCGGACCGCCGCGCGCGCGGCCGATCGTCTCGATTTCGTCGATGAAGATGATCGCCGGCGCCACCTTTCGCGCCTCCGCGAAGAGCTCACGGACGCGACCCGCACCGACACCCACGATCATCTCGATGAACTCCGAGGCGCTCGCGCTGAAGAACGGCACCTTCGCTTCGCCTGCGGTGGCGCGCGCGAGCAGCGTCTTGCCAGTTCCCGGAGCTCCGGCCAGCAGCACGCCTTTGGGCGCGCGGGCTCCCAGCCGGCGATACTTGTCGGGATCCTTCAGGAAGTCGACGACTTCGTTGATCTCCGCTTCCACTTCGTCGATGCCGGCGACATCGGCAAACGTGACGCGGACACTCTCCGGATCCACACGGTTCTGCCTGCGGCTCAGCAAGCCACCGAGCGCTCCCTGCTGGCGCTTGAACATCCAGGCGTAGAAACCAACGAGCAGAAGAATCGGGGCTGCCGAGACGAGCAGGTTGCCCAGGAACCCGCGCTCCTGTACGAGCGGCGTGGCACGCACGGTGGCTTCCCCCGCCGCCAACTCCGTGAGGAGATCATCGCTGGCGAATATCGGCCGCTCGGTCCTGAACTGATGGTAGGTGCGATTCTGCTGGCCGGGAAGCGGGACCGCTTTCTTCAGCTGGCCTTCGATGGAATCGCCGCGGGCGAACAGCTCGGCGACGTTCTTGTTGGCGACCTGGCTCTTGAACTCCGTGTACGGCACGGTCTGCGGTCCCGAGCGTCGATCCTGGACTGTCACCACACCAAACCACAGCAGATATCCGGCCAGCCACACCACCGCGGCGATCCAGCGCGGCCTCCGTTTCCGTGGCTGCTGCTTCGGCAGCCCCTCGGTGCGCCACGGTCGTCCGGGTTGGTCCGGGGCATCGGACGACCGGGGCTCGCGCGCCGGGCTCGAGGATTCCGGGGCTTGCGGAGTCATGTCTGCCCCACTTTCAGAAGAAACTCGAGGGGACTCCGCGATTGCGGGTCCCCCCGGTCAATCAGCGTGCGGCAGGTTACGCCGCCTGCCGGTACACGTGCCCGCCGCCCAGGGCGACGATGTCGTCGACCGGACGCGTGCTCTTCTCGTCGGCCTCCACGATGATGGCCGTCATGCCGGGACGCATGTCGCGGGTCACCGAGTCGACGAAGTCCGAGTCCAGCGCGGACATCACGACATCGCCGCCGAGTCCGGAGGTCGCGCCCAGCGCGGCTCCCACCGCGGCGCCGGGCGCGCCGCCGATGAGTCCGATCAGCGCGCCGGCGACGGTGCCGATCGCGGTTCCCCAGAGATGCCGATCCTTGTTTTCCAGCAACGACACGTTTCCAAGGTCGTCCTTCTTGACCATCACGCCAGCCTTCACCTTGAGATCGGTGACTTTGTTGTCCTTGAGCGCCTTGATCGCGCTCGCCGCATCGTAGGCGGCATTCGTGTTGCTGAACGTTGCGACGATGATTTGATCTGACATCTCTACCTCCTGTGACTGACTGATCTGCGGTTCACGCGGTTGGTCGATTCCGTCATGCGGCTGTATTCGCCGCTCATTTGACGTGGAAGCCGTGGAGATCGTGCGGCGTTCGGCGATTGCGCCGCGCTGACAGCACGAACAGCAGCACCCAGGCGCACGCTCAGCGCATACGCAAGGCCGAGGGCTGCGACCACGACAATCCAAGGAATCGCGTTCATCGAGTTCCAGGTTCCTTGCCACTCCCTTCCGGGACCTGGAAAACAGGCAAGGCAACGATGGTGCCGCGTCGAGATCCACGTGTGTCACGGGAATACGGACGGTCGCGGTGCCAGCCGACGAGCATCTGCCAGCCGGCTGGCAGGTGCCGTGCGCGTCAGCCGCGCGTGTCAGACAGAGACGAGGAGCCGAGCACGCTTTGCTGTGTGTTCATGCGCTGAGGGAGATCGCCAGTGGTGAATCTCGACGACCGGACTCGAGAGAGAGACTACCGGTCGCCCCAGCGTGCGGTGCTCGGCGTGACACCCATGTGCCGGCGAAAATGTCTGGCGAAATGACTGTGATCCGAGAAGCCGACGGCGAGGGCGATTTCTGATAACGGCTGATCGGTCTGCTTCAACATCTCCCGGGCGCGTTCGATGCGCCGTCTGAGGATGTAGCCATGCGGCGGCTCGCCGACCGACTGACGGAATGCTCGCGCGAAATGATGGACCGATAGGCCGGCTAAGCCAGCCAACACCTCGAGTCCGATGTTCTCGTCAAGGTGCGCATCGATGTGGTCGCGAACCCGTCGCGTGACCGCCGGTGGCAGGCCGCCCCGGCTACGCGACGCTGCTGTCGGCGGCGGCAAGTCGTCGAGCAGTGCAATACGTGGTCGCGTGTGGAAAGACGCGCCCCTCCGTCGCACGGTGCTGTCAGGAGCCGTGATCAACGCATGCCACATCGCGGCGCCGCGGCCGCGCGTGAGGCGCACAGGAAGATCATCTGCGGGACCGCGCCGCTGAGGCACGTCGCTGTCGAACAGCGTCCCCAGTTGCACGCCACGAGCCAGATCATCGTCACCGAGGCCGAAGACCGAGCGTGCGACGCGGTC
>DATFWL010000047.1:0-2353 GCA_035259385.1 Vicinamibacterales bacterium | reverse complement strand
CGCTCGCCGCGTGCGTCGTCATCGTTTCCGCGATCGTGCTCCTCAAAATCGCGCAACTCGGGCCGCTGCACGGTCTCGCCGGTCTCTTTCAGCGGATCATCCTGGTCACATTCTTCGGCTGGACGTTCGCGTTTGGCGCGAGGCTTGGCAGAATGCGACCCGCGGTGTAACGACCGCTGGCGTTTTACGACTCGAGCAACGCGTTTCAACGTCAGAACTTCGCCGTTCTCGCATCTCGCGTGCGCAGCGGCCGGCCGCGAGCGGACGCGCTGGACGTGTCAGACTGGCAGGAGAACAAGACCGGACGAATGGCGATCCGCTTACGGCAACCGTCCACCGAATCGGATCAAGCCCAAACAGGTTGTGCGGCGCTCAGAGCATGTGTTGGCTCGTTCACCTCTTCCCATAGGCCGTGAAGATGTAGTCCTTCGCCGCGACTCGCGTATGGCAGGCGAACCCGCAATTGATCGTGCCAGTCTTGTCGGGCGCAAACTTGTCGGATGGCGGGTCGTAATCAAAGACGGCGTATGCCCAGCCTTTGGTGTTCGGAAATCGCTTGCTGTCCTTCTCGATGAAGAAAACGTCCTGCAAATTCTCGGGAATCCTCACGTCGAACGGCGCCTCCGTGCTCTTCTTTGGCTTCCACTCGATTTTTGCGATCTTTGACCCGTCGGGGAATGACTTGCCGTTGCCGGGGATGCCGGCCTTATAGGCGGCGATCATCGTCGGATTGGCCACCATCACTTTGAGCAGCGCGTCGGTCTGACTCACCGCGACGACTTGCCAGTCTTCGTACCCCTTGAAGTCAGAGAACGGCAGCCCGTTGGGCACCTGCAGCGTGTACTTGTCTTGTCCGGCGGCCCAACTGCCGACCGCGACGAGCATCATTCCAAGGACAGCCGCTGCTACGGTGAACGGCGAGCGACGAATACGCGCAGAAAATCTCTTCAACACAACATTCTCCTTTTCTCTTCCGCGTTCCCTTCAGCACCAGGTGCTCACGCAATTCACAGAAGCTCTTCGATCACGTGAACCGGTCCGTCCGCGCCGATCCGGGCGGCGCCAACAGCAAGCAGTCGGTTCAGGAAGGCATACTTCGGTTCCGCGGTTTCGAAGCGTGGCACGGTCCGAAAATAGGGACCCGGCGTCGCGCCATCGTCACGAATGCCCTCGAAGGTCATGTGGATGTAGGCGCCGTCATCGGTCTGCAGCGTGACGCGCAGATCGAGTTCGACGACGCCGTCCGGGCGTTTGACCGTCCAGTCGTCGCCGCCGGGCAGCACCCTTCCACGAAGCCGTTCGCCCTCGAACGATCCGCCCGTGATCGGAAACGTGACCCGCTTACCACGAGGTGCTGCGCCAATGTCTTGCACGGGTGCGGTGTTCAAACGCAGTGTCATCAGTGGGCGCGATTGCATCGGAGCCTCAGAGGATCTGGTCGATGGTGTAGATCGGTCCTTCGGGGCGCCGATCGCCGCTCGCGACCGCAACCAGCCGATTCAGGAAGGCGTACTTCGAATGCCCCGTCTCGAAGCGAGGCGCTGTTCGGAAGTAGTAGGTGTCGGGATCGACGCGCTCGCCTCGCGCGAGCGCGGCAATCACGTCCGGTCGGCCCGTGCCGCAGCCCGAACGAGGTCATGTGGATGAGGGCGCCCTCGTCGGTCTCCAGCGTCACGCGCAAGTCGAGTTCGAGGACGCCGTCGCCGCGAAGGAGCGTCCAGTCGCCGCCTCCAGGGAGCACCTTCCCGCGGAGCCGCGGGCCCTCGAACCTGCCGTCCCTGATCGGGGCGGTCACGCGAGTACCGTGTGGCACTGCGCCGACCTTCTGTACGGGGCCGACTGCGACGTGCAATGTCATCAGCAGTTGGAAATCCATGCGTCTCGGGTCAAAAGCGATCGACGTCGATGATCGCAGCTCAGAGCCAAGCGGCAGCGAGGATCTGTCCAACGTCCTCTCCGGGGTGTTCGCGCACGCCATAGAGTCCCGCGGCGCTGGCCCAGAGCACCGTCCGTGCCAGGTGGTTCGGGTACCTCGCGATCTTGGCATTGAAAAAATCGACGGCGGTCTTCTCGGTCCGCAGCAATCCGTCGGCATCGTCGAGGTATCGGCGGGTTTCCGCGATCGTCCGCCCAGCATCGTCATTGAGTTTCCTGTTCTGGTGACCGGCGACGATGTGCCGGGGCTTCAGGGCCTCGACCTTGTCGATCGCGGTGCGCCATGGATTGAGGCCTCCGACGGCCACGCTGCCGCCGAGGTACAGGTGAGCGCCGTTGTAGATCACATCGCCGGCGACGACCAGCCCGAGATCGGGAACGTGCAGGACGCTGTTGTCGTCGGTGTCGGCGTGGCCGA
>DATFWL010000046.1:0-17404 GCA_035259385.1 Vicinamibacterales bacterium | reverse complement strand
GTGCGTCGCAAAATTAGCTCAAGGCGGGTCCTGTCCGCGAACAGCCCCACCGGGTGCTCGCCAGAAAAGCACTGGTCACGGCCCACGGCTCCGCGCCCGGCGGGGCGGCCCCGTTCGCGGCCACCCGCGAGCGAGCTAATTCTGCAACCTGCTCTTAATTCTTGCTTCGTAGTTCTTAATTGAACCGCGGCAGCAGCCGGACGGCGTTGTCGCGGTCGATCGCTCGCAGCTCGCCGGCGTTGAACATGCCGATCTCGCGCAGCGTTTTGGCGACGCCGAAGCTGGTGCCGCCGGGCGGGAAGTCGGTGCCGAAGACGATCTGCGTCGCCGGGACCAGTTCGCGCAGCGAGGCGATCGCGCCGCGGTTCGCGGCGCCGGCGAGATCGTAATGGAACTTCTTCAGCTGCGCGATGAAGCCGTCGGGCAGCGCGTCCCTCGCGTTGTTCGACGCTCCCTCGATGCGGCCGGCGAGGAACGGCACGCTGCCGCCGGCGTGCGACCAGATGAAGCGGATGTCGGGAAACCGCGTCGCGTCGCCGCTGAAGCAGACGCCCATGATCGCGCGCGTCGTGTCGGTGCCGTACTCGATGCTGCCAGGGCCGACGCCGGGCGCGTACTCGAGATTGCGGCAGCAGTTCGCCGCCGTCGGATGGACGGCGACCACCGCTTTCCGCCGGTGCAGTTCTTCCATCACCGGCCGGAACGCGCGGTTGCCGAGCCAGGTGTCGCCGTAGCTCGTGAGCAGGCCGACGCCGTCCGCCTTCAGCACGTCGTAGGCGTAGGCGATCTCTTTCAGCGTCGCGTCCACGTCGGGGAGCGGCATCGCCGCGAACAGCCCGAAGCGCATCGGATGATCCTGCACGAGCCTCGCGCCGAATTCGTTGCACGCGCGCGCGAGCCGGTTCGTCTGCTGCCGGTCTCCAAACCAGATGCCCGGATTGGTGATCGAGACAATCGCCGCGGCGACGCCGCCGCGATCCATGTCTTCGAGTGACTGCGCCGGCGTCCACCGCGTGTTCGCGGGTTGCAGCAGCGGGCGCCCGCGCACCTCTTCGATCCACGCAGGTGGCGCGAAGTGATGGTGCATGTCGATGCGGCCCGCCGCGGCCGCACCCGTTTGCCGGCCAACCCTGACCGGCCGCGCGACCGGAGAACGGTCGGCGCCGCCCGGCGCGCCGGGTGACGCGAGCAGCGTGTCAGCGGCCGCCGACGCGGCGCACGCTGTCAGCGCGCTCAGGAAGGTCCGACGATTGACCGAGTGGTGGTCCGCCATTGCCGTCAGCGGCTCGATCGCTCGGGATCGTCGAGGATCACCTTGTCGAAGCGGTAGCTGAACTCGTTCGCGATGTACACGGTCTTCTCGTCAGGGCAGGCGATCGCGTGAATCGAGTCGAACCAGCCCGGCAGCCGTCCGAGCCTGCCGAACGTGCCGAGCACCTTGCCGGTGAGATCCATCTTGTAGACCTTGCCGACGCTGCCGACGAAGATCACCTGGGTCGGCCCGGGCGTGATGCACAGCGACCAGGTCAACCCGTCGAGATCCCACGCCTGCTTGAACGTGCCGTCGGTGTCGAACACCTGGATCCGGCTGTTCTGACGGTCGGCGACGTACAGGTTCTGGTTGCGATCCATCACGATGCTGTGCGGCGTGTTGAACTGGCCGGGCCGCGCGCCGCGGTCGCCCCAGTACTTCACCAGGTTGCCTTCGCGCGTGAACTTCACGACGCGCGAATTGCCATACCCGTCGGTGACGTAGGTGCTGCCGTCGGGACCGACGACGGTGTCGGTCGGCTGATAGAAGCTGGCAGGGGCCGGAATCGCGCGCTCGATGCCGTGCGTCATGAACACCCACGGCTCCAGCCGCCGTCCGAGCGCCTGCACGATCCGTCCCTTCGCGTTGAACTTGACGACGACATTGTTGCCCGCGTCGACGAGCCACATGCTGTCCTCGGCGTCGAAGCGGACGCTGTGCGCGGCGTGGAAGATCGTCGAGCCGTCGCCAATCGAGCGGACGAACGATCCGTCGGGGTTGAACTCGAGCAGCGGATGGTTGCCGCGGTTCAGCAGGAAGATGTGCCCCTTCGAATTGAGCGCGACGCCAACCGCTTCGGACGGCCAGATATTGTCGGGCAGCTTGAAGAAGTCTTCGTCGAGGTGGAAGCGCAGCTGCGGTGCGGCCGCGGCTGCCGCCGACGGCGCGCGTCCGCCGCCGCCCCGCTGCTGCCCGAGGAGCGGAACGGAAAAGGAACCCGCCAGTGCCAGCGCCGCGGCAACGACATGCTTCATCGTGCACTCCATTCGGCGAGGTGGCCGGCGCCGCCGCCGGCGCGATGTGCGGAGAGTCTACACGCGAACGGACGAGCGCTACCACGGCCATGGCGATCGCGGCGGTTCGCACCGGCATCATCGCCCGCTTCACTGTACGCACACAATCGGCGGTCCGGCGTGAGGCGGCGCGCGACATCTCGCGTACAATCCATGCCCGCATGCCGAGCGCATTCGACCGCATGTTGCAGGCGTACGCCGATCTCACGGTGCGGGTAGGCCTCAATCTGCAGCCGAGCCAGCGTCTGCTGATCATCGGGCCGATCGCCAACGGCGGCGCCTCGCTCGACGCCGCTCCGCTCGTGCGCGCGGTCGCCGACTCGGCATATCGCGCCGGCGCGCGACTGGTCGAAACGCTGTGGGGCGACGAAGCGCTGCTGGCGGCGCGGCTCGCGCACGCGCCGCGCGATTCCTTCACCGAATTCTCGGCCTGGCTCCCCGATGCGCTCGTGCAGCACGCCGCCGCCGGCCACGCGGTGCTGTCGATTTACGCCAACGATCCGGATCAGCTGAAAGACGCACCCCAGGATCTCGTCGGCGCGGTCCAGCAGACGACGGCGAACCACGTGCGGCCGTTTCGCGACTACATCGCCCGCAATCACACGAACTGGGCAGTGGTCGCGGCGGCGGCGCCGTCGTGGGCGGCGCGGGTGTTTCCCGACGTCGAACCGGCTCGACAGGTCGAGCGGCTCTGGGAGGCGATCGCGCGCCTGTGCCGGCTCGATTGCCCCGATCCGATCGCTGCGTGGGAAACCCACCTGTCGGGTCTCGCGGCGCGCACTGACTACCTGAACGCGAAGCAGTACAGCGCGCTCCGCTACAGCGGACCCGGCACGGACCTGAAAATCGGCCTGCCGCCGGGACACGTGTGGGTGGGCGGACGATCGGCGAACGCGGCGGGCATCCGCTTCGCGCCGAACCTGCCGACCGAAGAAGTGTTCACGATGCCCCACAGGGATCGGGTCGACGGCATCGTCCGCTCGACGAAACCGTTGAGCTACGGCGGCACGCTGATCGAAAACTTCACGCTGCGCTTCGAAGGCGGGCGCGCCGTCGACGTGCGCGCGGAGAAGAACGAATCAGTGCTGAGACGGCTGGTCGAGATGGACGCGGGCGCGGCCCGGCTCGGCGAGATCGCGCTGGTGCCGCACAGCTCACCGGTCGCGCAGACCGGGGTTCTCTTCTACAACACGCTGTTCGACGAGAACGCGGCGAGCCACGTCGCGCTCGGCGCCGCCTACAAGTTCACGTTCCGCGGCGGCGAGGCGATGACCGAAGAGGCGTTCGAGGCGATCGGCGGCAACCGCAGCGCGGCACACGTGGACTTCATGATCGGATCGGCGGAGCTCGACGTCGACGGCGTGCTGCCGGACGGCGCGCCGGAGCCGGTGATGCGCAGAGGCGAGTGGATATAATGCCGCGGATGCGTGCTTCAGCCTTCGCGCTCGCCGCTGCCGGATTGGCCGCCGGTTCACTGTCGATCGGCGTCGTCCACGCGCAGCATCGGCAGCGCATGAATCCGGTGATTGAGCTGCTCGAGCAGAAGAAGCCGGTGTTCGGCGTCTACTGGCCGAGCAACCCGCAGGGACGCCGCGGCGCTCCGCCGCCGGCCGACCTCGCCCCGAAGCCGCCCGCCGAGCTCGCCCGCGAAGCGCTCGCGTACCACGCCTCCGACTTTCTCTTCAACGGCAGCATGGAAGGCGGCATCGATCGCGCGATCGGGTCGGTCTCGGACTTCATCAAGGCGACGGCGGACGCGGGCGCTCTGACGAAGACGCCGTTTTCCCGCTTCCCGCATCCGCTGATCGTGAAAATCCCGAAGATCGCGCCGGGCACGGCGAACGCGAACGAGAACATCAGCCGCGCGCTGAACCTCGGCGTCAGCGGGATCATGTTCGTCGAAGTCGAGAGCGCCGCCGAAGTGCGGGCGGGGCTGAACGCGATGCGCTTCGCGTCGAACGGTGGCACCCGCCCCGACGCAGTCGGAACGGCGCCGTCGTACTGGGGCATGAGCGAGCAGGAGTACACACGCAAGGCCGATCTCTGGCCGTTGAATCCCGACGGCGAGCTGCTCAACTGGACGATTGTCGAGAGCAAGGAAGGTCTCGCGCACGTGCGCGAGATTGCCGCCGTGAAGGGTATCGGCGTGCTCTGGCCGGGCGCCGGCACGCTGCGCGGCGTGTTCACGACCACCAGCGCGTCGGGCGAGCGCGTATTCGATCAGGCCGGCTGGGAGAACGCGATTCAGACCGTCCTGTCGGCCTGCAAGGAGTTCAACGTCCCGTGCGGGTTCCCGGCGACGCCGAACGACATCGAGATGCGCATGAAGCAGGGCTTCAGCGTGTTCGTGATGAACTGGGGCGACGCGGGGTTCAAGGCCGTGGAGCTCGGTCGCGCGGCGGCGGGCCGATCACCGACGCAGTAGCGACGGAAGGGCGCCCACGAAGGCACGAAGACACGAAGTTTCTTTGTACAACATTCGTCTCCGTGACTTCGTAGGAGCGATACGGCTCTTGACAGTGTGACAGCGAACCGGCCGTTGAGTCCGGCTTCAGCCGGACCTACTTCTTACTGAACGAGACCCCGACCTGCGAAGTCGCGCGGTTGGCGTGGACGTCGAACACCTGCTCGATGTTCACGTACCAATGCAGGCCCCACGACTCGATGTAGCCGGCGCGGTAGTGTGCCGACGCCATGCTCACGAAGATCCCGAGCTCGTCCTGCATGATCGACCGGTTCAGCCGGGCGTCGTAGCTCGGGTAGCGCCCCAGACCGAGCGCGATCGACGGCACGCCGAAATTCCAGCGGCCCCATTCGGCAACGGTGAGGTAATAGCCCAGACTGCCGTGCGCCGTGCCGTTGTCGTAGCCGGCAGCGACGCCGATGTGATGCTTGGTGATGAAGTGCGTGTGCGACACTTCGTCGGACTTCACCGGCAACGCGGCGGTGCGCTGCTCCTGACGCAGATCGATCAGATCGAAGCTCACCGGCACTTCCGCCGGCAGCAGGGAGAAGGCTGGCGCGATCATGCGCGCCGGCAGTGCGTCGTCGGCGGATGCGGGCGTCAGCGACGCGAACAGCAGAATCGTCGTGAGCAACCACCGCATTGGAAACCCCCACAGGCTGGCCAAACCGGCTCGAGCGTGTCGGTAGGAACCGCCACTATACTTGATCTGCCAGCCCGTGGATCAGCGGCCTTGTGCCTGCTCCCCGCGCAGGGTCAGGCAGGTGCTGGTCGCCCGTGCAACCAGACGTCCCCGCTCGTCGGTGACGGCGCATTCCACCATCCCGACGGTTCGCCCCTGCTGCACGAGAACTCCTTCGGCCACCAGGTGCGCCGCGCGTACGGGGCGAAGGAAATTGATCTTCAGCTCCAGCGTCGTAAAACTTTCGCCCTCGTCGAGAGTCGAAGCATACGCCGAGCCCATCGCGACGTCGGCGATGTCGCAGAGGACGCCGCCGTGCAGCGTCCCCATCGGGTTGTGATGCCTGTCGTCGGCGTCGAGCTCGAAACGCGATCGCCCCGGCTCGATCGCGGTCATGCGGAATCCGATCAGCCGGGCGATCGGCGGCGGCGGCAGCTCCCCGGCGATCGTCCGGCGCATCATTTCGAGTCGAGTGGCCATAGGGAACTGGTACGCTAGCACGAGCGTCCCAGGAGCACCTATGTTCGATCTCGACGAGTTCGTGCACTACGTGACCCGGGTCCGCGAGCGCACGCGCCGCGTTGCGGCATGCATTCCGGCCGAGCACATCGAGTGGACCTACAAGCCGGGCGCCTTCACGCTCGGCGATCTCGTGCGCCACATCGCGGTCACCGGGCGGTACATCTGGGCGGAGACTGCGCACAACCGTCCGGCGTGCTACACGACGCACGGCCGCGAAATTGCCGATGGCCGCGACGCGGTGCTCGCGCTGCTCGATCGGCTGCACGAGGAGTCGGTCGCGGAGTTCCGCCGGCTGACGCCGGACATGCTGACGGCGAAATGCGCGACGCCCGAAGGCACGCGGCTGACGACGTGGAAATGGCTGCGGATGATGCCCGAGCATGAGATCCACCACCGCGGGCAGATCTACACGATGCTCGGCATGCTGGAGGTGCCGACGCCGCCGCTGTACGGGATGACGTCGACAGCCGTGAAGGCGCGCGCAGGCGTGGGGCCTTGAGGGGGGCTGGGATTGGGGATTGGGGATTGGGGATTCGGGTGAAGAGTGAGTGGTGAAACGTGATTAGCGACAGCTACCAATCACCAATCCCCCCAATCCCCAATCACCAATCACCAATCCCAACGGATTTCACCTCTGCGGGCAGACTCCCGTGATCGGCTGCACGCTGACCACGCGGAATTCCGGGACGGGAGCGGTCGAAGCACCGGCTGCCGCGCCGGTCGCTGCCGCGCCGGCGGCTGCCGGCACGACGGAGCCGACGATCTGAACGCGACGGCCGATCCACGACGTCATGTCGGCGCCACTCAGGCGATAACCGCTGATGCTGGATCCTGAACTGCCGGCGGGCGCTGTGCCCGAAATCCCCGCGCTCGCGCCTGCGCCTGCCGGTGGGACGACAGCAGGCGGCGCAGCTGCCGTTCCGGCAGCGCCGGTCGTTCCCGCCGTTCCAGTGGCTCCCGCAGCCCCGGTTGTACCGGTTGCTCCTGCGGTTCCTGCGCCTCCGGGCGTTCCCGCCGCCGGCGGCCGACCCGGCGTCCCAACACCAGCACTCGCGCCACCGGCACCGCCGACGCCAGCGGCCGCGGTCCCCGGCGTTCCGACTCCGGCCGCGGCGCCGGCCGGCTGAGTTGTTCCTGGCGACGCGGCGCCTGGAACCGGTGACGGCGTCGTTGCCGCCTCCTGCCCAGTCGGCACAACCATGGCGTTCGCGAGCGTGATCGGCTGAGCGTTCGAGCCGCCGGCGACACAACCGGTCAGCGTGAGCGTACGCGGCGTTGTTGCAGCCGTTTGCGAAGGCGGTGACTGCGGCGCCTGCGCGAACGCGGCCGAGGCACACACGATCGCGATTCCACACAGCACTGCTGTTTTCATTGGCGTCTCTCCTCTCAGCGTCGAGGCTGCAAGGGGATCGCCAAGACACGACGAGGTTCTATTCGCATGCGATGCGTACCTGCGCGCTGGCGGAATCGATCCTGATGTCCCTGTCGCCGAGTTCGTCCAACATTGTTTCCACGGCGCGCCCATCGAGCTTCGACCAGTCGAGATCGACGCCGCGGCCGCGGAACCATGCCGAGACTTCGTCACCGGGAAATCCGGGAATCAGCCCGGCGAGACGCACGCCGCTCTTCACGAGGTTAATCGGCACGCGGAGATTGACGTCTTCCTCGCGGCGACCGTCCGTTGACAGCTTGTGCACGGTGATGCGCACGTACCGCTTGTTCGACGTGGCGGTGGCCGACGGCGCCTGGGACGCCGCGGCTCGCGCTCCGTGCGCAGGCGCGGTCATCGCGCGCAGCCACTTGTCCGCTTCGTCGACCGTGATCTTGCCCTCAGCGAGCAGCTTGAGGACGCGGCGTCGTTCGCTCATCAATCACCCTGGTTCTGCTGCAACCGCGGGCCAGGTGAGTCGGGTATGCCAGCTGATGACCACGTCAGCACGAGGTGATCTCCGGGCCACCGCCAGCGGATCACCGGACGATCACCAGGTCGCCACCCACCCGACCTACATCGGCGGTTCCTGCCAGTAGTCCCAGCTGAAGGCCGCCGACCGCGGATTCCAGGGCGGCGCGGCGAGCCAGTCGTTCCCGACGTCGCCGATCGGCGCGCCGGGTGGCGCGCCAGGCACCGCGTGCGGGATCGGCCGCGCCAGGTCGAGCGGCCGCTCGAGGAAGCGCTTGATGTCGGCGGCCAGCAGCGTGCGGTGCGCGGTGTCGACGTCGCTCTTGACGACTTGCGTCTTCAACCGCGACGCGAGCTTCGACAGCTTCATCGACGCGATCGCGCGGACCTCGTCGTTCGGCGACGCGCTGGCCAGCCACATCACGCGATCGACGAGCACGCGCTCTTCGGCGCGCCGCACCGCCGCCTCGTAGCCGCTCGCCGACGGGGCGTCGAAGGTCGCCGCCGTCAGCCGATCGATCACGTCCTCGAGGCCAGGCAACTGGGCGTTGACCGCGTGCTGCGCGACCATGCGTGCCGCGCGATCGAGCTGCAGGGTGAACCCGATCGTCACGTCGGCCGCGACCATCGCCGGCGTGAGCGGATCGAACGTGTCGCCGGTGGTGCGCGGGAACAGCTCGCGATGCATGCCCCAGCCCGGCGGCCGCGGCGGAATCAGATCGAGCACGGTCTTCGGCACGGTGAGCTCCGACGGCCTGAGGGTCACCGCGAGCGCGTCGAGCGCCTTGCGCTGGTCGTCGACGCCGACGCCTTTGGTCGGCGTCCGCTGGTCGCCGCGCATGCCGTAGATGTAGTCCTGGCCGGCGACCATCGATGCGGTCGATTCGACGGCGTAGCGGTGGTACATGAAGATCGGCACCAGCGGTTCCTCGATCGTCGCCAGCGGCGCGCCGGCGCGAATCGTGTGCTCGCCGATGCGGTTCAGCGCGGCTCGCCGCACCTTCATGAGACGCAGCAATTCGTCCGCCTGATCGACGCCGTTCGACCACTGATCGACCTTCGGGTTCGAGTCGGTGTCCTGATTGGTCATGTAGCGCAGATCCTGCGACCACGCGTCGTCCAGGATCTTCGTGAGCGCTGCCTTCTCGGTCTTCTCGTCGGTGCCGGGCGGGAACTGGTGATAGCCGTAGTTGATCGTCACCTTGTCCCAGTCGCC
The DNA here is from genome assembly GCA_035259385.1 of Vicinamibacterales bacterium. Classification (GTDB taxonomy): domain Bacteria; phylum Acidobacteriota; class Vicinamibacteria; order Vicinamibacterales; family CAVVIG01; genus QHWK01. Next base: position 8,295 of record DATFWL010000046.1, on the reverse strand, counting down.
GATGTGCTGCGGGTAGGCGTCCGACAGATCGATCGAGCCGTCCGCGTTCAGCTTCTCGAGCGGATGCGGATAGTCCATCACCGAGATCCAGCCCTTCTCGCTGTCGTAGTAGTTGTGCCCGAGGCCGAGCGTGTGGCCGACCTCGTGCGCGGCGAGCTGGCGAATCCGCTTCAGCGCCGTGTCGTACATCACCGACGGCTTCTCGGCGCCGGTCGTGTACGGGGAGAGCAGACCCTCGAAGATCAGGTAGTCCTGCCGATCCCGCAGCGAACCGAGCGTGACGGTCGCCTTGATGATCTCGCCGGTCCGCGGATCGGCGACGCTGCCGCCGGAGCTCCAGCCGCGCGTCGAACGATGGACCCAGTTGATCATGTTGTAGCGGATGTCCATCGGGTCGGCGCCGGCCGGCAACACGTCGACCTTGAACCCGTTGCGGAAGCCGGCGGCCTCGAACGCCTGGCTCCACCAGCTCGCCCCCTCGAGGAGCGCTTTCTTCACGTCCTCCGGCGCGCCGGAATCCACCCAGTATTGAATCGGTTTCATGGCCTCGCCGACGGCGGCGTTCGGATCCTTCTTCTCGAGACGGTGGCGCCGGATGTAGCGCATCTGCATCGGCTCGCCGATCGGCACGCTGTAGTCGACATAGGTCAGTCCGCCGTAGCCGGCGCGCGGGTCGTCGTCGCGCGGCTTGAAGTTGCCGTCGGGCAGTTCCACCATCGACACGTGCTCGCGCATCGTCACTGAATCGGCCGTGGGCGTGACGCTGGCGACCGATCCCGAGAACAGGCCGCCGCCCCTTCCGCCGGCGCGGCCGCCGCCCTCGCCGATCGGCAGGGGCCCCTGTACCGGGCCGCCGCCGCCACCGCGTCCGGATGCGGCGTCGTTGGCGAAGGTGAGCGTCATGTCGATCTCGGTGTTCCTGGGGAAGCCCTTGGTGTTCTGCAGGTAGAACGCGCTCCGCGTGCGATCGACGCGGTAGTTGCCGGGGCGGAGCGCGCTGGCCGCGCTGGTCACGTCGCGCAGGAGGAAGTCGGTGCCGTCGACGAGCAGGTGGGCGTTGCTCTCGCCGGCGATCGCGAACCCCCACAGGATCGACTTTGCAAACGAGTCCTCGACCGACTTGCGTTCGAGCGGATTCGCGCTGCTCGATCGGAACGATTGATTGGGCTGCACGAGCATCACGCGGGGGCCGACGCGCTGGAAGTAGACCAGCCGTCCGGCGCCGCCGGATCCGCGATCGAGGCCGATGTCGTTCGAGCCAAGGCCGGCCGACAGCCCCGTCGTCAGCAGAAAGTCGGTGTCGAGCCGCGGGATCTCGATGAAGAGCGAGCCGCTGCGGTCGTCCCAGTACAGCGGAAAGTACCCGTCGATCTTCTGCATGCCGCTGGTGCGCGTCTCGATCGACGGAATCGGTCCGCCGGCGGCAGCCGCCTGCGCGCTGCCGCGACCGCCGCCGCCCGGCTGCTGCGCGACCAGCGTGCGCGATCCATGAACGGGAAGCATCAGGATCATGAAGGAGAGTACGACGCCGAACGTGATGGATGCTCGTAACATAGGACGCCTCTTGATGGGGGACGTGGCCGTCATGCCGACGGGAAGCAACCGATTGCTTTCCCCCGGCGGCGATTCTAGCGCAGGAGGAACAGGTGACCGATCTCGAGGGCTTGCGATATCCACTCGGCCGATTCCAGCGGGTGACCGCGCCGCTCGATCGCGAGACGCGCGATGCGCACCTCGCGACGATCGAACAGGCGCCGGCGCGGCTCCGCTCGCTCGCGACCGGCCTCTCGGACGCGCAGCTCGACACGCCGTACCGGCCCGGCGGCTGGACGATCAGGCAGGTGATTCATCACGTGCCCGACAGCCACATGAACGCGTACATCCGCACCAAGCTCGCGGTCACCGAGGAGAACCCGCGCATCACGACCTACGAGGAACAGTTGTGGGCGGAATTTCCGGAAGCGAAGCGCGGACCGATCGAGGTGTCGCTCACGCTGCTAGACGCGCTGCACCGCCGCTGGCTCGCGTTTCTGCGCGCGCTGCCGGAGAGCGACCTCAGGAAAACGTTCCAGCACAAGGAATGGGGTGCGATGGCGGTGGACGAGGCGATCGCGTTGTATGCCTGGCACAGCCGCCATCACTCCGCGCACATCGAGCAGGCGCTGGCGGCCGCGCCGGCCGGGAAGGTCGGGTAGGTCGGGTAGGCCGGGTGGGGCAGGTGCGTCGGGCAAGAGCGTTGAAGAGTCGAAGCCCTCGCTGGCGACTTGAATGGGGAATCTTGGGAATTGATGACGCATTCCAAATTCCAAATTCCTAATTCCTAATTCGCTGCGGCAGAGCTGTAGTCTCTGCCATAGCCCAGCGGAACGGAGAGTGCATCCGGGCAGAGAGCATCCGGACAGCAGGGAGGCTCTATGCGCGCGCTGCACGTCCTCGGTCGTGCGATCTTCGGCGGCTTCTTCGTCTACAACGGCATCAATCACCTCCAGAACTACAAGGCGATGGCGCCGTACGCCGCCTCGAAGGGCGTGCGGGCGCCGGAGCGGGCCGTGCAGGCGACCGGTATCATGATGCTGGCGGGCGGTCTCAGCATCATGGCCGGCCTGAAGCCCAGGAACGGGCTGGTCACGCTGATCGCGTTCCTCGTGCCGGTGTCGCTGCAGATGCATCGCTTCTGGGAAGCGCAAGGCGAGCAGCGGCAGAACGACATGATTCATTTCATGAAGAACATGGCGCTCGTCGGCGCGGCGCTCACGATGATGACGATCGAGGAACCGTGGCCGGCGAGCATCGATGGTGCCCGCGCCACGGACGAAGAGATGTTCGTGCGCCTCGGCGGTCGCGACCTGCGCGCCCTGCCGGCCTAGCCGGCCGGCTGAGCCCGCATGCCACGACTGTCGTGGCGGCTGAGGCTGCGGTGTCTCTCGGAGCAGCCAGCCAGCCGGGCCTCGAGAAGAAACACGCGTGTATGCTCGGCGTGGCGGCGGCGGTGTCGACTCCGGCCCGCCTCGATCGTCTATCCCGCGACGGAGGGAGACATGGCGCAATACACGTTGATGCTGCGGGAAGACGGAAAGGTGTTCGAGAAATTTTCGCCGGCTGAGTTCCAGGCCATCATCGCGCGCTACGGCGCGTGGCGCGAGGAGCTGTTGCGGGACGGTAAGTTTGCCGGCGGCCACAAGCTGCGCGACCACGCCGGGCGCGTGATGCGCCGCAACGGCAGCGGCAAGGTCGTGGTCACGGACGGTCCGTTTACGGAAGGCAAGGAAGTCATCGGCGGGCTCTTCGTGATCGAGGCGGCCTCGTATGACGACGCGGTCGCCATCGCGCATGGCTGCCCGCACCTCGACTTCGGCAGCATCGAGGTCCGGGAGGTGGAAGTCACACGGCGGCCGTGACCGATCTGAATTTCCAGCGCGTCTCGGCACAGATCGTCTCGACCCTCACCCGCATCCTCGGCCCGCGACGGCTGTCGCTGGCCGAGGAAGCGGCCCAGGACGCGCTCGTCAAGGCGCTGCAGCTCTGGCCGCACGAAGGCGTTCCGTCGAATCCCACCGCGTGGCTGATCCAGGTCGCGAAGAATCGCGCGCTCGATCTGCTGCGGCGCGATCAGCGCCTGACCGATCTCGAAGCGCTCGACGCATCCAGCCCGCTCAGCACGGAGTCGCCGCCTCACGCCGCGGATACGGCGGTCTCGGCGGGGCCCGCGTTCGACCCCGCCGCCACCGCGCGGTTGCGCGGCGAGGCCGACGCCCCCGAAGACGACGAGCTCGCGATGATGTTCCTCGCATGCCATCCGATGCTGTCGCGGGAGGCGCGGGTCGCGCTCACGCTCAAGACGGTCTGCGGCTTCGGCGTCCGCGAGATCGCGCGCGCATTCCTCGCCAAGGAAGAGGCAATCGCGCAGCGGCTGGTGCGCGCGAAGCGGCAGCTCCGCGACGCCGACGTTGCCTTCGAGCTCACCAGCGCCGATTATCCGGCGCGGCTGGAGTCGGTGCTCGACGTCCTCTATCTCCTGTTCAACGAGGGTTACGCCGCGCATACCGGTGACAATCTGGTTCGCGCGGAGTTGTGCCGAGAAGCGATCCGGCTCGGCGAGCTCCTCGCCGGCGCCGGTCCGAAAATCTGCGCGGACGGCGCGCCGGCGGTGCACGCGCTCCTCGCGCTCATGTACCTGCAGGCGGCGCGGCTGCCGGCCCGCACCGGCGGCGGCACCGGCGACGTCTTGCTGCGGCTCGCCGATCAGGATCGCGCGCTGTGGGACGCGCGAGCGATCGCGCGCGGGCTGCAGTACCTCGACACCGCGTCGGCCGGTGAAACGCTTACCGTGTACCACGTCGAAGCGGGTATCGCCGCCTGCCATGCCGTGGCGGCGCGCTACGAAGACACCGACTGGGGCAACATCGTCGAGCTCTACGACCTGCTGATTGCGATCAAGCCAACGCCGATCGTCGCGCTGAACCGCGCGATCGCGGTGTCGCGGCTGCGCGGTCCGCGCGCGGGCCTCGCGGCGGTCGAGGCCATTGCCGGTGATCCGCTGTTGGCCCGCTACTATCTCCTGCACGCGACCGTCGGCGATCTCGCGCTCGAGTGCGGTGACCGTGATCGCGCCGCCGACGGCTTCACCGCAGCCCTCGCCTGCGAGTGCTCGGAACCAGAACGGCGATTCCTCGAGGAGCGTCTGCGAGGAATCCGAACGTAGCACTGCGCCGAGTGAGTGGGACCGATCAGCCCATGGGCCCACCCTACCAACCCTATGGGCCCATCGGTCCCACATTCCCGCTGCACGCGTGGTCTACAATCGCGCTCGTATGCCACGCATGCTGCTCGCGATGGCGCTGGCTCTCACCGCCTGGCAGCCTCCTCCTCAGGCACCGCCGGCACAGGCGCCGCCAGACACGGACATCTTCCTGGCGACGTTTTCCGCGCGCGGCCAGCCGGCGGTCGCGCGCGCCGTCAACATCACCCACACACCCGGCTACGACAATCAGCCGTCGTTCACACCTGACGGCGCGAGCCTGCTGTTCACGTCAAATCGTGGGGCGACGCAGACCGACATTTATCGGTACGACCTCGGCACCGGGACGACGGCGCGCGTGACGGAGACGCCGGAAAGCGAGTATTCGCCAACCGTCACGCCTGACGGGAAGCACGTGTCGGTGATTCGCGTCGAAGCCGACGGGACGCAGCGGCTGTGGCGCTTCACGCTCGAGGGCACGGAGCCCGAGCTCGTGCTGGAGCGCGTGAAGCCGGTCGGCTATCACGCCTGGGCGGACGACCACACGGTCGCGCTCTTCGTGCTCGGCCAGCCGACGACGCTGCAGCTCGCCGACACCCGCAGCGCCAGCACCGTCGAAGTCGCGCGCGGCATCACGCGATCGGTTCTGCGCGTCCCGCGCAGCGGCACGATCAGCTTCGTGGACAAGGATGAAGACGGGTCGCTGATGGTGCGCGAGCTCGATCCGAAGACTCACGCCGTGACGACCATCGTCGCCGCCGTCGCCGGCGCGAAGGAAGCCGATCTTGCGTGGACGCCCGATGGTCAGCTGCTGATGGCCGAGAAGGACGTGCTCTACGGCTACGTTCGGGACTCGAGAAGCTGGACGCGGCTCGCCGATCTTGCCGCCCTCGGCATGCATGGCGTCACGCGGCTCGCCGTGAGTCCGAAAGGCGATCGCATCGCCATCGTCGCGGCGGCCTCACCGTCACGCTGATGCTCGGCTGTAGCCTTCGCGCGACTCCCGACAGAGGCGTCGTCGCCACGAAGGCACGAAGGCACGAAGCGGCAATCTTAAGAAAATTCTTCGTGCCTTCGTGTTTTCGTGGCTTCCCGTTTTCTGCGGGTCCGTCTCGCTCAGTCGTCGGACAGTGTGAGGTAGAGCGCGACAGGGGCGAGCACGAGGCAGGCGACGACGCCGAGCAGGACGAGGATCGCGTGCTCGAAGCCGAAGCTCGCGATCGACGTCGCATCGTGGCGATTCACGAGCAGTTCGACGAGCCCGCCAATACGGTCGGCGGTGCGGCTCCACTGCCACAGACCGCCGCCGAGCGCGGCGACGACCCCGACGATCGCCGCCGCCGCAACGCCCTGCCACCACATGATCGGCTGCATCGCGGTGCGCGTCGCCTCCGCGCGCGCGCGGATCGTCGCCCGCCACCAGACGACGCCGGCGGTCGGCGGCTGCGCGGTGCGGAGGAGCGCCTGACGGTCGGCGTGCAGCGCCGCCGCGACGTCGGCCACATCGCGGCACACCGGGCAAGCCGCGACGTGGGTCTGCAGTTCGACGCTCGTGTGCTCCGGCCAGCGGCCGAAGGCGATCGCTTCGAACACATCGGTTTCGCGTGGACACTCGGTCATCACGCCCGCTCCCGGATCAACGCCGCCAGCCGGCGCCGCGCGCGGAACAGCAGCATCTTGATGCTCGACGTCTTCAACCCCAGCGTTTGAGCAATCTCGTCGTGCGACGATCCCTGCGCGTAGGCGAGCCACAGGAGATCGCGCTCGCGCGGCTTCAGCCGCGACATCGCGCGCGCGAGATCGACGCGCCGCGCCGTATCGGCCGCGACGTCGCGGCCGCGCGGGTCGGCGGCGTCCGTGCCGTACGCAGTGTCGTCGAGCGCGGTCTCGTCGAGCCGCGGCCGCCGGCGGATGTCGTGCGCCAGGTTGGCTGCGATGCGGAACAGATAATTCCTGCGGTGCGCTTCGTCGTCGAGCGTGGTCCGCGTGCGGAGGAACCGGTAATACGCTTCCTGCAGGAGATCGTCGGCGAGCCGCGGGTTGCCGGTCATGCGCGCGAGATACGCCCAGACCGGCCGCGCCGTTCGATCGTAGAAGCGCCGGAACGCCTCTTCGTCCATCTGAAACGTCGCGTCAGCGTCCGCGGCGTCGGCGCCGAACCGTTCCAGCTCGCTGAGCGTCACGTCACGCATGGTCGGCGCGCGAGTGCACCAGGCCGAACTGCCGCGACAGCGCCCACGAGGCGAGCGCCGAGAGCACGAAGCCGAAGCCGAGCGCCATGATTAAGATGGCGAGCACCTGCATCGCCTGGGCGGCTTCGTCGATGATGCCGTTCTTCGCGATGAACAGCCCGGCGCCGGCGACCGCCAGCACCACGCCGGCCTGCACCGACCACAGGATGCGGTTGATCGGCGCGTTCACCGGCATCGCCGGCGCGTCGGCCGGCGCAGGCGCCATCGGCGCTGCCATCAGGAACCGCTGGCCGGCGGCCGAGTTCATGTAGGCGATCAGGTCTTCGTTCGACGCGAGGCGATCGACGATCTTGGTGTGCGCCTCGGTCTGGATCTTCATCGCGCGCTGCCAGCGCCGATAGTCGATGCCCGAGCGGAGAATCCATGCGACGGCGCCGATGCCGAACATCACGCCGAGCATCACTTCGAGACCGACGAAGATCCTTTCGAGTGAGATGGCCACTTGCGATCGTCCCTCCACGTTGCCGCCGCCGCAGCCGCCACCGAGGAAGAACACCGGGTTGTGCGCGATCTCAGGATGCTGCGTGACGTAGGCTGCGAGCGTCGGGTACGTGGTCAGGTACTCCGGCCGGGCCAGCAGCGACGGGTCGCAGCGCAGCACCTGGCGCAGCGACGGCGGATACTGTTCAAGAATCTGACGAACGCGTTCGCGCGTCTCGCTGGCGTTCTGCTCTTCAACGGACGACTTGGGCTGGGCGGAGAGGGTGGCGGTACTGCCCGCGAGCACGAGCACCGCCAGGAGTGCGCACGTTTTCGTCATCATCTCTTATATACGGGCGCCGCCGCCGCGAGGTTAACAGGGTAGGATAACCGCCATGATGAGACGCGTTTCCACGCTGATCGCCCTCCTGGCGCTCGTCGCGCCGCTCGCCGGCCAGTCGCGGCCCGACGCCGACATCAACGCGAAAATCCGGCAGGAAGAGAACGCTCGCTCGAAGATCATGCACACGCTGCACGTGCTCACCGACGTCTACGGTCCGCGGGTGACCGGATCGCCGAGCCTCAAGGCGGCAGGCGAATGGGCGATCAAGGAGATGGCGTCGTGGGGATTCTCCAACGGGCACCTCGAGCCGTGGGACTTCGGCCATCCCGGCTGGGTCAACGAGCGGCTCACCGCGCATATCGTCGCGCCGGTGAAGGATGCCCTTGTCGCGGAGGTGCTGGCGTGGACGCCAGGCACCAATGGCGTGATCGCGGCGCAGGCGTATCAGCTGTCGCTGCCTGATCGGCCGACGCCGGCCGAGCTGACAGCGTTTCTCGACAGCGCAAAAGACAAGGTGAAAGGCCGGATCGTGCTCGCCGGCA
>DATFWL010000045.1:0-4253 GCA_035259385.1 Vicinamibacterales bacterium | reverse complement strand
CTCCCGTTCGAGGCCGCGGAGCAGCTCAAGCGCGGCCAGCCGGTCGACGGCGTCGCGGTCGAGGAGGTGACGCCGGTCCTCCATGCGATGACCGAGAACGTCCTCCTCGAGATCCAGAAGACGTTCGACTTCTTCAAGGCGAGCGCGACGAGCGATCGCATCGACCGGATCGTGCTGAGCGGCGGCGCATCGCGCGTCGACGGCTTCGTCCAGGCGCTGACCGAACGCTTCAACACGTCGGTCGAGATGTTCGACCCGTTCAAGAAAATCAGCTTCGAGCCGCAGAAGCTCGGCGTCGACGATCCCGAAGCGGTGAGTCCGGCGGCGGCGGTCGCCGTCGGCCTGGCGCTCAGACGGGCAGGTGACCGGTGATTCGCATCAACCTGCTCGCCGCCGAGCGCGAGCGCGCCAAGAAGAAGGCGGCGGCGACCTTCGGCACCGCCGGCCAGAAGATGGCGGTCGGCTGCAGCATGATTCTGCTGCTCGCGGTGCTGTTCATCGGCTGGCGCTACTGGTCGCTCACTCGCGAATCGGCTCAGCTCGACGCCGAGATCGCTGCCGCCCAGCAGGAGACCACGCGGCTGCACTCCGTCATTCAGCAGGTGCAGCAGTACGAGCAGCGCAAGGCCCAGCTCCAGCAGCGCGTCGCGCTCATCGAGACGCTGCGCAAGGGCCAGACCGGCCCGGTGCACATGCTCGATCAGATCAGCCGCGCGGTGCCGCCGATGCTCTGGCTCACCGAGCTGAAGCAGGCCAACGACGACATCCTGATCGACGGCAAGTGCACGAACCAGACGGGCGTCGCCGAGTTCATCTCGAACCTCGAAGCCTCCGGCTACTTCAAGCGCTCGATCGACATCGTCTCGACGACGAGCGAGGCGTCGACGCAGCCGCCGGGTGAGTTGATCAAGTTCTCGCTGAAGGCGACGTTCCGTCCGCCGGAGGCGCCGCCGGCGGCGGCGCCCGCCGCGCCGAAAGCCGGCGGATAGGGGATGGACACGCATTTAAAGGTCGTGTCGGGTCGCCCCGATACGGCTCAGTGACATGCCATGGAACTGACGCTCACCAAGCTCCCGTGGTTCGCGCAGGTCGGCGCGTTCGTGGTGCTCGCGGCCGCGGGGTGCGGGGTTTTCTATTACTACTACGAGATGCCCGTGCACGCCGACATGGCGGCGCGCAAAACCCAGCTCGTGTCGCTGCGGGCCGACATCACCAAGGGCCTCACCACCGCGAAGAAGCTGCCGGAATTCCGCGCCCAGGTCACCGACCTCGAAGGCCGCCTCGCCAACCTGAAGGCGATCCTGCCCGAAGAGAAGGACGCGGCCGATCTGCTGAACCGCATGCAGGCCGTCGCCGCGCAGTCGAATATGACCATCAAGGGGTTCAAGCCGGCGCCGACGGTCACGAAACAGCTGCACGCCGAGTGGCCGATCGCACTCGAGCTCGAAGGGACTTATCACAACCTCGCGACCTTCTTCGATCGCGTCGGCAAGTTCACGCGCATCGTCAACATCACCGGCCTCGACGTGAAGGGCAAGGACAAGCCGGACGGGAACAGCACGATCACCGCGACGTGCATCGCGACGACGTTCGTCCTGCTGGAGAAGCCGACCACCGGTGGCCGCGGCGGCGCGCCGGGTCGCGGAACGCCGCCGCCGGGACGGGGCGCATAGTGATGCGACTGCCCGCCCTCGTCTTCGTGGCCGTCGCCGCGGCGGCAACGCCGCTCGTTGCCCAGCCCCCTTCGCCGCCTGCGAAGCCGGGTGCGGCGCAGGCCGCGCCGAAAACCGCTGCGCCGCAGCCGCAACAGCCGCCCGCGCCGGCCGCCAAGCAGGGTGCGGCTTCGGCGACACCGGTGCCGGCAGCGACGTCAGGTGAATCCAAGCCGTCCGCGCCGGCAGCGACACCGCAGGCGCCTGCCGCGCCCGCGCCGCCAGCCCCGGAAGCCTACTCGTACCGCGCCGACGGCCGTCGCGATCCGTTCCAGAGCCTCACGGCGAACGGCGCGCTCGCGGCCGCGACCTCGCACAAAGGTGAGGGTCCGGCCGGTCTCGCCGTCAACGACATCTCGGTGCGCGGCGTGATGCAGAGTCGCGGCGCACACGTCGCCATGATCATGGGCCCCGATAACAAGACCTACATCGTGCACCAGGGCGACAAGCTCCTCGACGGCACGATCAGAACCATCACCGCGCAGGGACTCGTGGTCGTTCAGGAAGTCAACGATCCGCTGTCGCTCGTCAAACAGCGCGAGGTGCGCAAACTGTTGCGATCGCTCGAGGACGTCAAGGAATGACTGCTGCGAGGGGCCTTGCCCTGATTCTCACCGTGGCGGCGGCCGGCGCGCTCGTGAAGGCGTCCGGACCGGCCGCCGGCACGCCGACCGTCCGGTTGAAGGCCATCAGCGCGCGCACCAGCGGAAGCGGTGCGTCGCTCCTCATCGAAGCCTCGGAGCCGGTGGCGTATTCGCTCACGCGCCCCGACGCGCTCACCGTCCTCGTCGATTTCCGGAACGTGACCCACGACGACGTCGCCAATACCGTCGCCGCAAACGGCAGGAGCGCCATCGCCGGGGTGAGCGTCGAGGATACCGAATCGCTCGGCGCGCCGACGGCGCGGGTGCGCATCGCGCTCGCACAGCCGGTTGCGCATCACGCGCGGAGCGATCGCAACACGGTGGTGATCGACTTCGACAAGCCGTCTGCGAAGACGCCGCCGTATGTCACGCCGCCACAGAGTGGGGAATTGGGAGTCGTCAGTCGCGAGTCGACAGTCGACAGCCGGCAGTCAGCAGTCGGCAGTCGGGAGTCGCAGCTCACGAGGGCAGGCACCGTCGATGCGATGGATGCGCTTCGCCAGACGGGTCCCGCGGCCGATCCGATCGCGGCGCTGGGTCTCAACGGCGGATCGCCAGCCCCGGCGGCGCCGCCCGCGCCACCGGAACCGCCCGCGCCTGCACGGCCGAAGGCCGTCACGACGGCACCCGCGCCGCGCGCCGCCGTCGCGGCGCAGCCAGTGACGCCGCCGGCCACCATTCAGCCGCCGGTCGATCAGCCGGGCACGAGGGGCAAGCAGTATTCAGGGCATCCGATCAGCCTCGACTTCCAGGGCGCCGACCTGCGCGCCGTCCTGCGCACGTTCGCCGAAATCAGCGGCCTGAACGTCGTCATCGATCCGGCGGTCACTGGATCGGTCGACGTCGCGCTGCGCGACGTGCCGTGGGATCAGGCGCTGGACATCATTCTGCGCGCAAACAAGCTGGGATACATGGTGGACGGCACGATCGTCCGCATCGCGCCGCTCACCACGCTCGCGGCCGAAGAGAAAGAACGCAGCGACCTGGCGAAGGCGCAAGCCGATGCCGGCCAGGTGACGACGCTCACGCGTCAGCTCAGTTACGCGAAGGGCGAAGAGATGGTCACGCTCCTCAAGCAGGCGAACGTGCTGTCGAATCGCGGTCAGGCGTTCGTCGACACTCGCACCAACACCCTGATCGTCACCGATCTGGCCGAACGGCTGACCGCGACGACCGAGCTCATCTCGACGATCGATCGTCCGCAGCCGCAGGTCGAAATCGAAGCCCGGATCGTGCAGACCAACAAGAACTACGCGCGCGCGCTCGGCGTGCAATGGGGTTTCAACGGCCGCGTCGATCCGGCGCTCGGCAACACCACGAACCTCGCGTTCCCGAACAACGGCAACTTCGGCGGTCGCACCGGCGGCGTGCAGGGACCGGCGACCGGCGCGGTCACCAGTCAACCGACCGCGGTCAACCTCGGCGTGCCTGGCGCGACCAGCGCCGCCGGCCTCGCGCTCGGCGCCGTCAACGGCGCGTTCAACCTCGACGTCGCGCTGTCCGCGCTGGAAAGCAGCGGCAACGGCCGGCTGCTCTCGACGCCGCGCGTCACGACGCAGAACAACGTCGCCGCGGAAATGACCCAGGGCGTGCAGATTCCGATTCAGACCGTCGCGAACAACACCGTGACGGTCAGCTTCAAGGATGCCGCGCTCACGCTGAAGGTGACGCCGCAGATCACCGCCGCCAACACGGTCATCATGCAGATCGCGCTGGAGAACGCATCGCCCGACTTCAGCCGCGCCGTCAACAACATTCCGCCGATCAACACCCAGCGCGCCATCACCCAGGTGCTCGTGAGCGACGGGCAGACCACCGTCATCGGCGGCATTTTCGTGAGCCAGGAGCAGAACCAGACCGACCGGACGCCCGGGCTCGGCCAGATTCCGCTGATCAA
>DATFWL010000044.1:0-3328 GCA_035259385.1 Vicinamibacterales bacterium | reverse complement strand
ACTTGTCGAGCATCTGCGACTCGACCCGCGACAGGTACTTCGTGTCCGCCTTCCGCTGCTTCCTCTTCTTCATGTCGTATCTTTCCGGCCCATTTCGGCGCGCACTTCTCGATTTCGGCCTCAGCCTCCGAGAAGATCTTTCCCATCTCCGTCGAGATGACCTTCGCGAGCTGTGCCTTGTTCTTCCTCAAGGTGTTCCCGAGGTCCGTAAAGAGCTGGGCTCGTCTGTGAACCGGAAGATCGCGAAAGGAGCGAAAGCTCTTGTCGGCCCGCCCGACGACGTTGTCTGTCTGCGCCGGTGTGAAGTACGAGAATGCTTCGATCTCCTCACCAGTAGACGGGTTGACAGTTGTGAATCCTGCCTTGTTCATCTCAGGCCGCCCTTCCCTCGCGAAGAGCCAGCACCTGGATGAGCTTCGCAGCAATCGGATGATCGGACCTCGGATTCTGACCAGTGATGAGCTCGCGATCGGCAATCACGTTGGGCGCGAAATCGACAGACCCGGTGATCACCTCGCCGCCAGCAGTTGTGAGCGCGTACGGCATGTTGAAATACAGCTTCGCGTGAAGGATGTCGTTCTCGACCCACGTCTCTTCTGAGGCTGAGAAAATCGTCATCTTGTAGCCGGCATATGGCCAGCCCTTCGCCCATTCTTTAGCCTTTTTCTCATCTCCTGCGATGAGCGCTGCACGAAACTCCCGCGCGTGAGGCATCGCTGAGACGAGCGCGATGGGGCCGTGGCACAGCAGTGCCGTAGGCTTCGAGTGCTGATGGAAATGACGAAGGATCTCACCCGCGTCAGGGTCTTGCATCAGGTCGACGACCGGCGCCTGGCCGCCGGGGACGAACACGGCGACGTAGCCGTCCAACCCTCCCTTGATCACGGAACGCAGCGTGCGGACCTGATTCATCGCCGGATCATCTGCCCAGAAAGCCTTGGCCCGCGAGTAAGCGGCCTGGTCGCCACCGAAATGCACTGCAGAATCCGAGACTTCATCTATGTGTGGCTTGGCTCCGTTGGGAGTTGCGAGCACGAGGTTGTATCCCGCCTCGATAAAGGCCATCGCCGGAACGACGGTCTCGTTGAGATAATTGCCCGTGGGGCCGGTGTTGCCGCCCTGAACCTCGATGCGGGTAGCGTTGGAACCGAGCACGAGGACTGTGCCGTTTGTCATTGTTGTTCCTCCTCTGGCTTCAAGTCTTCCTTAGTGCGTGATCAGTGGGTAGAGGTAGATGTACGTCTCGACGTCGTAGGCTTCCTGCTCGCTAATCCGGGCGGCTACCGGCTGCGGCGTGACTTCTACCGGGGAATGAATCACAACAGTCACATCAGCTCCTGCAACTCCGAGATCCTGCCCGAAGCAGCGATGCGAGGCACCAGCGGCCACTGCGAATGTCGCACCGAGCTTGGTCGTCCGACCGACCGCCGTCAATACGACCTTGGTCCAACAGTCAACACTTCGGAAGAGGCACGGTTGGCGCTGGCGGATGGCGTTGTTTGTGCGTCGTGGCGTAAGTCATTCCGGCTGGGCCTGCGGGCGATTGGGAGATTCGATACGCGCGGAACACACCAGGGAGGAGCCGACATGGCGGAGAAGATGGTGCTGAATGAGGACGAAAGCGCTGGAGCTCGTGGCGTTTCTCGTCACGGCCGCGCGGACACAGGTCGACGAAGCCGCCGAATGTGGCTCGCTACGGCTTCTGACGGCGGCCAGTCGCCTGGCGGAGCTCATCGTGGAGCGCGTGTCACCCGAGACGCGACCAGGTCACGTGGCGGATGACGACGTCGGCGAGCTCTCGCACCCCGCCACGTCGAATTGAGCAGCCTGTCGATTTCGAGACGTACCGTTCGACTAGGGAGTGTGGCCCACACCAAGGAGGACGCCATGGGAGCAAAGGGAGAATCACTCGCCAGGCAGTTCGAGGCCAAGGCTCAGGAGGCCGCCCATATACTGGAAAGCGTCACGGCCGCGGATTGGCAGAAGGTCACGGAAGCGGAGAAGTGGTCCGTTGGCGTGACGGCGCATCACCTCGCGACGGCGTACGAACGGGTGCCCGACATCGCCACAGGGCTCGCGGCTGGACAATCGTTCGGCAACTTCACGCGGAAGATGCTCGACGACGGGAACGCCCAGCACGCGAAGGATTTCGCTGGCTGCACCAAAGAGGAGACACTCGCGCTCCATCGAAAGGCTGCGACGAAGGCAGCTGCCGTAGTCCGCGGCTTCAGCGACGAGCAGCTGGCGAAAAGCGGGGTCCTCTTCACGGACGCGCCCCCGATGACAGTGGAACAGCTGATCATGGTTGCCCTGATCCGCCACACTGACGAACACTACGGCAGCATACGGAAGACGATCGGGGACAAGTGATTTCAGCCGGACCCAGCGGGAGCGCCCTGCGCTCGGCGACATCGGTGGCCGCGCGCCGTCGAGGATCAGCGAACATGTTCGTCATCGTCGCGCCGCCCACCTTCATCCAAGAACTATCGAGGAAGTTGCTCCAACGACAACCAAAGAGAGCCAAAGCCGCCCCGCGGGGAGCCGCGCGAGATAGGCCGCGAACGACGGGGTTGGCGACGCTGGCGGTCGTGGCGTCACGAGGCTGTTGGCTGGCAGAGCGCATGCGTGACAATTTAGGTGGCAGAGAACAGGGCTGCGAACGCGGAGAGCTGTTGATGCTGTAAATCTACGAACGGCTCAAAATCCCACCATGATTCAGGCGCCGTGTAGCATTCAGCATATCCAGCCCCCGCAACCATCGCCAACGAGGGGTTAGCGGACGTTGAGGCCGCTAGCCCCTTTCGTTTGTCCAGGAATCACGCAGGAATCGGTTCGGCGATCTCCCTCCAGCTGGCGTCGAGGGAGGAAGAATCGGCGGTCTGCGACCGACGACGAGAAGTAACGCCGACTAGCATCACGCATCCCGTTGCAACGGCAAACAGGATAATCTGTGCGGTAGCCGGGAGGCGAGCGCTCTCACCAGCGAGCTACCGCGCGGCGTGGAACGCGATCTCATGCATCCAGCCCATCAAGGAAACGGACGGCGTCTGGTTCGCGACCCACGAGAAGCTCGCCCGCTATTGCAAAGAAAACGGCTGACGTGATCGGTCAGTCTCCGCGGCGCAGGGAGGACGAGCGGCTCGTCACTGGACGCGGGCGGTTCGTCGACGACATCGCTCCCGCCAGCTGTCTCCACGTCGCCATCGTTCGCTCGACCCACGCGCGGGCCCGGATCGTAGCCGTCGACACGTCAGCCGCGCGAGCGCTCCCCGGCGTTTCCGTCTACGTGGCCGGCGACCTTCCCGAGTTGGAGCAAGCGTTGCCCGCT
>DATFWL010000043.1:0-9141 GCA_035259385.1 Vicinamibacterales bacterium | reverse complement strand
CAGCCCGTATATGGACTCCTCCCGGATGTCGAGCGACCTGGCGCTAACACTGTTTCCATCGGATCGGGTGCGGTCGTATATCCGGCCTCTCTGTGGAGGCGTTCGGCCTCCGGGCCAAGATGGACATTCGCGCACCGCGGGCCAATCGTGGTGCCGGCTTCGAGAGCCAGGGCTGCTATCGGCCTGATGCGGTGTCGGCTCGACCGATGGGCCATCTGTCGCGTCATTCGCTCAGCATCTCGTTAACGAAGCTCACCTTCGATCACATGCAGAGGCGGATCGCGGCTGTGTCGTTTCTCACCAGCTGCCGCCGAGCAGGCCGCCCACTCCACCAGCGGCCCGCGCAGGCGGCCGTCGCCTGAGCGTGAGTCCGCGCCCTCACGCCGCATCCGCCACGGCCGGTCTCGGATCAAACGCGGCATCGCGAGTCCAGACGGCCCACACGATCCGCCCGAGTTTGTTGGCGACGGCGACCGTCGCCTTGTTATGGCCGCGTCGTGCTTGCACCGTCAACGCCCATTGATGGAGCCGCGTGAGCGGCTCCTTGGCGGTCGCCCGACGATGCGCGCTGTGTAGCACCGCGCGCGCACCGTGCGTGAGCAAACACCGGAGGTAGACATCGCCGCGTTTGCTGATCCCGCCGAGCCGCCGGCGAGTGCCACTTGAATATTCGCGCGGCGTCAGGCCCAGCCAGCTCGCAAACTGGCGCGCGCGGCCAAACGCGTGAATGGAGCCCACGATACCGATCAGCGCCGTCGCCGTCAGCAGCCCAATGCCCGGAATCTCACGCAGTCGACGGACGACCGGATCGGCGTCGGCCAACGCACGAAGCTCTCGCTCGAGCCGACCGATGCAGTCCTCGAGCTGGCGAATCTCTTCGTAAATGAGCGCAAGCATCCGACACAGGTGAGCGGGGAGCGGCGCCTCGGCATCTTCGAGGAGGGCCGGAATCGCGCGCACGGCCGGCCCCGCACCCGCCGGCAGAAGAATGCCCTGCTCTCTTAAGAGTCCGCGCACGGTATTGATCCGCGCCGTCCGCGTCGTCATCCACTGATCGCGGATCCGATGCAAGCCGACGAGTGTTTGCTGCGCGACGGTTTTCACCGGTACCACCGGAATTTGCCCGGAGCGCACGGCTTCGAGCAAAGCCTCGGCATCGGTGCGGTCGGTTTTATTTCGTCGCACGTAGGGCCGCACGTACGCGGGCGGCAACAGAGTAACCGTGTGGCCGTTCCGTTGAGCGCACCGCCCCCAATGATGTGCGGTGCCACACGCTTCCATCACCACGCGCGTCGGCGAAACGGTCGTCAGGAAGTGCGTGAACTGTCGTCGGTTCAATCGATGCCGCGCGACGATGTGCCACTGGCGATTCGCGATGGCGACTTCGAACACGGTCTTTGCGACGTCCACGGCAACTGTCGTAGCATCCATCTCGGTCTCCTCCTGGTTGCGCTGATGGGCATCAGCTGATGCGGCATCATGCCGCATCGGAACCGGGAGGAGTCCATACCATCGTGGTGAACGTTTGGGACCACGGCCTGCTGGCAGCTTCTCACTCATCACCTGGAGCTCACGTCAGTGGTTGTTTGGTCTCACGTTTGCCTCAAGGAAAGCAAACACGTCCTGTTCCCATCGAGCAACATCAAAGTAGAGGAAATTGTGCCCGTGGCCCTGCGTGTCCCCAAACGCGGGATAGATCTTACGCATGTGGGGTTTCGATAAACGCGTCAGTTCTCCATCCATCGCGCTGCTCGGCGACAGCGAGTAGTCGTTCGCTGCCTGAATCAGCATCACTGGCATCGTGAGTCCGCGCACCGTTTCGATCAAACGATCGCGGAGCTCGGGCGACCCATCCCACGAGCCCGCCGCGGCCCCAAATGTCACCGCGGCGCGTAGGGTGCGGTCGCGTGAGGCCTCCAGTAATGTCAATTGACCGCCAAATGAATGTCCTGCCACGGCCACGCGACGTGCGTCCACATAAGAAAGACTCTTGAGGAACGACAACGCTGCGAGCGCATCCTGCAGATGATCAGTCGTCATCAGTACCAGCTGCAGATGCCGACGTGCCTCGACTCCTTTCGCTGCCTCTTCCCGCTGCAGCAGATCGCCGATGAATTGCCCCTGATCCGCAGACGGCCCTTCGCCACGGCGGAATGCGTACAGAAATACGAAACCGTGCCTGACGAACACCGGGCCGAGAACCTGCGCGACGTGTTCGAGTGTGAGCCCGAGTGGGAGGCTGTGTTGCTGCGCAGTATCGCTTCTGCCGTGATTGAATACGACCGCGGGAAACGGACCGCGGCCTGCGGGCCTCCACAAAAATCCCTTTAGTTGAAGGCGACCACTCAGAATCTCGACTGTCTGCTGTTGTGGCGGTTCAGCGACTTGCGCGATCCCCGCGCTGGAAATCGCTAGCGCGACTGTGAATAGGAGCAATCCTCGCATCGGGACCTCCGACGGTTCTGCGATCCGACAGCAGCACCGCATTGTACGTATCGAGGTCTCGTACTACACTCCGCACATGGCGATGGGCAAGCGCAACCGCGATTGACAACCGACGATGTGGGTCACGACGACCGACCTGCCAACAGCAGCAAGCCACCCGTTTTATCGGCGCTTGAATCAACTGCTGCGCGAACAGGGCTTTGACGATTTCGTCGAAGCGCAGTGTGTCAGTTTTTATGCGGAGATCATGGGCCGGCCGGGCTTGCCGCCGGGGATCTATTTCCGGTTGCTGCTGATCGGCTATTTCGAGGGCATTGACTCTGAGCGCGGCATCCGACCAGGACGGCCAAGATTCGGTAACTCGGCGAGACGGTCGACAGCCTCAAGCAATACGCTTGCGGTTCGATTGGCGGCCTTGGGGTTTTCGCGCGCGATGTACGAGCGGAGGTGAGCCAGGTGTTCGATCGCGCGAGGCGACCAGACGATGATCACGCGCGAGGCGCCTTCCGCTCACGTTTTTGGTCCCACGAACGGAGCCACTTCGCGACATCCTTGTGCGGGACCCCACGGCCCTCATTGAGCTCGGTCAGTCCTTTCTGAATTTCATCGAGCTGCCAGCTTTCCGCCTCGACGAAGGCGGCAATCGCTTCGGCCGCAAGGAACGACTTCGAGCGCCGAGAGCGTTTCGCCAGCGCCTCGAGCCGCTTTTTGGTATCGGTGTCGATGCGAACGGGTTGTGGTCATCTCTCGCGGCCTTGTGTGAACTTGTGCACATGCTAGCACGCCGCTGCGGGCTCTTCACCGCGCGCGCAGGATGTGTGCACCTCCGGTGTCTGGTTGTGTGTGCTGAAAACGTCGTACACGTTGAAGCCATTGAACTTTGTCGTTACCGGTGTGTAGGCTCTAGCCGCGATAGAGAGCGGTCAATGATTTCGGGTCTGGTTTTGAGGGGTGGTGGCGTCTCGGGCCGCGCTGCACCTCGAAGTCCTCGCGCTGCGCCATCAACTACACGTGGTCCAACGGTCTCGGCCGCGGCGGCTTCGTCTCGCGAGAGCGGACCGGTGGCTCTGGGCCCGGTTGTCACATGTGTGGACCGGCTGGCGAACGGCCCTTGTCATCGTGAAGCCGAGACGTCGTCGCCTGGCATCGCAAAGGCTTTCGCCTGTTTTGGACGTGGAAGAGTCGTCGGCGCACCGGTCGACCGCCTGTGGCCGCAGATGTGCGCGCGTTGATTCGGAAGATGGCGCACGACAATCCGGTGTGGGTGCGCCACGGATCCACGGCGAGCTTTTGAAGCCCGGCGCGGAAATCTCTCAGGCAACCGTCGCGAAGTACCTCGCGCTCGGCCACACCGCCCTCGCAGTCGTGGCGCACGTTCCTGGCCAATCACGTCCGGCAGATCGTAGCTCCCGATTTCTTGGCTGTTCCGACGGCGACGTGTCGCCTCTTCTTCGTGCTCGTCATCCTCGCGCACGAACGTCGGCGCATCCTTTATGTCGGCGTGACGGAACATCCAACCGCGGCCTGGACCGCACAACAATTGCGCGAAGCGTTTCCGTGGGATCAGGCACCGCGCTACGTCATTCACGACCGAGATCTCGCCTTTCAGGCAGTGGCGGGGACGGCGACGGCCATGGGTATCGAGGTCGTCCGCACGGCGCCACGCGCACCGTGGCAGAACGCCTACGTCGAGCGGTTCATCAGCTCGCTCCGCCGCGAGTGCCTCGATCACGTGATCGTGCTCAACGCGGCAGGTCTCCGAACAATCGTGACATCCTACGTCGCGTACTACACCAACTCGCGGACGCACCTCGTTTCTCTCAGCAAGGACTCGCCCTCGTCACGGCCGATCAGCCCTCTCGACGCTGGACCGGTCATCGCCATTCCAGAGGTTGGCGGACTCCATCCACCGATACGAACGGCGCGCGGCGTAGAGCCGTTCGGAACTGAATCTCGCCGACGACGCGTTTCCAGCCGTTGTCGCGATCGGTTCGCAGGCATCTGCCAAGGCCGCGGCGCGTCATGTGACACGACTCCCGTGAGCACGGTGTGTGGATATCGCCCCTCGTCGGCCCACGTGATCTCGCGCCGGCGCCAGCGACGGCGATCCGGCCAGCGCATTGGAAGCAGCCGATGGAGTTTTCAGCGAGGACACCCTGGACTCTCTGTTCAGGAGCCGACACGAGAGATGACGCCACGGAGATGAACCAGTTGACAGACCTCGCTACTCGGTCTCGTTGCGCTCGCGTGCCGCAAATTGGGCGTCACCTGCTCCCGATGCGCGCACTGTCATGGCGACGTCGATGAGCTAGTACTGCTGGGCTTCAGTCCAACGGCCGTCGCACCGATACCCCACCGAAACGCCCTCGCAAGGTGCACGGCGTGGCCGCGAGACGGGGCAAGGCATCGGACACATGGCGTCCCGATCGATCTCACTGAGAACTCAGCACCTGTGCACGATTGTCGGTTCGATCGTCGTGACTGCCGTCGCGCTGACCACACTCGCGTATCGCGCGCAGACGGTCAATCTCGAGCGCGACGCTCGCCGGGCGGTCCGCGCGGCCGCACAGAGTCGCGCGGATGCCATCAATCGGATGGTCGACGGGCAGCAGCAGCGGGCGCAACGTTTTCTGATCGCCGCGGCGTCGTTGTGCGGCGAGGAGACGCCATCGGGTCGCATCGCATGGGAGCTCGGATGCGCGCGTCGTGCGCTTCGGGAACTGCGCGCGAGCGAACATGCGGTCGGCGCGCTGCTAACGAAGGGCCGGCGTCGCATAGCGCGTAGCGGCTCGGCGATTTCGGACAACCTGCCCATCCCGAGTCCGCTCGCCCGAGTCGTGGAGGAAAACGGCGAAGCGACGTACGTTATTTTTGCCGAGAACGCGAGGGCGGCTGTGCGCCTGGTGTTCAGCATCCGCGATCTCACCGCGCTCTTCGAGCAGCCGCTCGGGCTCGGCGAAAGCGGCGAGGTCTTCCTGAGCAATGCGAACGGCGGTGCGGTAACCCCACTGCGTTTCAACCCGGCAATGCAGGTCGCGCTGTTCGCCGAAGCGAGTCACTCGTGTGCAAGGGGCGCGTCGGAATCGATCGACATCGATTATCGCGGCGTCAACACGGTTCACGGCGTTCATCCGCTCGCCGCGTTCGCCCAGCCGATGTGCGTGGACGCCCATCTCTCCCACGACGAGGCGCTCGCACCGGCGGGCGCGTTGATGGTCGACCTGGTGACTCGCGCGACGTTGTTCGCATGCGTGGGCGTGTTGCTGGCGCTAATCGCTGCGCACTGGATGAGCGTTCCGGTGCAGCGGCTCGCCGCGTCGGCCCGGGCCCTTGAGCGAGGCGACTTCACCCGACCCGTCTCGAGCGGCGGACCATCAGACATTCGAGCGCTGGCTAGGGCATTTGCCACGATGTCGAACGCCCTCGGGGAACAGATGGCTCGGGAGCAGCGCGCACGGCATGGCGCTGAAACAGCCAATCACGCGAAGGACGAATTCCTCGCGGTGCTCTCCCATGAGCTGCGGACGCCGCTCACGTCCACGCTGGGATGGGCACGGCTGCTGCGCCACGGACACCTCGACACCGCCCAGACGGACCGCGCCATCAGTGCGATTGAGCGCAGCGCGCAAATGCAAAAGCGGCTGATCGAAGACCTGCTGGACGTCTCGCGGATCATCACCGGACGCCTGGAACTGGAACCGGCCGTCGTGCGAGTCACCGATCCGATCCGAACCGCGATCGATGAGCTGCGCCCCATGGCCGACGACAAGAGGATCATCCTCGAGACCGCCTTCGAAACGGAGCCAAGCCTGAGGGCCGATGGGATGCGGCTTCAGCAGATCGTGGTGAATCTGCTGACCAACGCGATCAAGTTCACTCCACCTGGAGGACGCGTCAAGGTCCGCGTCACCGCAGCCGATGAACACGCCGTAATCGCCGTCAGCGACACAGGCGTCGGCATTACGGCGGAGTTCTTACCTCACATGTTCGAGCCCTTCCGCCAGGCCGATGCCGGACCGCGGCGGGCGCACGGCGGTCTCGGCCTCGGTCTTTCGATCGTGCATCATCTCGTCAAGCTGCACAGCGGCACGGTCCAGGCGACGAGCCAGGGCCCGGGCACCGGCGCGACCTTCGTGGTGCGACTGCCGCTCACGGAGACCGGCGTCATGCAACGTGCCACGGGAGTTGAAACGGCCAATGGCGAGACGACCGCGAACGGCCGGTTCGCACGGACTCCGCGGCTGGACCGCGTTCGTGTGCTGGTCGTCGAAGACGATGATGATGCGCGGCACCTGGTCGCCGCGCTGCTCCAGGAAGCCGGCGCGCAGGTGGACGATGTGGCGACCGCCGCGGAAGGTCGTCGGCGCCTCAGCGCCCATCGCTACTCCGCTATCGTCTCGGACCTCGCGATGCCGGAGGAGGATGGATATGCCTTCATGCGCGCCGTGCGCACGTTCTCCGCGACTGTACCGGCTGTGGCGCTGACTGCGCTAACACGGGCCGAGGATGCCGCCGCCGCGTACGCCGCTGGCTTTCAGATCTGCCTCATGAAGCCGATCGATCGCGACAAACTGATTGCCGCCGTTGCGGAGCTGACGCGCTGCGCACGTCCTTAGGTTTTCATAGCGGGAAGATTGTCGAGGACTACGGAAGAATCAGATGCAGTGTCGGTTTTCAAAACCTATGGACCTGTGGACATCCTGTGATTTCCGATGAAATCTCGGATCGCGTTCACGAACTCAGGGCGCCTTTGGACACTCCGGGGATCGTCGGCAGAATGGACGGCGTCTTGAATAACGACCAGGTTTAACGTCGGCATGATCGTCTTCAGTTCATTGACACCCGAGAGCGCCGCATCGACACCGCCGACAATGGCAAGCGTCGGCACCCGTACTGCCGCCATCTGAGCGTTCGTGACGACCAATTCACGACGGCTGCGCACCAACGCAGCCAGGGCAACAGGATCATTGACGCTGACCATCACTCTCGACTGCTCACGGATTGTCTCCTCCGTTGGTTTCGGTCGGTCACTTGGCGCGATGCGTAGAATCACTGTCCGAAACGGCACACCTTGAGTGAGTTCAACCGCCTCGTCTTCCGCAGCTTTCTCATTGAGGGCGGTCCATGTTCGTGATCCAGCAGAAGCGGTCAAGATTGCGGTCTTATACCGATCAGCGGCAATGGTTAAGAGTTTCGCATTCACCGTGCCGCCGAACGCATGTCCCACGATGTGGGCGCGTGGAATCGCCAGATGATCCATCAACCGCACGACATCCTGACTTAACTCAATCCCATAGGAACCACGGGTGGTAGGCTTGTCGCTCTTCCCGTGGCCTCTGAGATCCAATGCGATGACCCGATGATCCTTCGCAAGATTCTGCAGAACACCCGTGTTGGTCCACGAGCGTTCGATGCTGCTTGTGTAGTCATGAATCAAGATGATGGGTTCACCGGACCCTTGCTCCACAAAGCGGATTCGTGTGCCCTTGGAATCGAAAAACTTATCTGGCGCGGTGGACGCCGATGGTGGTTTGGTTTGGCTGAACCCAGAAACGTATAAACATGGCGGGAATGGCCAACATGACGACGCCGGCGACGAGCAGTTCTTTTCGCATCTTGTGCCTCGTTCAAACCCATCCTGAGGTCGGAAGGATACACTAGCAGTTTGAACTTCTTGAACTTTGGGCGTGGCTAATTGTCGAGGATTCGGGAAGAACCTTATACACCGCGAACGATGCGGTGATACTTTTGACACGTTCTGGGCGAGGGAAATTGCCGTGCGATCTGTGATTGTCGAGGGAACCGGGAACGCCAACGACCTCAAGCACGGACGTGGCCGATTGCGCCACGGCAATCCAAGCGGAAACCCGGCCACCGCGCCGCGATGCGGAGCTCGAACGCGACGCGGCGGCGCCTGTCGGGCACCCGCGATACGAGGAAAGCGACGCTGTCGGCTTCACGGCGGGCTCAGCACGGGCCAAAGACGCTTGAGGGAATCGCCCGCATCCGTGCGGCGCGCACCCGGCACGAGCGATGGTCGGTGGAAGGTCGCGCGCTGGCGCGTTGGCGGCGCATGTGCGCGAGGAATGGCCGGCGGAGCCTGCTCAAACTCGCACGGAGCTGTCATGCGCCTCAAGGTGGCCTTTGTGCGCTCTTGAACCAAGCGGAGGAGATTCCCCCTGTGGCACTCGAGAAGCAGTTGGCGGCCATTCGGCGGGTGATCGCTGACCAGGATGCCGACCGGCTCCGTGCGAAGGGATTGCTGCCCCCGCTATCGGCTCGCGAGCGCGCCCAGCGACGACAGGAAACCGCGGCAGCGCAGGCAGCCGACGCACTCCAACGAGCGTCGTCGATGTTGAAGCGTCGAGGGCGGCACCAAATCTCCTGATGCACGACTGGCGTGCCCTCCCGTAATGTCCCGGCCCTCGGCCGTGCCGTCGCTATGATCGTCCAGTTGCATCACGCCGCCCGCTCGTAGTAATTGAGGAGACCTCCAAGCCGCGGGCGGGGGCGAATCCGTCCGTCGGTCGGACGTCCAGTCGCGCAGTCGATAAGGCTCGTTGCGCAACCCTTGATGATTCCGTTCGTGATGATAGTGCGCGACGTATTCGGCAACAGCCCGTCGGAAATGCCGCTCGCCGATCGGAATGATCCGATCAAGGCATTCCTCTTTGATCGATCGCACGAAGCGTTCGG
>DATFWL010000042.1:0-24696 GCA_035259385.1 Vicinamibacterales bacterium | reverse complement strand
GCGTTTGCACAGCTCGCGGAAGAGTGCCGGCGTGCAGGGCAGGTCGAGGAGGCGGTTGACGTCTGCCGCGCCGGGCTCGCGATCCATCCCGGGTATCTCTCGGCCCGCGTCACGCTCGGCCGCGCGCTCATCGAGCTGAATGCGCTCGACGAGGCGATGGACGAGCTGCTCGTCGTTCTCAGGGGCGCACCCGAGAACCTGGCCGCCATTCGTGGCATCGCCGAAATCCACCACCGCCGTGGCGAGCTCCCAGACGCGCTTGCGCAGTACCGCGTCGCACTCGGGCTCGCTCGCAACGATCCCGATTTGCAGCAGACGGTCGCCGAGCTGGCGCGGCAGGTGGACCCGCCGCCTCCGCCGGCGGCTGAAGAAGGATTGTCGTTCGAGCAGATTGCGAACGAGTTCCTGAACTTCGCGCCTCCGCCGCCGATCCCGCCATCCGCGGCTTCGGCGCCACAAGTTGCGCCTGCGCCGACGATTCCGACACCCGCGGCTTCGGCGCCACAAGTCGCGCCTCCGCCCGCGATTCCGACACTCGCGGCTTCGGCGCCACAAGCCGCGCCTGCGCCGCCTGTTCCGGTACCTGCCGCCCCGGTTGCGCCGCCCACGCCCGCTGAAGAGGCTGCGGCGATGGAACCACAGTTGGCGGGGCTGGCTGAGGCGCCGTTGCCGGAGGTGCACGCCTGGGCGGTGCCGCCGGACGAGCCTGTGGCGATGGCGGCTCAATCGCCGGCGCACGTCGAGTCGGAGCACAATTGGTCGACGCCCGTTTCGCCATCGCTCGACGACGGCGCCCGCGACGAAGGCATGCGGACGATCGCGGCGCTCGAACGATGGCTGACCGCGATCCATGTCACACGCGCCGACCGCAGCCCTTAAAGGGCGCCATCACCTCATTCGCGAGGCGCTTGCCGCCTCCGGACTCGACGCACTCGTCGTCACGTCGCTGCCCAACGTCCTTTACCTCACGAATTTCACCGGCAGCTCGGCGATCGTCCTCATCGACGCGGCGCGGATCCAGTTCCTGACCGACTTTCGCTACGTCACGGCGATCGCCGACACCTCCGGCCTCGCGCACCAGTGTCCCGACCTCGATCTCGTCGTCGTCGAGGGGTCATACGACGCGACACTGGCGGCGACGCTGACCGGTTCCCGGTGGCGGCGCGTCGGCTTCGAGGCGTCGCATCTCACAGTCGCGCGGCACGAGTGGCTCGAGTCCGCGATTCGTGCGGCCACGAGCGACGGCGAATCGGCAATCCGCGAGCAGTCGGATTCCATCTCTCCCGTCCCTCCCGTCCCTCCCATCTGTCCCATCCCTCCCATCTCTCCCATCTCTCCCATCTCTCTTGTCCCGACCGATCAGATCGTCGAGCGGGCCCGCGTCCGGAAGGACGACTACGAGATCGCGACGCTGCGCGAAGCGGCGAGACTTCTCTCTGGCGTGGCGAAGAGCGTGGCCGCCGAGGTGCGGCGTGGCCGTTCCGAGCGCGCCGTGGCGGCGGCGATCGACTGGCGGATCCGCGAGGCGGGGTTCGAGCGGTCGGCGTTTGATACGATTGTCGCCAGTGGACCCCAGGCCGCTCTGCCGCATGCCCGTCCCACCGAGCGAACAATTACCGAAGGCGACCTCGTCGTGCTGGACTTCGGCGGCGTCTACGACTCATACTGCGTCGACCTTACCCGCACCGTGGTGGTCGGGAAGGCGAATGAACGGGTCCGCGAGGTGTACGACGCAGTCCGCGAGGCGCGCAATTGCGCCATCGCGGCCGTTGCGCCGGGCCGATCGCGGTTCGCAATCGACGCTGCCGCGCGTGATCTGCTCGCGTCGCGGGGGCTGGGCGACGCGTTTGGACATGGGACAGGTCACGGGCTGGGGATCGAAGTGCACGAGAATCCGCGGATCACGCGCCGGCGGCCGGACGTGGATGCGCAGGACGAAGCGGTCGCGCCGGGCATGATCTTCACGATCGAGCCTGGAGCATATCTTCCCGGATGGGGCGGCGTCCGCATCGAGGACGACGTCCTGGTGACAGACGGCGGGGTCGAGGTGCTGACGGACGTCACGACCGACCTGATCGAAGTCTGATGGACCTGAACCAGATCAAACAAATCCTCGACCTGGTCCGCGAACACGAGCTCTCGGAGTTCGAGATCGAGCACGATGGTCTGCGTCTGAAAATCCGCAAGGACGTCAACGGCGCGCATGTCGTGACGCTGCCGGCGCCTGTCGTGCCCGCAGTCGTCATGCCGGGCGCCGGCCTCCCGCCAGTGCTAGCCGCGCCGGCGCCGGTGCCCGTGGCGGCGGCGCCAGCCGCTGCGCTCGACGATGAGGCGGCTGCCGACACCGAGATCGAGCTCGCCGTCGTGAAGTCGCCAATCGTCGGCACCTTCTATCGATCGTCGGAGCCCGGCGCGCCGCCGTTCGTCGACGTCGGTACGACCGTCAAGAAGGGTCAGGTGCTGTGCATCATCGAAGCGATGAAGCTGATGAACGAGATCGACTCCGAGTACGACGGTGAGGTCGCCAACGTGTACGTAGAGAACGGCCAGCCGGTGCAATACGGCGAGCGGCTGTTCGCTATCCGCACGAGATGACATGGGCTGATGGCGAACGGCTGATGGCGATGGTCGCTCGACCAGCCGTGAACCCTCAGCCGTTGCCATTAGCCGTCAGCCATCAGACATGTTCAAGAAGATCCTCATAGCGAACCGCGGAGAAGTCGCGCTGCGCATCATCTATGCGTGCCGCGAGCTTGGCATCAAGACCGTCGCCGTGTACTCCGAGGCCGACGAGAATCAGCTCCACGTCAAGTTTGCCGACGAGGACGTCTGCATCGGACCGGCTCGAAGCGCGGACAGCTATCTGAACGTGCCCGCCGTGATCAGCGCCGCAGAAATCACCGGCGCGGACGCCATCCATCCCGGTTACGGATTTCTCTCGGAGAGCGCCTACCTCGCCGAAGTCTGCGAGGCCTGCCACATCAAGTTCATCGGTCCCGATCCGCAGGCGATCCGGTTGATGGGCGACAAGGCGCGCGCCCGGCGCGTGATGAAAAAGGCCGGCGTGCCGATCCTGCCTGGCAGCGACGGTCCCATCGAGAACGAAGAGAAGGCGTTGAAGCTCGCCAAGGAGATCGGGTATCCGGTCATCGTCAAGGCCACCGCCGGCGGCGGCGGGCGCGGGATGCGCGTCGTGCGGGCGGCGGCGGAACTGTCGCACGCGGTGAAGACGGCGCAGCGGGAGGCGGAAGCGGCGTTCGGCGTCGCCGACGTCTATATCGAGAAGTACGTCGAGTCGCCGCGTCACATCGAGTTCCAGATCCTCGGCGATCACTTCGGCTCGGTCGTGCATCTCGGCGAGCGGGAGTGCTCGATTCAGCGCCGCCACCAGAAGCTGATCGAGGAGTCACCGTCGCCGGCGCTCAGCGAGAAGGTGCGGCGGAGGATGGGCGGGATCGTCATCGACGCCGCGAAAGCGGTGCAGTACACGAACGCGGGGACGTTCGAGTTCCTGATGGACTCCGACGGGCGCTTCTACTTCATGGAGGCGAACACGCGGCTCCAGGTGGAGCACCCGGTCACCGAGATGGTCACCACCATCGACATCGTCAAGGAGCAGATCCGGATTGCCGCCGGCGAACGGCTCTCGTTCAAGCAGGGCGAGGTGGTCTTCAGCGGACATTCGATCGAGTGTCGCGTCAATGCCGAGGACCCCGAGACGTTCGTGCCGTCGCCAGGCCTGATCCATGCGTTCAGCGTCCCGGGCGGACCCGGCGTCCGGGTCGAGACCTTTGCACACTCCGACTGCACGATCTCGCCGTACTACGATTCGATGATCGCGAAGATCATCGTCCACGGCCGCGATCGAACCGAAGCGATCGCGCGAATGAAGCGGACGCTCGAGATGACGGTGATCGAGGGCATCAAGACGACGATCCCGCTGCACCTGCGGATCCTGAGCGATCCCGAGTTCGTGGCCGGCAAGCTGAACACGTCGTTCATGGAGCGCTTCCTGGCCAGGCCGAACAGCGCCAGCGGCCGCCTCGCCGAGGCAGTGTGATCGAGAGGGGATTGGGGATTGCGGACTGGGGATTGGGGTGATCGGGGTTGGTGTCTGGTGATTGGGGTGATTGGTGATGCGTGATCCCCGACCACCACTCCCCCCAATCCCCAACCCCCAATCCCCAATCCCCGTTCTGAACGCCATCGTCGACGTCGATGCCGCGGCGCGCGCCGGCTGGCAGCCGATCGACCTCGCGGATGCGTTCCTGGCCGGCGGCGCCCGATTCCTGCAGTTGCGCGCCAAGTCGATGCCGAGCGGGCCGATGCTCGACACCGCCGCCGCCATTGTCGCGCACGCGCGCCATCACGGTGCGACCGTCGTCGTCAACGACCGCGCCGACATCGCGAGGCTCGCAGGCGCCGACGGCGTGCACGTCGGCCAGGACGATCTCGCCCCGGCGGCTGTTCGAACCATTGTCGGACCGTCCGCGATCATCGGCTTCTCCACGCACACCGCCGAGCAGATCGACCGCGCGCTTGCCCAACCGATCACCTATCTCGCGATCGGACCGGTGTTCGGCACGACGACGAAAGCGACCGGATACGATCGCGTGGGGCTCGACATGGTCCGCGCGGCAGCCACGCGCGCAACCGTTCGCGGCCTGCCGCTCGTCGCCATCGGTGGCATCACGGTCGAGACCGCCGCGGCGGTGATCGAGGCCGGCGCCGCATCGGTCGCCGTCATCAGCGATCTGCTCGCCGACGGCCATCCAGAGCGCCGCACTCGTGAGTTCCTGCACGCGCTCCGGAGATAGCGTCCGGTCAGCCCTCGCGCGAAGAGACGTGTCGGATGCGCACTCATTGACCGCCGACGCTGCGCGCGGACAAGATGCACGCGTGATCGGCGCCGCCTCACGCATCGCAGTCGCCTGCGCCGTGCTGCTGGTCGTGATCGTGTTCTCGACGCGGCGCCCGGATGCGGCGCCGTCGACCGCGTTCGAGCTTCCTGCGCCGACGGGTCGGTATGCCGTCGGGACGACCGGCTGGCGGCTCGTCGATCAGTCGCGACCCGAGACCCTCGGAGCAGCGGATGAGCTCCGGAACGTCGAGGTCCTTGCGTGGTATCCGGCACAAGCGCCCGCGGTCGCGGAACGCGCCCCGTACCTGCGGGAAGGCGTGGCCGAAGTACGGACATTCGCGACGCTGTTCCGCGCACCCGAGTCGAGCTTCGACGCGCTGGCGGCCGTGCGCACGCACTCCGAGGTCGATGCTGTTCCAGCCGGCGAGCCGCGCCGATTCCCACTGCTGGTCTTCTCGGTCGGTTTCACCGGCATCGCGAGCTATGCAACCGCCCTGCTCGAAGACCTGGCGAGCCACGGATACGTAGTCCTGAACGTCGTCCATCCGTACGAAGTGACCGCGGCGACGCTGGCGGACGGCCGCATCGTTACGCCGCTCGATAGTTCGGGAGCGCCACGCCAGCCGATCCGCGACGTCTTCGCCGAGTGGGCGCCTGAAGACGACACGATGGCCGCGGTGACGCGCGCCAGCGACGAAGACGAGCAGCGTCGTCTTACCCGCCAGTTCCTCCGCACGCTCGCGAACACGGACGCCGTCGTTCGCCGGTGGGTCGCCGACACCAGGCTCGTGCTCGACCGCCTGGCGGCGATGCCGGCGACGAGTCCGGCGGGGCGGCTCGCCGCCCGCGTCGATCTGTCTCGCCTCGGGGTCTTCGGCCACTCGATGGGCGGTGTGACGGCGGCGCAGTTCTGCGTCGAGGATCGCCGGTGCCGCGCGGGGCTCAATCTGGACGGCATCCCGCAGTACGGGACGATGATCGACGCGAAGATGGCGGCTCCGTTCCTGATGGTCTATTCGGCGCGGCCCGGGCGGCTGGGCGCCAGCGACCCGATTTACCGCCGCGCGGCGACGCGCTACTACCGCGTCGACGTGGCCGGGACGCGGCATCTGGATTTCTGCGACATGACGTTCTGGGGCGGCCCGCTCCGCGATCGGCCGGTCCTCGGCGAGATCGCGCCTGAGCGGGTCACTGAGATCACGCGCACTGTGGTCCGGCAGTATTTCGATCAGGAGCTGCTCGGCCGCCGGGCGCCGCTGCTCGCGGGCACGCGGACGCTTCCTGAGGTCGCGGTCAAGCGGCTGCCGCGCTAGACTCGCTCCTGCGTATAATCCGTGTGTCCCCCGTTGTGCTTGTATGGCCCTTGTGAAGAACTGAGAGGATGCTTTGGCCGGTAGCCTGTTTCGGACCAAGTCGATAGACCGCCTGCTTACCGATGCCGCTTTGAGCGGGGAAGCCACGTTGAAGCGAACCCTGGGTCCGTTCGCCCTGGTCGCGCTCGGCATCGGCGCGATCATCGGTGCGGGTCTCTTCGTGCGAACCGCGGCGGCGATCGCGGAGCGATCCGGTCCGTCGGTCACCTTGGCCTTCGTCGTCGCGGGCATCGGCTGCGCCTTCGCCGGCCTGTGCTACGCCGAGTTCGCATCGATGATTCCGATCGCGGGCAGCGCCTACACCTACTCCTACGCGACGATGGGCGAATTAGTCGCGTGGATCATCGGCTGGGACCTCGTGCTCGAGTACGCGGTCGGCGCCGCGACGGTGGCGATTGCCTGGAGCGAATATTTCAACAAGGTGCTCGAGTTCTTCGGGACCAGCGTGCCGTATCAATGGAGCCACTCGCCGCTCGAGCACTCCGCGGCCGGCGTCGCCGGCGTCATGAACATCCCGGCGATTGTGATTCTCGCGCTGCTGTCGATGCTGCTCATCCGCGGCACGCAGGAATCGGCCTTCGTCAACACCCTGATCGTCATCACCAAGGTCAGCATCGTGCTGATGGTGATCGTCATCGGCTGGGGATTCATCAACCCCGCCAACCACACGCCGTACATTCCGTCGTCGACGACCTACACCACACCCCAGGGTGTGACGCATCCCTACGGCGGCATCATGGGGATCCTCGGCGCTGCGGGCGTGGTCTTCTTCGCATTCATCGGCTTCGACGCCGTCTCGACAGCCGCGCAGGAAGCGAAGAACCCGAGCCGCGACATGCCGATCGGGATTCTCGGATCGCTGGTCGTGTGCACGGTGCTCTACGTGCTGTTCTCGCACGTGCTCAGCGGCGTCGCGACGGTCGAGGACTTCCGGACCGCGGGCAAGGAAGCGTCGGTCGCCTACGCGATCAACAAGTACATGATCGGCTACGCGTGGCTGGCGAAGTTCGTCACGGTGGCGATTCTCGCCGGCTTCTCGTCGGTGATCCTGGTCATGCTGCTCGGCCAGTCGCGGGTGTTCTACTCGATGAGCCACGATGGTCTGGTGTCGAAGATCTTTTCCGACGTGCACCCGCGCTACAAGACGCCGTACAAGTCGAACATCCTGTTCTTCTTCCTCACGTCGGCGTTCGCCGGGTTCCTTCCGGAAAGCATCGTCGGCGAGATGACGAGCATCGGCACGCTGTTCGCGTTCATCCTGGTGTGCGCCGGCGTCTGGATCATGCGGGTCAGGCGGCCCGACGTGCCGCGCGGCTTCACGGTCCCGGCGCTGCCGCTGGTGTCGATTCTCGGCATCGTCGTCTGCGGCGCGATGATCTACGGGCTCGGCTGGACCAACTGGCTGCGGCTGATCGCGTGGCTGGTCATCGGCCTGTTCTTCTACTTCGGCTACGGCCGGAGCCATAGTCACCTGGAATCGCCGGCGACAGCGACAGGAGTCCGCGCGGCCGTTCGCTGACGTCACTCTGGTGCCGATGCTGAAGGGCGACCGCGCGGTCCGGGCGCAGGGTCCGGGGTTCGCGGTCGCCCTCCTCATTTCGGTCGTCGCCTTCGGGACGATCGGCTACTCGCTGATCGAGCGCTGGTCGGTGTGGCATGCGTTCTACGTCACCGTCCTCGGCATCACCACCGTCGATCTGCCGCCGCTGTCGCGCGGCGGCCAGCTGTTCACGGTGTTCCTGCTCGTGGCGGGCGTCGGCGCGACGCTCTACACGTTCACGCTGATCGCGACGGTCGTCGTCGAAGGCGGGTTGCCGAGGCGGCTGCAGCGGCGGCGCGACGCACGTATGCTCGAGACCATCAAGGACCATTTCATCATCTGCGGCTACGGGCGCATCGGCAGCATCGTCGCCGAGCAGTTCCGCCGGCAACGCGTGCCGCATGTCGTCGTCGAGCGCGACCCCGAGCGCGTGCATCTCGCGATGGAGCAGGGCGCGCTGAGCGTCGAGGCCGACGCCAGCCGCGAAGAGGTCCTCAAGCGCGTCGGCATCGAGCGTGCCCGCGGGCTGGTCGCCGTAGTCGGCACCGACGCGGAGAACGTCTACACGGTGCTCAGCGCGCGGGTGATGCGGCCGGATCTCTTCATCGTCAGCCGCGCCGAGACGGAGGACGCGGGCCAGAAGCTGAAGCGCGCCGGCGCCGATCGCGTGATCTCGCCGTATCAGATCGGCGGCGTGCAGATTGCGCAGACGGCGCTGCGCCCCGCGGTGGTGGACTTCGTCGAGCTCGCAACCAGCGCCGACAACCTGGAGCTGGCGATGGAGGAGATCACGATCACGGCGCGTTCGTCGTTTTCGAACACGTCCATCGTGAACGCAAGCCTGCGGCAGCGGTACGGGGTCATCGTCGTCGGCATCCAGCGTGAAGATCGGCGGATGGAATTCAACCCGGAGCCCGACACGCGGATTCAGTCGGGTGACAAGCTCGTGGTGCTGGGCCGGCCCGATTCGCTGAAGCGCTTCGAGTCGGATGCCGCGGGGGAGAAGGCGTGATGGCGGCGCGCCTCCTCGACGGCGCCGCGGTCGCCCAGCAGATCCGCAACGAGGTGGCGCCGGCGGTCGCCTCGTTCACGCAGCATGCCGGGCGTCCGCCAGGCCTGGGCATCGTGCTCGTCGGCGACGATCCTGCGTCCGAGATCTACGTCCGCAACAAGCTCAAGTCGGCGGCCGATGCCGGTCTTCGCGCCGACCTGCAGCGGCTGACGGCCGCGGCGCGGCTCGAGGATCTGCTGGCAGTGGTCGCGCAGTTGAATCACAGCGAGGCGCACGACGGCATCCTCGTGCAGTCGCCTCTGCCGGAGGCGATGGGCGCGGACGCCGAGCGCCGGGTCTTCGACGTGATCCGGGCTGACAAGGACGTGGACGGCCTTCATCCCCTGAACGTCGGGCAGCTGGTGCAGAACCGGGCGGCGCTGGTGTCGTGCACACCGTCGGGGATCATCGAGCTGCTCGAGCGATCGCACGTGCCGATCGCGGGCGCCCGCGCCGTCGTCATCGGCCGCAGCGACATCGTCGGCAAACCAATGGCTCTGCTGTTGTTGCACCGTCACGCGACGGTGACGATCTGCCATTCGCGGACCGCCGATCTCCCCGGCGTCGCGCGAGCGGCGGACATCCTGGTGTCCGCGATCGGACGGCCGGGATTCGTGACCCGCGACTTCGTGAAGCCCGGCGCCGCGGTCGTCGACGTCGGCACCACGCAGGTCAGCGATCGCGCGATCGTCGAGCGCCTGTTCGCGGCGGGATCGAAGCGGCGCAATGCGTTCGAGAAGCGTGGATCGATCGTCGTCGGCGACGTGCATCCGGAAGTGGGCGAGATCGCGGGCGCGCTGTCGCCTGTCCCGGGCGGCGTCGGTCCGCTGACCATCGCGATGCTTCTCAAGAACACGGTGATCGCCGCGCAGGCCCGCCACGGCGGATGGGACCGGCGCGAGCGCCGCCGCGGCGTGGAGCGCCGCGCGGGATAGGACGGATAGGACGGATAGGACGGATAGGAAAGATAGGAAAGATAGGAAAGATAGGAAAGATAGGAAGGTGGGACAGATCAAGAGATAGGACGGAAGGAAGATCGGACCCGTGGACGGTATGCGAAAGATGGGGATCCGTCCCATCCGTCGTATCCGTCCTATCCCTCCCATCCGTCCCATCTATCCCATCCGTCTCAGCCATGCTGAAGGTCGCGCTCACCGGCGGCATTGCGACGGGGAAGAGCTACGTCCTGAATCGATTCCGCCATCTCGGCGTGCCGTGTCTCGATGCCGATGAGCTCGCGCACGGTGTCGAAGCGGCGGGAACCGAGGCGACCGCTGCGATTGCCGCGCGGTTCGGGGCCGAGGTCCTCACAGCCGACGGTTCCGTCGATCGCGCGAAGCTCGGTCCAATCGTGTTTGCCGATCCAGCGGCGCGGCGCGAGCTCGAAGCGATCGTGCATCCAGCGGTCTACCGCGCGATTGCCGCGGGCATCCGCGCCTTCGAGCTTACTGGCACGCATCGGTTCGCGATCGTCGACGTGCCGCTGCTGTTCGAGACCGGCGCGGAACAGCGATTCGATCGCGTGATCGTGACCGCCTGTTCGGCAGATCTCCAGATTGCGCGGCTGAAAGCGCGGGGACTGAGTGAGGACGCGGCCCGTCAACGTCTCGCCGCGCAGTGGCCGACCGAACAGAAGATCGCTGGCGCGGACTTCGTCGTGCACACTGACGGCACGTTCGACGACACGAGCCGGCAGGTCGCTGGCATCGCCAGCCAACTCCAGACGTAGGTGTATTTTGGAGTTTCGTGGTTGACGCCGCGCGCATCGCGTTCGTCGAAACTGAACGTTCCGCGAACCGCCCAAAAACAAAGCGCCTGGAGGATCCGTCTAATGTTCCCATGGACGCGCTCCTCAACGATCTGCGCTACACCCTGCGCACGCTGCTGAAAGCCCCCGCGTTCACCCTCGCGGCGCTGGCGGCGATCACCCTGGGAATCGGCGCGAACACGGCGATTTTCTCCGTCCTCGACGCCGTCCTGTTGAGGCCGCTGTCCGCGCCGGACCCCGATCGCGTGGTGTTTTTCATGAACACCTCGCCGCAGGGCTCGGGTCCGGCGGCCTCGCCGGCGAAGTTCGCCCACTGGAGCCAGCAGACCGCCGTAGTCGAACGCCCGGCCGCTTTCAACAACATGCTGCTCAACTACAGCGGCAGCAGCGGCGTCGAGCAGTTCCGCGGCGGGCGTGTGAGCTCGCAGTTCTTCCAACTGTTCGGAGTGCCGATTGTTCGCGGCCGGGCGTTTTCTACCGAGGAAGATCGCCCGAACGGTGACAAGGTGGCCGTGCTCGGGTACGGTCTCTGGACCCGCCGCTTTGGTGCCGATCCGGCGATCATCGGCCGCAGCATCACGCTCGCCAGCGAGCCATACACCGTGATTGGCATCGTCGGTCCGACTTTTGACGTCGAGGACTGGTGGGGCGGCCCGTCACCCGACCTGTGGGTGCCGTTTCAGCTCGATCCCAACTCCAGTGATCAGGGCAACTACTTCAGGTCGGCGGCACGGCTGAGACCGGGCGTCACGCTGCGGCAGGCGCAGGCGCGGATGCAGCTCGCAGCCGACGAGTTCCGCGCCAAGTATCCGACCGCACTCGGCAAGACGACGTCGTTCGGCGTCGAGCGCGTCCAGACGATTCTCGTTCGCAACGTGCGCACGACGCTGTTCGTGCTCGCGGGCGCCGTCGGGTTCGTGCTGCTCATCGCCTGTGCGAACGTCGCCAACCTGCTGCTGGTGCGGGCGACCGGCCGGCGGCGCGAGATCGCGATCCGCGCGGCCATCGGCGCGGGGCGCGGCCGCATCGTTCGACAGTTGATCACCGAAAGTTTCGCCCTGTCAGCCGCCGGCGGCGTGCTCGGCCTGGTGCTCGGCGTCCTCGGGATCCGGGCGCTCCTGACGATCAACACTGCCGGCCTGCCGAGAATCGGCGTCGATGGTGCGCTCGTGTCCATCGACTGGCGAGTCGTCATCTTCGTCACCGTCGTGTCGCTGACCACCGGGCTGCTCTTCGGCCTGATTCCCTCGCTGCACGCGGCGCGGACCGATCTCAGCTCGACGCTCAAGGAAAGCGCCGGCCGATCCGGCACCGGGTTCAGGCAGAACCGGCTGCGCTCGATCCTCGTGGTCGCCGAAGTGGCGCTCGCCTTGATCCTGCTCGTCGGATCGGCGCTGCTGATCCGAACCTCGCTGGCGTTGCGGGCGGTCGATCCGGGTTTCGATGCGGGGCACGTCCTGACGATGCGGATGTCGGTGTCGAGCCCTCAGTTCATGAAGGCGGACGCAGTCGAGCGGCTCGTGCGCGCGGGCGTCGAACGCCTGCGCGGCGTGCCCGGCGTCGAACAGGCGAGCGCGACCTGCTGCGTGCCGCTCGAGGGAGGCTACGGGCTCCCCTTCGTCATCGCCGGCCGGCCGCTCAAAGATGCGCCGTCGCACGGCGGCGGCGCCTGGTTCACGGTCTCGCCCGGCTACTTCGAGGTATTCACGATCGCGATGAAGCGCGGCCGGTCGTTTACGGACCGCGACGATGCGCAGGGCTCGCCGGTCGTGATCGTCAACGAGGCGTTCGTCCGTCAGTACCTCAAAGATGACGACCCGCTGCGCGAGCGGCTGGTCATCGGCAAGAGCTTCATGCGGGAGTTCGCGAGCGAGCAGCCGCGGCAGATCATCGGGGTCGCCGCTGACACGCGCGACGGCGGCCTCAACAACGATCCGCAGCCGACGATGTACGTGCCGCAGGCGCAGGTTCCCGACCCGGCCAACGCCCTGAATGTGCGGCTGACGCCGATCGCATGGGTGGTGCGAACGCGTGCGGCGCCGTACACAGTCAGCGCGGCCGTGCAGGATCAACTCCGCCAGGTGTCGAACCTGCCGGTGTCCGATGTGCGCTCGATGGAGGACGTCGTCTCGCGATCGATCTCGCGCCAGCGCTTCAACATGCTGCTGATGACCGTGTTTGGCGCGTCGGCGCTGCTCCTGGCCGCGATCGGCATTTACGGCCTGATGGCGTATGCGGTCGAGCAGCGGACACAGGAAATCGGGATCCGTCTGGCGCTCGGCGCCGATTCGACCGATGTCCGCCGGATGATCATCGGACAGGGCATGCGCCTGGCGGGCGCCGGCGTCGTCGTCGGGCTGGCCGCCGCGTTCGGACTCGCGCGCGTGATCGCCAGTCTGCTCTACGGTGTGACGCCGCGCGACCCGATGGTCTTCGCCGGCGCACCGATCGTGCTGAGTCTCGTGTCGCTCGTCGGCGTCTGGCTGCCGGCGATCCGCGCGGTGAGAATCGATCCGGTGATCGCGCTGCGAGCGGAATGAATAAGTTGCAAGTCGACTTCCTGACTTCCGACTTCCTGACTTCCTTCTGACTTCCGACTTGTGACTTGTGACTTGTGACTTGCGACTTCCTATGCTTCCACCTCGCTCGCATCCTGCGCCGGCGCGATGCGCTCTTCGACGAACGTATTCCAGTCATGACAGTGCGGACACTGCCACAGCAGCTCCGTGCTGCGGTAGCGGCAGCGCATGCAGACGTGCGGATCGAGGTAGAAGACGGCGTGCTGGGTCAGCTCGCGGTAGCGATCGACGAGCGACTGTGGATGATGCAGCTGACTGAGCGCGCGCCAGATCGCCTGGTGAATGCTGAGCGCATGCGGATTCTGGACGAGCGCGGCGAACATGAGATCCAGGGCTTCGTGCGGCTGGCCGCTGCCGGCGAGGTACCGTGACAGCGCCAGCCGCGCCCGCCAGTCCTGCGGGTTCGCGTCGATGAGGCGCCGGCACATCTTCGTGAACCGATCGGGATTGCCCGAGCGGACCGCGAGCGCCTCCAGCCGATCGAACGCGAGATAGGCGCGATCGGGCGCGACGTCGATCAGCCGTTCCCAGATCGCCGCCGCCTCGCGCTCGTTGCCCTCGGCAACGCGCACGTCACCCAGGTTGACGTAGGCCGGCACCGCCCGCGCGTCGAGATCGATCGCCGCCTGGAAACGCCGGACCGCTTCGCGGTATTCCTTGCGCCGCATGTGCTCGAGGCCGATTTCGTTCTCGAGGAACGCGAGAATCGCCTGGCTCTGCGGCTTCGCGTCCATGTCGGCGAGCTTCGCGAGGCGCCTCCGCGTGTCGTAGGCCTCGCTCCACTGATGCTGTTCCTCGTGCAGCTTCTGCAGGTTCAGCAGGGCGTACTCGTTCTTCGGATCGAGGCGCAGCACTTCGTTGAACGCCTCGAGCGCGCGATCGACGAAGCCGCCACGCTTGTAATCGAGGCCGAGGCAGAGCAGGACGTAGGCGTGCTCGATTCTGCTCAACGTCGGGCGCTGGAGCAGGTTCTGGTGCTCGGTAATCGCTTTGCCGACCTGGCCCTTCTCGCGGTACAGGTTGCCGAGGATCATGTGGGTCTCGAGCGCGTCGCCGTCGAGGCTGGCCGCCCGGGTCAGTTCCTCGATCGCCAGATCGATCTGGTTGGCGACGAGGAAGTTGAGCCCGAGGATGTAGTGCGGCGACTCGCGTGCGCGGCGGCGATCGATCCATCGCCCGTCGCGCAGCTTGTAGCGCTCCCAGGCCTTGCCGATCGTCAGCCCGACGAGGAGCGCGACCAGGACGGCCAGCAGCGGCGCGTACGAGCTCATCGCGGGAAGTCCTGCGCCTCGGCCATGTAGGAGGCGACGATCGAGTCCCAGCGCTCCTGCGCGCGAAGAATCGTTTCGATCAGATCGCGCGCAGCGCCGTCGCCGCCGCGACGCCGGCTCACCCAGTGCACGCGCGCGCGGACGTCGTCGGCGGCATCGGCTGGCGCCGCGGCCAGGCCGACGCGCGACAGCACCGGCAGGTCGAGCACGTCGTCCCCCATATAGGCGACCTGCTCGTCGTCGAGCAGCAGGCTGTCGGCAATCTGATCGTAGGTCTCGAGCTTGCTCGACACGCCCTGGTGCACGAGCGCGACGCCGAGCTGCGCCGCCCGCTGCCCGGTCGCGGCCGAGACCCGCGCCGACAGGAAGCCGATCTGGAGTCCCAGCCGCATCGCCCAGACGATCGCGGTGCCGTCCTTGATGTCGAAGACCTTGCTCTCGGTGCCGTCGGCATGCATGACGATTTTGCCGTCGGTGAGCACGCCGTCGACGTCGAACAGCACCAGCCGGATCTTAGTAGCTCGAGCGGTGATCACTGTGCTCTCGCGAGAGTGGGGCTGGGGGCCTAGCCCCCAGCCCCTTCCTCAGAACAGATCCGTCCGCCACAAATCGTGGATATGCAGGACGCCGGCAATCCGCTTCGGTTCGCCGTCCTCCGCGACGACCAGCGACGTGATCTTCCGCATCTCCATGATGTTCAGCGCCGCGGCGGCGAGCATCGCGCGCGGAATCACCACGGGATTTCTGGTCATCACGTCGGCGGCGCGGAGGTCCAGGATCTCGCCGCCTCGCTCCATGCGGCGACGGAGATCGCCGTCGGTGATGATCCCGAGCAGTGCCTCCTCGTCTCGATCGACCACGCAGGTCATCCCGAGCCCCTTGCTGGACATCTCGTAGATCACGTCGCGCATGCGCGCATCCACGGTGACGATCGGGCACAGCGTGCCGGCACGCATCAGGTTCTCGACCCGCATCAGACGCTTGCCGAGCTTGCCGCCCGGATGCAGGCTCGCGAAATCCTCGGCGCGGAAGCCCTTCTCGACGAGCAGCGTCATCGCGAGCGCGTCGCCGATCGCCAGCGCCGCCGTGGTGCTCGCCGTCGGCACGAGATTCATCGGGCACGCTTCTTCCGCGACGCTGCAGTCGAGGGTGACGTCGGCGGCCTGGGCCAGCGTCGATCGCACGCCACCGGTGATGGCGATCAACCTGGCTCCCAGCCGGCGGATCGTCTCGAGCAGCAGCAGCACTTCGTCCGTCTCGCCGCTGTAGGAGAGGGCGACCACCACGTCGTCGCTCTGGATCACGCCGAGATCGCCGTGGCGGGCCTCGGCGGGATGCAGAAAGATCGCAGCGGTTCCGGTGCTGGTGAGCGTGGCGGCAATTTTCCGGCAGATGATCCCGGACTTGCCCATCCCCGTCAGGATTACGCGTCCGCGGCAGTTACGGAGCAGGCCGACCGCGCGGTCGAACCGATCGTCGAGGCGATCGACGAGCGAGAGGATCGCGGCGGCCTCGGTCTGCAGCACCCGGCGCGCCAGCGCGCGCGCCTCGCTGCCTGTCCCGCTCTCCACCTTAGCCATGCAGTCGCGCCTCCGCGCGCTTGGCGATCGCGTCGATCGCCGTCAGCCGCTCGAGCAGCGACGGCAGGACGTCGAGCCGCAACGCATTCTGCGCGTCGCTCTTCGCGCGCGACGGTTCCTCGTGCACCTCGAGGAAGACGCCGTCGACGCCGGCGGCGACGCCGGCTGAGGCGAGCGGCTCGATGTACTTCGCGAGCCCCGCCGTGACACCGTCGCCGGCGCCGGGCAGCTGCAGACTATGCGTCACGTCGAAGACGACGACCACCCCCTCGTCGCGCATCATCGGGAAGGCA
Organism: Vicinamibacterales bacterium; assembly: GCA_035259385.1. Taxonomy (GTDB): domain Bacteria; phylum Acidobacteriota; class Vicinamibacteria; order Vicinamibacterales; family CAVVIG01; genus QHWK01. The sequence continues at coordinate 8,380 of DATFWL010000042.1, read as the reverse complement.
CGCATGTCCACGACCAGGTTGTGATAACCGAAGCTCGTGCCGCGCTCGGTGACGATCACGTTGCGATTGCCCGCCTCGACCGCCTTGGCGATCGCGTGCCGGACGTCGTCCGGCGCGAGAAACTGGCCCTTCTTGATGTTCACGATGCGGCCGGTCTTCGCCGCGGCGACCACGAGATCAGTCTGACGGCACAGGAATGCCGGAATCTGCAGGATGTCGGCGACCTCCGCCGCCGGCGCCGCGTGCGAAGGCTCGTGGATGTCGGTGAGAACCGGCACGCGGACATGCGACTTGACGTCGGCGAGCACCCGCAGGCCCTCGACCAGACCGGGACCGCGAAACGAGCGGATCGACGTCCGGTTTGCCTTGTCGTACGACGCCTTGAAGACGAACGGCACGCCGGCGCGGCGCGTGATGTCGGCGAGACGGCCGGCGAGGTCGAGCGCGTGGGCGCTGCTCTCGATGACGCACGGACCGGCTATGAGAACGAACGGATTGCCGCCCCCGATCGCGATGTCGCCCAGGTGAACCGATGGCACGAGCGCATTATAGGTCGCGTCGGTCCGGCAGGCCGCGTCGGCCGGCCAGGTCTGGCAGGTTGGAGAGACTGGGACGTGGACGGCTGAGATCTTCTGTCGATCCGCAGCGACGTGCCGACATGTCCGCGCTAGCCGACGTGTGTCACCCGCCCTGTCCGACCCGCCTGACCTGCCTGACCTGCCAGACTTGCCTGGCCAACCAGGCCGTCCGCGGTCTTGTGCTCATGCGCCGCAGCGACGAAGGCGGCGAAGAGCGGATGCGGCTTCGTCGGCTTCGACTTGAACTCGGGGTGGAACTGGACGGCGAGGTACCACGGGTGCCCTGGCAGCTCCGCGATCTCGACGAACTTGCCGTCAGGTGAACGACCGGAAATCCTCAGGCCGCGCTCGGTCAGCGCGCGCTCGTACAGGCAGTTGAACTCGTAGCGATGACGATGGCGCTCGTGAATCAGGTCGGCGCCGTAGACGCGCTGCGCCAGCGAGCCGGGCGCCAGCTCGCACGCGTAGCTGCCGAGTCGCATCGTGCCACCGAGATCGTCGATGCCGAGCAGATCGCGCAGCTTGTAGATCACCTTGGCGCCGGCGTCGGGGTTGCACTCGGTCGAGTCGGCGTCGGCGAGGCCGGCGACATTGCGCGCGTACTCGACGGTCGCCCACTGAAAACCGTAGCAGATCCCGAAGTAGGGAATCTGGCGCTCGCGCGCGACCTGGGCCGCCATCATCATCCCGCGCGTGCCGCGATTGCCGAACCCTCCAGGCACGAGAATCCCGTCGGCTCCGTCGAGCAGCGATCGGCCGTTCGGCTCTTCGAGCGCCTCGGCTTCGATCCACTTGATATTCACCTTCAGCCGGTGCGGGAACCCGCCGTGATAGAGGGCTTCGTTGAGGCTCTTGTACGAATCCTCGTAGCCGACGTACTTGCCGACCACGTGAATCATGATGTCGTCCTTCGGATTCTTGATGCGGCTGACGAGGTCCTCCCACGCCTGCATCCGCCGCTCGGTCTGCGGCAGGTGCAGGTACTTGAGAACGATTCGATCGAGTCCCTCGGCCGCGAGCACCATCGGCACTTCGTAAATGGTCGAGACGTCCTTCGCGGTGATCACCGCTTCCTCGTCGACGTCGCAGAACAGCGCGATCTTCCGCTTGATGTCGGGGTCGAGATAGCGATCGGTGCGGCAGAGCAGGATGTCCGGCTGGATGCCGATCGAGCGCAGATCGCGCACGCTGTGCTGGGTCGGCTTCGTCTTGAGCTCGCCGGCCGCGCCGATGAACGGCACCAGCGTGAGGTGGACGTAGAGCGTGTTGTCGCGGCCGACGTCCTGACGGAACTGACGGATCGCTTCGAGGAACGGCAGGCTCTCGATGTCGCCGACCGTGCCGCCGATCTCGACCAGCACGACGTCGGCGTCGTGCGCGACGGCGCGGATGGCGTCCTTGATCTCGTTGGTGATGTGCGGAATCACCTGGACGGTGCGGCCGAGATAGTCGCCGCGGCGTTCCTTCTGGATCACGCTCTGGTAGATCTTGCCGGTCGTCCAGTTCGACTGGCGCGTGGTCACCGTGTTGGTGAACCGCTCGTAGTGGCCCAGATCGAGGTCGGTTTCGCCGCCGTCGTCGGTGACGAACACTTCGCCGTGCTGGTACGGGCTCATCGTGCCCGGGTCGACGTTGATGTACGGATCGAACTTCTGCAGCGTGACCTTGTAGCCGTGGCCTTCGAGGAGACAGCCGATGCTCGCGGCGGCGAGCCCTTTCCCGAGAGAGGAGACGACGCCGCCGGTGATGAAAATGTATTTCGTGGTCCGCGCGTCCATGGTGGTCACCCTCAGTTCGACGTCGGCGTCGCCAGCAACCGGCGCACCTGGTCGAGGTCCGCCTGCGTGTTCACTTCGAACGACTCGTGGCGGGTCTCGACCGCCTTGATCCGGATGCCGTGCTCCAGCGCGCGCAGCTGCTCCAGCGACTCGGCGCGCTCGAGCGGCGTCGGCTCGAGTGATGCCAGCACGAGGAGCGTCCTCCTGCGATAGCCGTACAGGCCGACATGTCGATACAGAGGCGGCCAGCCGCGCCGCGGATCCCGGAGGTGCGGGATCGGCGCGCGGGAGAAATACATCGCGAATCCGCCGCGATCGATCACCACCTTGGCGACGTTCGGATCGGTCAGCTCCGACGGCTCGTGGATGCGGCGGAACAGCGTGGTCATCTGCACCGTGGGATCGCTGGCGAACGGCGCCACCAGCTCGTCGACCGCGTGGGGATCGACGAGCGGCTCGTCGCCCTGGACATTGACGACGACGTCGCAATTGAGCGATGCGGCGACTTCGGCGAGCCGATCGGTGCCGGTTTCGTGCGACGCCTTGGTGAGGCGTACCTTGCCGCCGAACTCGCTGACGCGGCGGGCGATGCGGAGATCGTCGGTCGCCACGATGACATCCGAGAGCACCTTCGACGCGGCGACGCGCCGGTAGACGTGCTCGATCATCGGCCGGCCGTCCAGATCGGCAAGCGGCTTGCCGGGGAGTCGAGTCGAAGCGTATCGGGCTGGGATGACGGCGACGATGCTGAGCAGAGGAACCGAATCGACTCTCGAGCCAGTCGATGCAGGGTGCACGACGAATAATAACACAGAGGTACAGCGCGCGTGCTACGATCGCCGCAGGGCCGAAGCCCTGCACTGCATCCGATGATGAACTTCAAGCGGACGGCGACGATCGCTCTCGTCGGCGGCGCGCTCATCGCATGGCTCGCAGGCGCCGCCACGTCGATGCATCCGACCTCGCCGATCGCGCGCGTTCCGCCGTCTGCGGTGGACGAGCAGGGTGCCGCGCTCGCGAGCGAGATCGCGAAGCTGCACGAGCGCCTGCATCCCACGGCGCCTCCCCGGCAGCCCGCCCGCAACCTCTTCGCGTATCGCGCGCTGGCCAGGCCGGTCGCGCCGGCGCCGGTCGACGCCTCGCGCCCGGCGATCAGCGAGGCGGCCCCGGTGTTCGCGCCCGCGCAGCCGTCGCTCAAGCTGGCCGGCCTCGCCGAGGACGACGGGCCCGACGGTCCGATCCGCGTCGCCTTCATCAGCGGCGAAGGACAGCTCTTCATGGTGAAGGAAGGCGAGATGGTGACGCCGCGCTACCGCGTCAACAAGATCAGCGCGGACGTCGTCGAGTTGCAGGACGTCAACGACCAGACGCTGCGGCGGCTCGCGCTCCGCTAGCGCCGCGTGGACGTCCCCGCGGTCACGTCCGCAACCTTCATCATCAATCCAATCGCCGGAGGCGGCACGGTCGGCGCCGCTGAACGCAACGCCCGGCTCGCGCTGTCGATCGCCGAAGGCTGTCGGGTCCCGGCGGAGGTGTTCGTGACGACGCACGTCGGTCACGCGCGCGAGCTCGCCAGGGCCGCCGCCGGTCGCGGCTCCCGGCTGGTGATGGCCTGGGGCGGCGACGGCACGATCAACGAAGTCGCGTCGGCACTCGTCGGCAGCGACGTCGCGCTGGGGATCGTGCCCGCGGGATCCGGCAACGGGCTGGCGCGTGAGCTCGGCGTCGTCATGCGTCCACGGCACGCGATTGCCGACGCGCTTCATGCGCGTCCGCGTACGATCGACGCAGGCGAGCTCGGTGGGCGCGTCTTCGTGAACACCGCCGGGATTGGCTTCGACGCGCACATCGCGTCGCGATTTGCGACGGCACGCCGCCGCGGATTCCTCGGATATGCGGGGATCACCGCCCGCGCGCTCACCAGCTACGTGTCGCTGCAGTACCGCGTCGCGGTTGACGGCGGCCCGCCGCAGCAGGTCCGCGCCGTGCTTCTCACGATCGCGAACTCCGCGCAGTTCGGCAATGGCGCGATCATCGCGCCAGGCGCGCGCGTCGACGACGGGGAGCTGGACCTGGTGATCGTCGAGGAGCGCTCCCGGTTCCGCACCGTGTGCGCGCTGCCGCGGTTGTTCAACGGGACCGCCGATCGGATTTCCGGCTGCCGCATCACGCGCCTGCAGGAAGTCGTGGTGGATGCCGACGCGCCGCTCACCTTTCACGTCGACGGAGAACCGCTGCAGGGCGGGACGACGCTCCGCGCGCGTGTTCTGCCGGGTGCGCTCCGCGTCGCAGCGAATTAAGAATTTGGAATTAAGAATTAAGAATTCGTGTCATTCCGTCAACAGCCCTCGCTCACGAATTCTTAATTCTTACTTCTTAATTCTTAATTGTCTTAGTTGCCGAGCCGCACGATAAATGCCTCGCGCACCGCTGCAATCCGGCGCAACTCCTCGAGCGCCTGTTCCAATACACCTCGTGCGCCGGCGTCCTCGTCGACGTTGACGACCCCGATCGCGCCCGACGCGTTGCGGCCGAGCGCGAAGTTCGCGATGTTGACGCCGTGACGGCCGAGAACCGTGCCGACCTCGCCGATGACGCCCGGTTGATCGTCGTTCGCGATGATCAGCATGGTCCCACCGAGCGGCGCCTCGACGTTGACGCCGCGCACGGAGACCAGCCGCGGGCTGTTCGGCTCGAACACCGTGCCCTCCACCCACCGCTCCCCCAGGTCCGTGTGCAGCTTGATCGACACCAGGCTGTGAAAGTGCCGCGAGCGCGAGCTGCGCGACTCGACGATGTCGATGCCGCGCGCGCGGGCGGAGGCGAGCGCGTTGACGATCGAGACCCCGCTCGAGAGGATCGGCCGCAGGACTCCCGCCGCCGCGCTCGCCGCCAGCACTTCGACGCCTCGGCTCTCGACGAGCGCGCCGTAGTAACGGACTCCGAGCGCCTCGATCCGCGCAGCCCCCATCTGCGACGCGAAGCCGCCGAGGTAGTCCGTGAGCCGAATCCACGGCTGCAGGCGTTGAAGTTCGTCCGGATGAATTGACGGGAAGTTGACGGCGTTCCGGACCATGCCGTCGCGCAGAAAATCGCGGACTGTCGCCGCCGTTTCGATTCCTACGAGCTCCTGCGCTTCCTCGGTGGAGGCAGCGATATGAGGAGTCGCGATCACCTGGGGAAGTTGGGCAAGGGACCAATCAGAAGGCGGCTCGGTTTCGAAGACGTCCAGCGCCGCTGCGGCGACGATGCCCGCGTCGATCGCGCGGCGCAGCGCGCCTTCGTCGACGAGCTCTCCGCGCGCCGTGTTGATCAGCCGGATGCCCGCCTTGCAAGCCGCGAATCGCCGATCGTCGAACAGGTGACGCGTCTCGGGGGTCGACGGCAGATGCAGCGTCAGGTAATCGGCGGTCGCGCAGATGCCGTCGAGCGACAGCAGTTCCGCGCCGAAGCTGGCGGCGACCTCCTCGGAAATGTACGGGTCGTGCGCGACGACGCGCATGCCGAACGCCCGCGCGCGCCGCGCCACTTCCTGGCCGATGCGGCCGAGACCGGCGATGCCAAGCGTCTTGCCGCGAAGCTCCGTGCCGAGAAACCGCTTCTTCTCCCACGTGGCCGACTTCATGGCGCGGTCGGCGGCCGGCACCGATCGTGCCAGCGCCAGCATCAGCGCGCACGCATGCTCGGCGACGCTGATGCTGTTCGCGCCCGGCGCGTTGACGACGAGAATGCCGCGGCTGCTGGCGGCAGCGACGTCGACGTTGTCGACGCCGGTCCCGGCTCTCGCGATGATTCGAAGATGCGGCGCCGCGTCCATCAGCCGCGCGTCGACTTTCGTCGCGCTCCGCACCAGGAGCGCGTCGGCCTCGGCGACGTCCGACGCCAGGGCGTCAGGCGATCGACCCGAGCGTGCGTCGATCACCCAGCCGGCTTCGGCGCGAAGAAGATCGAGTGAGGAAGCGGGAAGATCGTCGGCGACTACGATGCGCATGGGTCAGGTAGGTCAGGCAGGTCGGGCAGGCCAGGCAGGTTGGAAAAATCGGTTGAAGTCGAGATGCTGTCTTTTCCGACCCGCCAGACGTGCCAGACCCGCCTGACCTGCCGCCTCACTAGTGAGCGGCGGCCAACGAGCGCACGTAATTCACGACATCCCAAATCTGATGGGTCGCGATCTTGCGCCCGTACGGTTTCATGCCGGTGTTCTTTACGCCGTCGCGGACAACGACGAAGATTTCGCCATCGGTCGAACCGTGCTTCCACTCGCCATCGGCGAGATTCGCCGGCTTCGGATTCAGCTCTTCGCCCATCGCGCCGTCGCCCTTGCCGGTATCGCCGTGACAGCCGGCGCACTGCTTGTCGTAGATCTGTTTGCCGGCGGCGATTGACGTCGCGTCGGCAGCGACCGGATTCTTCAGCGCAGCGGCCGCCGGATGATGATGTGCGCCTTCCGGATGCGTCGCCGGATGCTGGTGCTCCTGGGCCGGATACGCCGCGAGCGCGATCGAGGCGGCGACGGTAACGCTCAAAGTGAGGAGCGCGTCGCGAAAGACGGTACGCATCGTTCGACTCTCCTACGGTTCTGTAAGTATAATCCGTGGGTTTTCCACACCGCGCCGACGCGCGCCGTGGATCGCCCTGCTGTGGTGCAAACCGCTAAAACATTCGAAACTCCGCGTGACAACGGCGTAAACTCGGCTGGTTTTCCACAGAGTTTTCCACAGACTTCGCGGAAATCTTCCGCGGCTCACAGGTGACCTGACCTAATCAATTCTCTATGAGCACACCGATCACTCGCAGCAGCGGTCGTCTCGTCGTTCCCGACGATCCGATCATTCCGTTCATCGAAGGCGACGGCACTGGACCCGACATCTGGCGCGCGAGCGTACGTGTGTTCGACGCGGCGGTCGAGAAAGCGTACGGTGGCGCGCGGCGCGTCGCGTGGCTCGAAGTCCTCGCCGGCGAGAAAAGCTTCAAGCGCCTCAACACGTGGCTGCCCGACGACACTGTCGATGCGTTCCGCAACTACTTCGTCGGCATCAAGGGACCGCTGACGACGCCGGTCGGCGGCGGCATCAGGTCGTTGAACGTCGCGTTGCGACAGTTGCTGGACCTTTATGTCTGTCTGCGGCCAGTGCGATGGTTCCAAGGCGTCCCGTCGCCGGTGCGGCATCCGGAAAAAGTGGACATGGTGATCTTTCGTGAGAACACGGAAGACATCTACGCGGGCATCGAGTACGTCGCAGGATCGCCAGACGCCCAGAAGGTGCTCGACTTCTTCGCGAAAGAATTTCCGAAGGAGTTCCGCAAGATTCGGTTCGGTGCCGACAAGGCGGCGAGCGACTGGCAGGAGCAGCTCGAGTCGATCGGCGGGCCGAAGCGCGCCGTCGGCGTCGAGGTTGGCGTCGGACTCAAGCCCATCAGTCGACTCGGCACCGAGCGCCTCGTCCACAGCGCAATCGGCTACGCGCTGAAATACGGGCGCAAGAGCGTGACCCTCGTGCACAAAGGCAACATCATGAAGTTCACCGAGGGCGCCTTCCGCGACTGGGGCTATCAGGTCGCGAAGGATTTCTATGGCGCACAGGAGATCGACGGCGGACCGTGGTGCAGAATTCCGGCAGGCAGGCCGGGTGCCGGACTGCTGATCAAGGATGCGATCGCCGACATCACGCTGCAGCAGGTGTTGACGCGTCCCGACGAGTTCGACGTGATCGCGACGCCGAACCTGAACGGCGACTACCTCTCGGACGCGCTCGCGGCGCAGGTGGGCGGCATCGGCATCGCGCCGGGCGGCAACATCAACTACGTGACCGGCCACGCGGTCTTCGAAGCCACTCACGGCACCGCGCCGAAATACGCCGATCTGGACAAGGTGAACCCGGGCTCGGTGATTCTGTCAGGCGAGATGATGTTCCGGCACATCGGCTGGACCGAGGTGTCCGACCTGATCATCAAGGGCATGGAAGGGGCGATCGGCTCGCGTCATGTGACCTACGACTTCGCGCGCCTGATGGACGGCGCGAC
>DATFWL010000041.1:0-10368 GCA_035259385.1 Vicinamibacterales bacterium | reverse complement strand
GGTGACCGAAGCGCGCGATCGCGGCCTGCCAGCCTACGCGGAGACCTGCCCGCAGTATCTGTTTCTGTCGTACGACAACTACGAGGAGCCCGGCTTCAACGGCGCGAAGTACGTCATGAGCCCGCCGCTGCGCGATCAGGCAAAGCAGAAGGAACTGTGGCGCGGCCTGGCCTTCGACGATCTGCAGTGCATCTCGACGGACCATTGCCCCTTCTGCATGAAGGAGCAGAAGGAGCTCGGCCGCAACGACTTCTCGAAGATCCCGAATGGCGCCCCCGGCATCGAGACCCGCATGAGCCTCGTCTACGACGGCGGCGTCCGCGCGGGCCGCATCTCGCTCAACCGCTTCGTCGAGCTGACGTCCACGTCGCCGGCAAAGATCTTCGGTCTGTTCCCCCGCAAGGGGACGATTGCGCCGGGCTCCGACGGCGACCTCGTCGTCTTCGACCCGAACCGCACGATCACCTTGTCGTCGAAGACGCTGCACATGAAAGTCGACTACAACCCGTACGAAGGACGCCAGGTGACCGGCGCCGCCGACACGGTGCTGTCCCGAGGCCGCGTAGTCATCGAGAACGGAACGTTCGTCGGCCGCCCCGGCAGCGGATCGTTCCTCAAGCGGTCGACGCGCAGCTGATATTGCGATGGTTCTTCGCAGCCGACGCGTCGTGCTGCCCGGCGGCGTCCGCGCCGCTGACATTCACGTCGACAACGGCCGCATCGTTCGCATCGACGACGCTGACGCTCGGCCGAAGCCTTCGCGCGACGAAGACATCGAGGTTGACTTCGGCAATCTGGTCATCGCTCCAGGTCTCGTGGACACGCATGTGCACGTCAACGAGCCGGGCCGCACGGACTGGGAGGGATTCGACACCGCGACACGCGCCGCGGCCGCCGGCGGCGTGACGACGATCGTGGACATGCCGCTCAACAGCGTCCCCGCGACGACGACCGTGGCGGCGCTCGAGGCGAAGCGCGGCGCCGCGCACGGACGCGTGCACGTGGACGTCGCGTTCTGGGGCGGAGTGGTTCCCGGCAACGCGACCGAGCTCGACGCGCTGGTCGACGCCGGCGTCCGCGGCTTCAAGTGCTTCCTCGCGCCGTCGGGCGTCGACGAGTTCCAGCACGTCTCGGAGCGCGACCTGCGCGGGACGCTGCCGATCCTCGCGCGCCGCAACGTCCCATTGCTCGTGCATGCCGAAGATCCCGCTTACCTCGGCAATCCCTCCGATCCGTCTCAATCACCCAATCCGTCCCACCCGCCCTATCCCTCGCATCCCTCGCATCCCTCGCATCCCTCGCATCCGTCCCATCCGTCCTATCAGTCCTACCTGTCCTCTCGCCCACCGCGCGCGGAGCGCGAGGCGGTCGACACGATGATCCGGCTCGCGCGCGAGTTCGGCGTGCACGTGCACATCGTCCACGTGGCGTGCGGCGAGGCGGCGGAAGCAATCGCGCGCGCGAAGACCGGCGGCGTGCGCGTCACCGCCGAGACGTGTCCGCACTATCTGACGTTCTCGGCCGACGAGATCGGCGACCAGGCGACGGAGTTCAAATGCGCGCCGCCAATCCGTGAAGCGCGGCAGCGCGACGCGCTGTGGGACGCGCTCAACGCCGGTGTCCTCGATCTCGTCGTCACCGATCATTCGCCGGCGCCGCCGTCGATGAAGTGCGGCGGCAACTTCATGACCGCGTGGGGCGGCATCGCATCGCTGGAGCTGTCGCTCTCGGCGGTGTTCACCAGCGTGGACGTGGAAAGGCGCCTGCTGACCGGCGACGGGCCGGTCGACCCGTCACTGCTGCGCCGAATGACAGGATGGATGAGCGCGGCGCCCGCCGCGCTCGCGGGTCTCGACGCGCGCAAGGGGCGCATCGCCGTGGGCTACGATGCAGATCTCGTGATCTGGGATCCCGACGTGGAATGGACGGTCGAGCCGGCGCGCCTGCAGCAGCGCCACAAGCTGACGCCGTATGCCGGCCGCACGCTCCGCGGTGCGATCCGGGAGACCTACGTGCGCGGCCGGTGTGTCTGGAGCTCCGGCGCGCTCTCGCAGTCGTGCGCGGGTGAGCTCCTGTGACCGCGTCGTTCGTCGATCGCGTCGACCTCGCGTCGGAGCGGCTCGGTGCGGCGGTCGTCGCCGCGAACGACGAGTTCTTCGGCCCCAAGGAAAGCCTCATCAGGGCGGGCCCGGCGGTGTGGCGCGAGGGCGAGTACACGGAGCGCGGCAAGTGGATGGACGGATGGGAAACCCGGCGCCGCCGGGACCATGGCGATCACGACTGGTGCATCGTGCGGCTGGGCGTGCGGGGAACAGTGTGCGGCGTCGACGTCGATACGTCTTTTTTCAGCGGCAATTTCCCCGAGTCGTGCGCGATTGACGCGTGCGATATCCGGGGGATCCCGCCGATCGACGAGCTCACGCGGGCCGACTGGCGCGAGATCCTGCCGCGCCACGCGCTCACCGGCGACTCGCACAATCTCGTTGCCGTCGACGGAACGGCGCCGGCCACGTACCTGCGTCTCCGGATCTTTCCGGACGGGGGCGTCGCGCGACTGCGCGTCTACGGCAAGGTGGTGGCCGACTGGGAACGGCTGCGCGAGCAGGGCGACGTCGATCTCGCGGCCGTCGAGCATGGCGCCGTCGTCGTCGCGTGCAGCGACATGTTCTTCGGATCGCGCCACAATCTGATCATGCCCGGCGACGCGACGCACATGGGTGATGGATGGGAGACGAAGCGCCGACGCGGGCCCGGTTACGACTGGACGATCGTACGGCTCGGCGCCGAAGGCACCATCCGGCGGGTCGAAGTCGATACCCGGCACTTCAAGGGCAACGCGCCGGGCGCGTGCAGCATCGAAGGTTCCCGCGATCAGGAGGACTGGAAGGAGCTGCTGCCGCGAACGCCGCTGCAGCCGCACACGCGGCACCTGTTCGAGAAAGAGCTGACGCCGATCGGCGCGGTCACGCACGCGCGCCTGAACATCTTTCCCGACGGCGGCATCGCGCGGTTGAGACTGTTCGGGAGGCCGCGTTGAACGCAAAGCGCGCAAAGAGCGCAAAGATCTTTGCGTTCCACATGCACCTTGGCGAACTGAATGCGCTCGATGCCGAGTCGGCGGCGCGCGAGCTGCTGCGCTGCTGCGGGTCGACCAGGTGGGTGGAGCGCATGGTCGCCGCGCGCCCGTTTCTGGATACGCCGACGCTCGCGGACACGGCCGATCGAGTCTGGTGGGGCCTCGATCGCGGGGACTGGCTGGAAGCGTTCGCGGCGCATCCGCGGATTGGGGATCGTGGGGCGGGAGGGGCAGGACGGGCGGGAGGGGCAGGAAGGGCGTCAGGAGGGGCCGCGGGAGCCGAACAGTGGTCGGCGCAGGAACAATCGGGCGTTGCCGGCGCGCCGCGCGATGTGACCGAGCGGCTGGCGATCGCGAACCGCGACTACGAGAGGCGGTTCGGGTACATTTTCATCGTCTGCGCGACCGGAAAGTCCGCCGTCGAGATGCTCGGCGCGCTCGAGCGACGGCTTGCGAACCCGCCGGAGCAGGAGCTGCGGATCGCGGCAGAGGAGCAGCGCAAAATCACGCGGCTCCGTTTGGCGAAGCTCCTCGACCTCGACACGATCCAGGTGTAGGTCCGCCCGTTTTTACGCCAGGTAATCGTCTGGCAACCCTGGAAGAGTGGCCGACACGTCCGCGAAGTCGATACAGCAGCTCTTCGGGAGGCGGGCGGAACGGACCATGATCACGACACACGTCCTCGACATCGCGCGCGGCGGTCCGGCGGTCGGTGTCGCGGTGATTCTGGAGCTGCGACAGGCCAGCGAGTGGACGCCGGTCGGCCGCGGTGAGACCGACGGAAACGGGCGCGTCGCCACGCTCACCTCCGGAGCGCTCGCGCCGGGCGTGTACCGGCTGACGTTCGACGTCGCGGCGTATCAGCGCGAGCGGGGACTCGACGCGAACTTCTTCCCCGAAGTCCGCATCACGTTCAACGTGAAGGACACCGACGAGCACTATCACATCCCGCTGCTGCTCAGTCCGTTCGGCTACTCGACGTATCGAGGGACGTAACGTGCTCGAATGGAACCGCTACGGCAAGTCGCGCGTCCGGCTCGTGAAGGTGAGAAGACCTGCCGCAGGCCACGAGCCTCACGAGGTCGTCGATCTCACGATCGACGTGCAGCTCGAAGGAGCGTTCGACGCCGTGTACGTCGAGGGCGACAACACCGCGTGCCACGCCACGGACACGATGAAAAACACGGTCTACGCCTTTGCGCGGCGCGACCCGATCGCGCACGTCGAGGCGTTTGCGCTGCGACTGGCGGATCATTTCATCGCCAAGCCGGCGGTGAGGTGCGTGCGCGTCAGTGCAGCCGAGCACCGATGGGATCGGCTCACGGTCGGCGGCCGCCCCCACCCGCATGCCTTCGTGCAGCCGGGCGGCGAACAGTGGACGGCCATGGTCACGCGGGTTCCCGAGGGCAGCGACGTCGTGGCGGGCATTGCCAACCTGATCGTGCTGAAGACCACCGATTCCGCCTTCGCCGGCTTCCCGCGCGACGAGTACACGACGCTACCCGAAACGGGCGATCGCATTCTCGCGACGTCGGTGACCGCGTCGTGGCGATATCGCGATCCGTCCGTCGATTTCTCCCAGCGCGCCCGCATCAGGACCGCGCTGGTCGAGATGTTTGCCGCGCACGACAGCCAATCGGTGCAGCACACGCTGTACGCGATGGGAGAGGCCGCGCTCGCCGCGTGCCGCGAGATCGACGAGATCACGCTGTCGCTGCCGAACCGGCATCACCTGCTCGTCGACTTGACCCCGTTCGGCCTCGACAACCCCAACGAGGTATTCGTCGCGACCGATCAACCGTTCGGCCTGATCGAGGCAACAATAAGGCGACCCTGAAGGGTCGCCCTACACGTGCAGGGGCGGCCTTTCAGGCCGCCCAACGAGGATGACCATGGCCACAGACCTGTCGACCGCGTTCACCGGCGTTCGCTTCAGGAATCCGTTTCTGCTCTCGTCAGCGCCGCCGACCGAGTCCGAGTCGAACATCCTGCGCGCCTTCGAGTCTGGATGGGGCGGCGTGGTCACGAAGACGATCGGCCTGCACCCGGTGGTGAACGTAGTCGGGCCGAAGACGAAGTTTCTGCGCGCCGACGCCGACTCGCCGCGCCTGTCGATGAAGAAGCGGCCGGGCGCGGCGCTGCACTCGTCGTGGAACTGGGAGCTCATCTCCGACAAGACGCTGGACTGGTGGGTGCCGCGCCTCGGACGCATCAAGAAGGCGTTTCCCGATCACGTGCTGGTCGCGTCGATCATGGCCGGCTCCGGCAACGACACCGAGCTGCGCCACTGGCAGGAGCTCGCGACCGCCTGCCAGGACGAAGGGTGCGACGCGCTCGAGCTGAACCTGTCGTGTCCGCACATGGATCGTCCCGACATGGGATCGAACGTCGGCAAGGACAAGGAGCTGGTGTCGATCGTGACCAAGGTGGTGAAAGAGATCGCGAGGATCCCGGTGTGGGCGAAGCTCACGCCGTCGACCACCGACATCGTCATGGAAGCGCGCGGTGCGTTTCTCGGCGGCGCCGACGCGGTCGTCTCGTCGAACACCTTCACGTCGCTGCCGCTCGTCGATCCGGCCACGCTCGACTTCGAGGTGAACGTGGACGGGCTGGTCTCGACCGGCGGCCTCGGCGGGCCGGCGATCCTGCCGCTGTCGCTCGCCAAGATGTCGCAGCTCACCCAGGCGTTTCCTGACGGGAGCTTCTCGGGCATCGGCGGCATCTCGACGTTCGACCACGCGCTGAACTACTTCCTGCTCGGTTGCGGGACGGTGCAGGTCTGCACCGCGGCGATGCTCGATCACGCCATCGGCCCGAACGTGATCCGCGAGCTGAGCGCCGGCCTCGCCGCCTTCCTCGACCGGCATGCGAGCAAAGGCTGGCAGCGGGTCGACGATTTCCGCGGCCTGCGGCGCGATCGGGTCGTCGCGCAATCGAAGATCCGCAGGCCCGACGAAAAGGACTACCGCGGCGGGTACGATGCCGAGGGCTACGCCGAGCCGGTGACGACGCCGGAGTCGGCGCGGTGACCAGCACCCCGCCGCCGATCGAGTGCGAGCAGCTCCACCCCGGGCTCGCGGTCACCGACATCGGCACGGCGGTCGAGTTCTACACCGGCAGGCTTGGTTTCCAGCTCGCCTTCACCTGGGGCGAGCCGCCGACCTTCGCCGGCCTGCTGCTCGATCGCGTGCAGGTCTTCCTGCAGCAGGGCACGCCGAACCCGGGCGCCTCCTCGGTCTATTTCATGGTCGAAGACGCCGACGAGCTGTTCGCGTTTCACCGGGCCAACGGCGTCGAGGTGGTGCGGCCGCCGACCGACCAGCCGTACCAGATCCGCGATTACATCGTGCGCGATCTCCATGGCTACTATCTCTCGTTCGGGCATCGTCTGTCGCTCGCCGATGGACCGCCGCTGCCGATCGAGCGTGTGGACGTCCCGGTGCGTCTCGAGAAGCGGCTCGCCGCGCTGCTCTACGACCTCGCGGCGCACAAGCGGATGACGATCGACAGCTGTCTCGAAGAGATCCTGCTGCACACCAACGAGCCGCTCGGCGACGGCGTCGCGAGCCCGCACACGCGCCGGACGCTGCGCTACATCCAGGAACTGAAACGGAAGCACGGCATCGACTACGACAGCCACGCCAGCTACCGGTTCGTCGAGCGCTGACCCCGTTAGCGTCGACCCCTGAGAATGCCGACAAACGACCGACTGCGTAACTCCTCGAGCGTGAGGCCGCTCTTGTCGACCGCCTCGGCTTCGCTGATCGCGCCGCAGTTGAGCGCGCGCAGGAAATAATTCAACAGTCCCTGGCCGGTTGCCGCGTCGTCGAACACGTCGCCGACGAGCGTCGCCTGCGCCGCCTTGCTGACGAAGGTGCGCAGCCGTTCCGACGCGGCGTCGAGCCCTTCGAGGAAGAACGAGAAGACCGTCGCGAACCGCGACGGCAGCTGCGCCGGGTGCAGATCCCATCCCTGGTAGAAGCCGTTCACGAGCGAGTGATGCACGTGCCGCGCGTGCAGGCGCCACGCGCGATGGACGACGTCGCGTGAGCCGACCGGCATCACGTTGGTCGCGCCGTCCGAGAGCCAGATGCCGGTGCCGGCGAGGCTCACCTGCATGACGTGCTTGGCGAAGTCGCAGACCGGATGCAGCATGTGCTGGTGCGCCGCGGTGATGCCGCAGGCGGCGGTGTAATCGTAGGTGCCGAAGTGCGCCGCGACGATGCGGCCGTCGCCGGCGGCGACAATCTTCGGCAGCGCGACGCTGCCATCAGGTCCGAAGATGGACTGCGTCGTTTCGACCATCACCTCGAAGGTGAGCGATCCGGGTGGCAGCTCGCGCCAGTATTCGAACGCCTCGCACGCATGCACCAGCGCGGCCACCTGTTCCGGCGCCGTGATCTTCGGCAGCGTGATCACGAAGCGCGGCGGCAGGGTGCCGCCGCTCCGCTCGAGCAGGCGTGTCAGGAACAGATCGAACGTCCGCAGGCTGCGTCGCTTCAACTCCTCGTTGAGCGGCTTGATGCGGATGCCGATCGACGGCGGCAGCTGGCCAGCGCGCAGGCCCTCCGCCACCGCGTTGGCGGCCAGCTGCGCGAAGCCGTCCTCCTCGTCATCGGGACGGTTCCCGAAGCCGTCCTCGAAGTCGATCCGGAAGTCCTCGACCGGCTCGCGCGTCAGCTTGTCCACCAGGCGCAGATAGACGCGGTCGGCACGCGCCGCGTCGAGGCCGATCGCCGCGGCGAGCGTGGCTGCGTCTGGCGCATGATCCTGCAGCGACTTCAGCGCGAGCGCGCCGAGCTTCTGCGCCGCGTCCGCCTTGAACAGATGCGCGCCGCCGTAGACGACGTGCACCGGCTGCCGCTGCGGCGAGTCGCCGGGAAAGTGCTTGGCGACCCGCGTGTTCGGCTTGTCGACGACGTCGATGATCGACGACAGTGCGTTGTCGGGAATCGAGGTGTCGGCCATGCGGGGGAGTATAGCCGCGGTTCCGCAGTCGATCTGCTTCACGATCAACGCTGGACGAACGACGATCCGTCGTCGACTGATCTCACGCGGCGCTGACCATCGGTTGGGCGCGCGACGTCTTCGACCGGCTGCTGGTCGCGCACGCCCGGCTGCGCCGGTGGCGCCTTGCGACCGCCGATGCGCACATCATCGAACACCTCGCCGCCCATGAGGTGCTCGCGCTGTGACGTGGATTCAAAGCACGCGATTCGGCGTGTACGACGTCGTCGCGCCGCTCGGCGCCGGCGGCATGGGCGATCGACGAGCTTCAGCGGCCATCGCCCCTACTGAATCTTTCGCCGATCGGAGATCTCCAGCCGCACACCGCTGCGCGCGACGCCGACGTCGATTGGCTTGAACTCGGTCGAGTCCGTCTGGAAGTCGATCTGGTACCAGGCTTCCATCCTTCGGTGATCGAGCGCGAGCTGTTCGGCGAGCGCCTTCATCTTGGCAGGCAGCGCGTTGGTGGTGTTCATCACGTCGTAGCGGCCGCCGGTGTTCCGGGTGAGGTTGTTGGCGACCACCTCGGGCGTGCCGCCGCCCTTGCCCGCTTTCAGCAGCAGTGCGTGCGCCGTGACGCCGCGCGTGCCGATCGCGAGCTGCCACGTGTTGAACTCCTTCTCACGGGCACCGGCGCTGCTCTCGGTGCCGTCGCTGGTGAAGATCACGAACACCGGCCAGCGATCCTCGGCCTTCTTGAAGAAGCGCTCGTCGATCTCCATCAGGCCGTCCATCAACACCGTCCCGGCACCGTCGGTGAACAGCCCGCCCGCCGCGTCCTTCAGCTTCCGGCGATCGGTCGTCGGCTGGACGCGCACCCGCACCTGGCGGCCCGTGGTGACGATCAGCACGTCGTCTTCCGGCGGCAAGGCGTCGAGAAAGGCGACCGCGCCGGCGCGCATGTGCGTGAGCGCCGGGGCGGCGGCGTCGCTGGTGTCGAGGAACAGCGCGATCCGCATCGGATCGGTCGCGGGCCCGGCGTGCGTGACGACGCGCGGGACGCCGCCTTCGGTGAGCTGGAAATCGCTCGCCGCCAGGTCGGAGACCGGCGCGCCCTGCTGGTCGATGACGTGGACGAAGACGTGTCGCGTCTGCAGTTTTGCGGCGGCGCCGGGCGGCACCGACGCGGCGACGACCAGGACGAAGACGCATGCAGCCCTGCGAAAACGGAACGCCATCGGACGCCTCCGGATGACTGTAGTCGCGATTACTATACGACGATGCGCAACGAGCGACGGCTTGCGGACGGCCGCGTCGAGCTGGCCGATACCCGCAGCGTGGAGGCGAGCCCGCTGTACAACGAGGACCTGGCGCCGGTGCCGGTGGCGCGCCGGAACTGGTCCACCTACAACTACGCGGCGTTGTGGGTGAGCATGGCGCACTGCATTCCGACCTACATGCTCGCGTCGGGGCTGCTCGCGTCGGGCATGAACTGGTCGCAGGCGCTGGTGACGATTCTCCTCGGCAACACGATCGTCCTCGTCCCGATTCTGCTGAACTCGCATCCCGGCACGAAGTACGGGATCCCGTTTCCGGTGTTCGCGCGCGCCGCCTACGGCACGCTCGGATCGAACGTGCCGGCGCTGATGCGTGCGCTCGTCGCCTGCGGCTGGTTCGGCATCCAGGCATGGATTGGCGGTGAAGCGCTGCACACGTTCTTCCGTACGATCGTGCCCGGCTGGCCGGCGCTGCTCGGCGCCGGGTTCGGCGGGCATACGACGACGGAGTGGCTGTCGTTCCTGCTGTTCTGGGGGATGAACGTCTTCATCATCTACCGCGGCATGGATCTGCTGCGGGAGGTCGAGAACTGGGCCGCGCCGTTCGTGCTCGTGATGACGGCGATCCTGCTGTGGTGGGCGATCGACCGCGCGAATGGTCTCGGGCCGCTCCTCGCGCAGCCGGGGAAGTTCCGCACCTTCGCGG
This sequence comes from Vicinamibacterales bacterium, assembly GCA_035259385.1. Lineage (GTDB taxonomy): Bacteria > Acidobacteriota > Vicinamibacteria > Vicinamibacterales > CAVVIG01 > QHWK01. Next base: position 362 of record DATFWL010000041.1, on the reverse strand, counting down.
AATTCTGGCCGGTCTTCGTCCCCTCGCTCACCGCGATGATCGGATTCTGGGCGACGCTGTCGCTGAACATGCCCGACTTCACCCGCTTCGGCCGCAGCCAGCGGGAGCAGGTGATCGGACAGGTCGTCGCCCTGCCGACGACGATGTCCGTGTTCGCCGCCATGGGCGTGATGATCACGAGCGCGACCGCAATCATCTACGGACAGGCGATCTGGGATCCGGTGCAGCTGGTCGGCCGCTTCAGCTCGCCGGTGATCGTCGCGATCGCGATGTTCACGGTCGTCGTGGCGACCGTCGCCGTGAACATCGCGGCGAACGTCGTCTCCCCGGCCAATGATTTCGCCAACGCGTTTCCGCGGTTG
>DATFWL010000040.1:0-4561 GCA_035259385.1 Vicinamibacterales bacterium | reverse complement strand
TCGTAGGACTGAACCGGAAACCGTTGCGTGTCGAGCACCTCGAACAGAAACGTGGGCGGTTTGAAATCGAAGGCCGATCCGCTCTCGATCGCCACGTCCATCATTCGCGTGTTCTGAATGTAGTAGAGATGCCGGCCGTCTCTTGCCCAATGGGGATCGCTGCCGCCGTGCGGGGACACGCGGATCGGCGCCCCCTGGCCCGCATAGGGCTGCACCCAAATTTCAATGTGCCCAGTCGCGTTCGAGGTGTACGCGAGCCACTTGCCGTCAGGCGAGAGCGCCGCGCCACCGACCCCTTCCTCGGACGGAGTCCGCACGATGCCCCTCGGCTCGCCCTTTTCATGCAGAGGAATTCCGACGATGTCATACCCAGTCGCTGAATACGTACCCTGCACCACGACAAGCTCGCGGCCGTCGGAAGACCAGCCGACGGGATGGAAATGTCCGCTGGGCGAGAGTTGCTCGGGCGTTGCTCCCGCCAAATCCGAGGGGATCGACAACAGGCGCTCATTAGCCCGAGTGAAAAGGATGCGCGTGCCATCTGGCGACCACAGCAGCATGTCGTTACCGCCATCAGATGTGAGCCTGAGAGGCGGTCGTCCACCAAGATTGTAGACCCACACATCGCCCGCGACGATTGCCGCAAGCCGACGTCCGTCAGGAGAGAGCTGCAGTTGATCGAGTCGAGCGGGAGGCGTATCGACAATTGGCGTCGTCTTCCGGTCGCTCGGATCTACCCAGACAGGCATGCCGGCGACGGTTTCCTGATGGCGGTATACGAGCGTGCCGTTGCGGGAGATGGAAAACCATCCGGGCCGGCGGGGGGTGGCCTCTTCTGCTATTTGCTCGGCAACAGGAACCGGATCGCTGCCCAGCTCGAGGCGGGCGGCATCGAAGCGCTGCGCCAACAGCGTCCCTTCACGGTTGTACAGCAGGTGCCCGACGCGGGAGTCGTCCGTCGCCGGCGCATAGTCCACGCGTCCGACACGCGTCGCAATCAACGGTTTCGAGTCCTGCTGCTCCGGCTTCGCGGCGACGGATCCCACGAAGATGCCGCTCATGCCCTCGACGAGGGACGACCTGGTATAAACAAAGTGCTCGCGGTCGGGGAGGAGTCGACCGCCGCCGTGGCCCACCTCACCGCGCTGCGGATCCAATGCCGTCAGAGGAGTCGCCGCGCCGCCAGCCGCCGAGACTTTCATCAACGCGAGTCTGCTCGAGAAGATGATGATGTCATCCGCACCCCATGCCTGGACGCTCAGCAGGGGCGGCCCTTCGGCGATCGTTTGAGGAGTGCCGCCGGAGAGCGGAACCTTCCTGATCCGCCCTTCGGCCACGAACGCGATCAAACGGCCGTCCGGCGACCACACCGGCCGAGAGTCGAATACTTCGCCGACGCCAGCGAGCGGCTGCGACTCGCCCGTGTCGAGAGCGTGAACCCACAAATGGTGGTGGGCAGGCGCGTCGCCACTCGACGTCACGAACGCGAGGCGACTGCCGTCGGGCGACAGCGCAAACGCGGCGCCAGAGAAGGTGGTGTTGTCAGGAGGCGAGATGTCGAAGCGAACCCGCCGAGCGGGCGATGCCGCGTTACGCAACTGGGTCAGCGACAGAATGACGGTCGTGACAAGAAGGAGAACCGCAATGCCGGACCACAGCAGGCGCCGGTCCCCGCCCAGCCTGACCCGTCTCTCTCCGTCCGCCGAACTCAGCAGCCCGCGGAGCTGGAAGGCGAGATCCTGCGCCGACTGGAACCGCGCCTCGGGCTGTTTCTCGAGACAGTGCGCGACGATGCGACGCAGTTCGCCAGCGACTGGTGGCAGGCCCGGAGGCTCGTCGTTGAGAATCGCCGTCATCGTTTCGACACTGGTCTTGCGCGCGAACGCACGACCACCGCTCACCATTTCATAGAGCACGCAACCCAGAGAGAAAATGTCGCTGCACGCGACCGCCTTGCTGCCGGATACCTGCTCGGGCGCCATATAGCTCGCGGTCCCGAGGATCGCGCCGGGCAGCGTCTGCGAATGGGCCTGCGGGTCGACCGCCTCGTGCATTTTCGCGAGCCCGAAGTCGAGCACCTTCACCTGACCGCCAGCGGTGACGAAGACGTTCTCCGGCTTGATGTCGCGGTGGACGATGCCGTGGGCGTGAGCGGCGGCCAGGCCGTCGGCGATCGCGGCGCCCATCTCGATCGCCTTGCGCCAGGGCAGCGGTCCGCGCGCCAGCCGCGCGCGCAGCGTCTCGCCTTCGAGGAGTTCCATGACCGCGTAGACGCGACCGTCCGCCTCGCCAACGTCGTAGAGCGATCGGATGTTCGGATGAGAAAGCGCGGCTACTGCCTGCGCCTCGCGATCGAATCGCTGGCGCGCGGTTTCGTTCTCCGTCGTCAGCGCCGCGAGCACCTTTACCGCCACGTCGCGGTGCAGTCGCGAGTCGTGCGCCCGGTACACCTCTCCCATTCCACCGGCGCCAACCAGCGCCAGCACCGTGTAGCGGCCGAGTTTCCTGCCGAGCAGCGAGTCGCTGGCGGCCTCCGTCAGCATCGCGGCGGCGTCGGCCATCGCTCCCGAATTCAGGAACGCTCCTGCGGCGGATCCGCTCGCGAGCAGCGTTTCTACTTCCGTGCGAAGCGCCTCATCGTCCCCACAGGCGTCCCGCAGGAACGCGCCGCGGGTCTCGGCGGGCAACTCGGACGCCGCCGAATACAGTTCGCCGACTTGTTGCCACCGCTCGGGTGTCATCTCACGCACTTCGAGTGAGCTCCCGATAAAGCCACGCACGGGCCAGACTCCAATCGTGTCGCACGGTCCGCGGCGAGACGTTCAGAACGTCGGCCATCTCCTCTTCCGTCAGGCCGCCGAAGTAGCGCATCTCGACGACCTGGCTTTGCCGTTGGCTGAGCACCGCAAGCCGCTCCAGGGCCTCGTGCAGCGCGAGAAGGTCGACGCTCTGTTCCGGCACCGCCACGAGTGCCTCGTCGAGAGCGACGGGCCGCGCGCCGCCGCCGCGTTTGAGGTTCCGTCGGGCCCGGGCGAAGTCGACCAGGACGCGGCGCATGATCTGCGCCGAGACGGCGAAAAAGTGAGCGCGGTTCTGCCAGGGGACTCCATGGGCATCGACGAGGCGCAGGTACGCTTCGTTGATCAGCGCCGACGTCTGCAGCGTGTGGTCCGGCCGCTCCCGACCCATGTACCGCCTGGCGATGCGGTGGAGCTCCGCGTACACGAGTTGCGAGAGCTGCTCCAGCGCACTGGCATCGCCGTCGCTCCAGGCTTGAAGTAATCGTGTCACTTCGCCCTGAGGCGTTTCACCCATCGCATCTCCAACGTCACGACGACGGCGAACGTCCGGATACGCGCCGATGATACTCCTCGCCGTTCACACCCCTGCGTTGCAGAGTCGAACTGTCAGGATGTGACCGTATTGAACCGTGTCGACGCGCCGCTCTCGCCATTGCTCTGCCTGTCTCCGCGCTGGATTCCGCTTCATCTATCGGAGGCAGTTCAAATGCAGGTCCTTGGCAACCCCTTACATGGCCGTGCGAGATCTGTAATCACCGCCGCGCTCATCCCAGGCGTCTTCGCATTGTCGACGATTGCGACGGCTGGTGAAGCACTCGTACAAGAGGCGCCGGTGACCTCGCCTTTGGTCCTGCGGCTGCTCGTCGTGAATCGCGCCCACGTTCGACCGTCGATGCTGCAGGCTTCGGAAGAGGACGCGGAGGCGATCTATGGGGCGACCGGAGTGCAGACCAGATGGGCGAACGTGACCGCGACGGACGCGTCCTCAGACTATGCCATCGATTTCATCGTGATTATCGTCTCGGGCACAGAGAGTCGGCTGATGGCCGCACGCCAGCGGGACAACGTCCTCGGATTTGCCAGTCGCGAGTCTGGCATCGCGTGGGTGCTCTACGATCGCGTCGCAGACAACGCCACGATTCATGGTGTGCCGTTCCGCCGGTTCTTCGGCCAGGTGATCGCGCATGAAGTGGGCCACCTGCTGCTCCCTGCCAACAGCCATTCGGATCATGGAATCATGCAGCGGGGCTTGAGCACGCGACCCTCGCTGCGCGAGTACTTCACGGCTGCGCAGGCAGAAATGATCCGGCAGCACGTCGCGTCTCTGAGGTGCGGGCAGCACATCACGTGCGCACTGCAGCCTCTCGTTCCGTCGATGCTCCCGTGAGACGGCACACAGGCGACGAGCCGCTGAACACAGCGGTCGCATGCAAGCCTGAAGGAGAAATCCCGTCGTGTGCGAAAACTCGGCCGAGGCGGGATCGCCCGATAATCGGCGGAGTCGATGCAAACGCAGAAAGCCTTCTCGCATCAGAACGCCGCCCACCTTCGGATGGCGCATGACCGCGAATCGGCCGCGCCTTGATTCGGGTAGCGGCCTCTCGGCCACGCTTGCGCCATGGACTCGCTGCCGCTTCCGCTCGCCTTTCTGGTTCTGATCTTCGCCGGCTGGGTCAACCGACAGCAACAGGCGGTCATTGAGTACCTGCTCGAGGAGAATCGGGTTCTCCGCGCGGCGCACGGACGCCGACGGCTCCGCC
>DATFWL010000039.1:0-4066 GCA_035259385.1 Vicinamibacterales bacterium | reverse complement strand
GGAGGGATGGATGACGGATCCGAATGTCGATCGTCGCCTCGCGGCACTCGAGTCACGCCTCGGACGGCTCGAACAGATGCTCGGCACGCTGAACGACCGGCTCGCGGCAGCGCCGGCGCCCGGCGAAACCAAGCTCGCGATTCAGGCGTGGGTCACCGACTACGTGTCGATGCGACTGCAGCAGCTCGTGCCCGAGACGTGCGAGCATCCCGAGGGCGAGGCGCCCGCTGCGGTCGCCGAGGGCCCGCTGCTTCCGGGTACGCGCGTGCGCTGCACCGAGGAGGTTCTCCACCGCCTTGGTCGCATCCCCATCCCGTTCGTCCGGCAGATGGTCACGCAGAAGGTAGCCGAGAGCGCGCGCGTGGAAAGCGTCACGCTCGTCGACGTCACCTTCTTCGAGCGCGCCGCGACCTTCTGACAGTGCAAGCTCGCAGGAGAGGATCTCCTGAGCTACCAGCACTGGCAGCAGCACGTGATGGCCGGCCCCGCGCTCTGAACGGACACCGTGCTGGGATCTGACGATCCCGTCGACGTTCCGATCGCGGACTCGCTCGACCTGCATTCGTTCTTGCCGCGCGACGTGCGCTCGGTCGTCAACGAGTATCTCGAGGTTGCGCACGCGCGCGGCTTTCGCGAAGTGCGGCTGATCCATGGGCGGGGAATCGGCGTGCAGCGCGCGATCGTGCAATCCCTGCTGAGCGGTCACCCGCGGGTGGCGGATTTTGCCGACGCGCCGGAGGACCGGGGCGCCAAGGGCGCAACGGTCGTCCGGCTCCGCTGACGACCGTCCCTTCGGCGCTAGGCGTGTTTCGACGCGAGGTGACGGAAAAGAAAGTCGCTGTCCAGCGGTGAGAGATCGAAACGCCGCGACGCCTCGTCGACGAGCTTGACACGATCCGCCTTCGGATTCGTGTGGAGCTGGTCGTCGATCCACCGAATGGCCTGCTTGACCGGTGTCTCGCCCGCGCTCATCCGCGCTCCTTGTGATTGCATCGCCGACGGGCTCTCGCCTGAGACGAGGAGTGTCGCCATTATACGGGCCGGCCGCGATGCCGACCTCGCACCGGCCGAGGCTCGCGAACCCCGGCGCCGCGCCTCCTGACGCGTCTGGCGCGCCCTGGATCGGAGCCGATATTGGCCGGGCGGGGATTATTCCTTTGACTAAGGGGTCTCCCCGGCTTAGGTTCTTCTCGACCAACCAGACGGTTGGAAAGGAGAGCCTATGGACACAGCGGCGAACCTGCTTCAGATCTACGGGGCCGACGTGCGCGGCGCGTTGATAGCGCTTGTCGTCGCTATCGCGTGGAGCCTCGTGCGCGAGTGTTTACCCGATCAGTTTTTCGTCCAGCACCAAGCCGCATATTGGTGGGGCCGGGTCATCTTGGGTGTACTTCTTGTCGGGGTATTCGGCCTCTTATGGTGGCGTGGCGATAACCTGGTGTTGAACGGATCATTTGTCGAAGCAAAAAAGCATTGGGGGACTGGGTACTACGAGGATCTGTTGCGCAATGGCAATTTCGATACGCCGGCCACGAATGAAGATTTCCGGAGAGCTATGCAACACTTCCCTTATGTCTTACACATGCCGAGACCAAAACGCGACGCAGAACTAGGGCCTGTACCAGATTCAGGCGCGGACCTTGACTATGTTCCGAATCGCTGGATTGGTGGGCGGCATGCGTACCGGATCGAATTCAATGCTGACGAAGGTCATAACAGATTCGGCACGCTTTCGCAGCGCGTGGCGAATCTGAAGCCTCACTCAAACTACCGCGCCAAATATCTTGTCCGCGCTGAACGATTCACGGCCGGCGCGCTTATTCTGACCACGGAACTTAACTGGAAGGAATGCGACAACATCCAGTCTCTTCCATCGCTCAATGAATGGGTGAGTAGAGAGTGCCGGTTTTCAACTGGCGACACGGACCAAGTAGATTTCAGATTCGTGGTCCGCAGTAAGACAAAGATTTGGATCACTGGCATCGAGGTCAGGGAGGACTAGGATCTTTTGACTAATGCCCGGAACGGCATCTTATCGGCCTTCACCAAATGCTTAATGGTGTCCGCGAAAAGGTCAGAGCGTCTCCGACGATTGAACCGAAACTCAAACTCATCAAGGTAGGCGGGCAAGTGCTTAGCGCTGATCTGGTGATAGGAGCCGACGATGGAGCGCTTGAACAGCGAGAACACGCCTTCAATCGTGTTGGTGTGAACCTGTCCGCGCACCCATTCCTCTTCAGAGTGATTCACGGTGTCATGCGTGACGCCCTTATCGCCGCCGAGCGCCTTGTATCCTGGGAAATCGTCTGTGTAGATCGTCTTGGGGCCCTTGTCGGTTGTCTGGCGAACAAATGTGCGAAGGATGCGACCCGTGGCGCGCTTATCCACCTTGAGCCTCACTTCGCCGCCGCGCGAGATTGCACCGAGCACCATCGTTTTGTTATCGAGCCCCTTGCCGCGCCCATGACGATTGCGACCGCCGACGTACGTCTCGTCCACCTCGATCACGCCGGAGAGCGGCGTCGTGTCGGCATCCTTCATCGCGGCGCGGATGCGGTGACAGAGATACCATGCGGTCTTGTACGAGGTACCGAGTACACGCTTGAGCTGGTTCGCGCTGACGCCCTTCCGCGACTCGCACATGATGTAGGTAGCGAGAAACCATTTTTCGAGCGGCAGATGCGAGTCGTGAAAGATCGTATTGGCCGTCTCGGAAAACTGGTAGAAGCACTTAGAGCATTCAAATTTCTTTTGCGTCTTGAGACGCGAGATCGTTTTGGCTTGGCAGCGCGGGCAGGCAACCCCGTGCGGCCAGCGCGAGCGACACAGGTACTCTCGGCACTTCTCTTCGGTGGAAAACGCACGGTTGAGGTCGATAATGGTCATGGGAGGCTCCGTGGCGAAGAAAAAGCCGAAAGACGAGAAGAAACCGCCGTCGTCCCCGTTGGGCGAGATGCCCACCAAGGACCTTCTGAAGTCGATCCGCGACGATCTAGCCGAGAAGGCCAAACAGGCTGGATTGGCTCAGTCCGAAATCCCGCCAAAACCGCCCAAATCCCGTTAGGAGTCCCGATTGGCCTACTCACAGCCGATACTCTACGCCCAACCATATCCCTTCGTCAAGGGAATAATCATTGGCCGGGCGAGAGACCATCCAATTGGCCCTTGACGATGGCCGCTTACCGACGAAAATGGCTGGGTAAGGAGGCCGCGTGCAGATTCCCCTCGATCGCGAGAAGTCGGTGCCGCTGGCGCGCCAGATCCAGGCCCACCTGGAGCGGCTGATCGCCGGCCGTCTGCTCGCGCCCGGCGTCAAGCTTCCGGCCACGCGCGAGCTCGCGCAGTCGCTCGGCGTCAACCGCGCGACCGTGGCCCTCGCCTATGAAGAGCTCATCGCGGCGGGCTGGGCGCGTGCCCACGTCGGACAGGGAACGTTCGTGGCCAGCCCGCCGGATGGCGCGGCGGCGGCGGAGCCGGTCGAGCCGCCCGCGCGGCTTCTGAACTGGTCGGCGCTCCTGTCGCGCAGCGCACGCATCGTGGAGAGCGATGGCGAGCGGGCGCGCGCCAACGCACCGGGCGTCGTGCGCGACGGCGTGATCTCGTTCGCCGGCGGCATGCCGGACAGTGGCCTGTTTCCGACCGACGCGTTTCGGCGCGCCCTCAACGAGGTCGTCCGCGAGGAAGGCGAGGCGCTGCTCCAGTATTACCCGGTCGGGGGCTATCCGCCGTTGCGACGTTATCTGGCCACATACCTGCTGCGGTTCGGGCTCGAGGCGCGCGCCGAGGACATCCTGATCGTGAATGGCTCGCAGCAGGGGTTCGACCTCATCGCGCGGACGCTGCTCGATCCCGGCGACGCGGTCGCCATCGAGCAGCCCACGTACCCGCGCGCGATGCAGGTGTTCCGCTCGTTCGGAGCGTCACTGCTGGCGGTGAACCGCGACGTCGCTGGTCCACGCGTGGACGCATTCGAGCGGCTGCTCGAGCGTCAGGCGCCGAAGCTCTTCTACTGCCAGCCGTCGGCGCACAATCCGACGGGCCTCACGATTCGGCGCGACGTCGCCGC
>DATFWL010000038.1:0-10483 GCA_035259385.1 Vicinamibacterales bacterium | reverse complement strand
ATGACGTTCTTCAACGCGCACTCGAGCAACGCGAATGCGGCCGGCGTGGCCGGTGAAGGACGGATGACGGTCAACGGCATGACGATCGCCGCAGCGAGGAGCGGTGGCGTGTCGTCGTACGTGTACGACACGGCCAACTCTGAGGAAGTGGCGATCACCGTCGGGGCCGGGCTCGGCGACAGCGACATCGGCGGGCCGGTGATGAACCTCGTGCCGAAGTCGGGCGGCAACCTCTTCGCCGGAACCGCGTTCATCAACGGCGCGGGCAGCTGGTCGCGCGGCAACAACCTGACGGACGACCTGCGGGCGATCGGCCTGACGCAGACCCCCGGCATCATTCAGTCGTACGACGCCAGCGGTTCGTTCGGCGGCCCGATCGTGAAGGATCGGCTGTGGTTCTACGGCAGCTATCGCAACCTCGACACGCAGACGGCGATGGAGGGCATCAACGCCAACGCCAACGCCGGCGACGCCTCCCGCTGGGACTGGGTCGGTTCGCCGATCAGCGCCCGTCTGGTGCAGGACCGCCAGATGTACATCGGCCGAGTGACCGGGCAGTTCGGCAAGAACCGGATCACGTACAGCTCCGAATACCAGCACCGCTGCGAGGGCACGCCGCTGAAAGTCGACACGTCGGGCTGCCACAATCGCGGCAGCGACTGGATCGGCCTCGGCAACAACGCTGCGCCGTTCCAGTCGCCGGAAGCGACGTCCACGGCGGCGCGCGGCTACTTCGACGCGCCCTTCTACGTCAATCAGCCGCTGTGGACCATGGCCGCGAGCAGCAAGCTGCTGCTCGAAGCGGGCTACACCGCATTCCGCTACAACCCGATCTTCGGGTTTCCGCCGCCGGACGGCATCACCAACATGGTGTCGGTCACCGAGCAATCGAACGCAATCAACCCGGCGACCGGTCTGCGCTACGCGCCGCAGCCGACATACACGTATCGGTCGGTGGAGTCGTGGGGATGGGCGGTTGGAAAGACCGACGGATGGCGTGCGTCGGCCTCGTACGTCACCGGCGCCCACAATTTGAAGATCGGCTATCAGGGCAGCCGCCTCGACCAGCTCGATCAAACGATCGCGAACGACAACCAGCTCGGCTACCGCTTCAACCAGGGCGTGCCGAATGCGGTGAGCTACTACCTGCCTGATTTCGGCCGGCGCACCATCACCAAGCTGTACGGCATCTTCCTCCAGGACAGCTGGACTCGGAACCGGCTGACGGTGCAGGGCGCGCTGCGCTACGACCACGCCTCGAGCTACGCGCCGGTCGACCAGAACGGCACGACGAAGACGTCGTTCCTGAATCCGACGCCGATCACGATCCAGCAGACGCCCGGCGTCGACGCCTACAACGACATCACGCCGCGCGTGGCCGTTGCCTACGACCTGTTCGGCGACGGTAAGACCGCGCTCAAGTTCAACTGGGGCCGCTACCTCGCGTACGCGGCGAACGATCCGCCGTACACCTCGACCAATCCCGGCTTCACCGTGGTGCGCAACGTCACGAACCGCGGCTGGACCGACTCGAACAACAACAAGGCGGTGGACTGCGACCTCCTCAATCCGGGCGCGCAGAACAACACGGCAACCGGCGGCGACGTCTGTGCCGCCGCGGTCGGCAATCAGGCCAACTTCGGCAAGATCGGCGCGGCGACGATCGTCAATCCGGAAGTCCTGCACGGATGGGGGAGGCGTCCGGGCGACTACCAGTGGGCCGCCACGTGGCAGCAGCAGATCCTCCCGCGCGCAACCGTCGAAGTGAGCTACACGCGGCGAAACTTCTTCAACTTCTTCGTCACCGACGACCTGAATCGCGACGTCAACACCGCGTACGAAAGCTACACGCTGGCGGCGCCGCTCGACCCGCGGCTGCCCAACGGTGGCGGCTACCCGATTACCCTGTACTCGCCGACGGCGGCCGCCAACGCGATTCCGTCGAAGACCTATCTGACGCTGGAGAGCGACTACGGTCAGGAGCGGACCAGCTACTGGCATGGCGTGGACTTCACCGTGAACGCGCGCCTGCGTGAGGGCTTCACCGCGTCAATCGGCACGAGCACGGGCCGCGCGGTGCTCGACGACTGCGTAGCCGCGACGAAGTACAACCAGGTCAACACCACCACCAATCTCGCGCTGGGACCCGATCCGCGCGGGTGCCACAGCGTCGATCCGTTCCAGACCACGCTCCGCGGGCTGGCGACCTATATCGTTCCGAAGATCGATGTCCTCGTGAGCGCGGCGCTGCGATCGCAGCCGCCTGTCCAGCTCGGCGCGCCGCCGGCCGGCGTCGCCGGCATTGCCGCCGGAGGCAACTCGGCGCAGTGGATCGTGCCGAACGCCGTGATCGCAGCGGCGCTCGGGCATCTGCCGGTTGGTGCAAACCCTACGGGCACGACGACGATTCAGCTCGCTGACAACACCAACCGCGTCTACGCGGACACCCGTCGGACCCAGATCGACATGCGCTTCGCGAAGATCCTCCGCTTCGGCCGCACGCGGTCCGAGATCGGGCTCGATCTCAACAACCTGCTGAACACGAACTACGCGACCGGCTACAACACGACCTACACGTATAGTGTCGGCAACACGCAGCAGGGCGGCACGTGGGGCAATCCGACCAGCCTCTACACGCCGCGGTTCCTGCGGCTCAACCTCACGTTCAACTTCTAGTCAGCGCCCCGGGGGAAAAGCAACCGCAGAGATCGCAGAGATCGCAGAGTTCTTTCGATGGAAGAAAAAGAAATTCTGCGCGCTCTGCGTTCTCTGTGGTTGCTGTCACCCCGCGCGTGCTTGCCCCGCGGCGCGCAGGAACGCAAAGCCCGCAAAGCCTATTTCGGTCGACCCGAGAAGCCGGCTGCGTTGCGTAGCGCGTCGGCGTCGAGCAGTTTGCCGTCCAGCATCACCACGCGCGTCTGTCGCAGGTCGCCGATTCGCGTTGACGGATCGCCGTCGATGAGCGCGAGATCGGCGGCCTTTCCCACCTTGACCGAGCCGGTCTTCGCATCCTGGCCGACCAGCCGCGCCGGTACGATGGTCGCCGCTGCGAGCGCTTCCGCCGCACTGAAACCCGCCTGCACGTAGATCTCGAGCTCGTGCACGATCTCGATGCCCGTGCCATCGGTCCCCGCGACGATCGGGACTCCGGCAGCGTGCATCCGCCCGAGGAGGCCGACCATCTTCGCCCAGCTCGCGCGATAGTCCGAGCGCGCGAGGTCCTTCGGGACCGCGAAGCCGCCCGTCCGGAAGCTTCGCTCAGTCGCCGGCGGCAGCGTGCCGACGAACGGCGCGTACGACGGAGACAGGTCGCCATTCTCCGGGACGTACAGGCCCTCGAACGCGACCATGGTCGGATCACTGTAGACACGTTTGCTCACCATGGTGCCGACAATCGCCTTGATCGCCGGCCCCTCGAGCTCGACATCCTTCGCGTAGCGTCCCGGGCCCTCGAAGCGCATGATCCCGTTCGAGATCGGGATGACGCTGTCCGGCATTGCCTGCATCATCACCCAGTTGATATGTGTGATTTCGTCGTAGCCGTCATTGATGGCGTCAACCGGGCGCAGGCCGGCTGGAATGTGTCCGTGGACATGAAGTCCGAGCTTGTGCGCCTCGCGGATGCTCGCCGGCAGCCACGCGGGATTGAAGGTGCCGTAGAACTTGATGCCGGCGAAGCCATTGGCCTTTGCCTTGTCCACCAGCGCAATCGCCTCGGCCTCGCTGGTCGCGACGTTGGCCACCTGCGCCGTATACGGCCCCTTGCCGTCGATCAGCGAGGATGGATAGACGTGCGGGAACAGCAGCGCGCCCGCGGCCGCTCTGTTCCGGCGGTCGATCGTGCGCACGTCGTCGTTGCCGGGATCGCGGACCGAGGTCACGCCCATCGACAGCTCCTGCAGACCGGTGAAGTCGTCGGCGACGTGCATGTGGCAGTCCCACAGACCTGGAATCAATGTCTTGCCGCGTCCGTCGATCTCTTCCGCGCCGGCGGGTAGCTTGATCGATTCGCGCGGGCCAGCGGCGCGGATCACGCCTCTGTCGACGACCACCGTCTGATCGGTCAGGAATCTCGGTGTGTCGGAGTCGAACAGCCGCACGCCCGTGAACGCAACCGGTCCTGCGGGCACCTTCACCAACGTTCTGGCCAACGCCGGCGCCTGCGACGCCATCGCGCCGGCCTGCGCCGCCTCGATCCTGGCCTGCTCGCCGGCGTACGCCTCCGGGAGCCAGGCGAGCCCGAGCGTCAGCGCGAAGAATCGGTTGCTGGCGTCCGCCCAGATCGGCAGCGGCGATGTGTTGACGCCGGTGATGGCCCACAGCGTGATGGTCTGTCGCGCCGCGCCGGCGCCCAGATCGAGATCGACCAGCTTCGCCGCGCGGGCTTTGCCGCTGGGCAGCAGGTCGAGTGACTTGTCCGGCCGCGCGAGCAAGGCCTCCAGGAACCACGCGGTCAGGTCGATCGGTCCGCCCTGCGCTGCATAGAACCGGGGCGTCGAATAGCTCGCCGTGCCGGCGTCGATCGGGCTCTTCCAGCGCGCCGTCCCGTCGCTGATCGTGAACGTCTCGGCAGCGTCGCCCTGCGGGATCACGCCGCGGATCGCGATCCGTGACGGCATTGCATCGGGCCCTGGCGTGCCGCTCGAGTCGAGCTCGAACACCTGCCCGCGCAGATTCATGCTCTCGCGGGCCATCCGCGTGCCGTCGGTGGCGACCCAATTCCACGAGTCGCCATGCTTGCCGCCGGTCGACTGGATGACGAAATGGCGCGCGTTGGCCGGCGGCTTCGCCAGCTCCGTCACCGGCACCTGCGCCAGCACGGATACAGCGGCCGACGCCACAGACAGCGCGACGAGGATTCGATGCATGCTCCAACTCCGCTGACGGCTGCGACCCGAGCAGGACCTTCGGTGGGCGCACCCCAAGGGACGATTATCCACGCGAACGTCGGACGATCAGCCGACGACCGCTCGCTGCGCTATACCATGACATGAACGCCCTCGACACCGAAAGAAATCGGAACCGTTGGCACCTGAGGATCGGGGGAGGCGTCGATGGCGACGATCGACTGAGCGCGCGGTTCGCGAATCGGCCTTGACACCTACGCCCGCGTCACTACGATGGGCGCCATGACACAGCACGTCCTTCGTCTTGCTCTGCTGGTGACGGTTCTCTCGCAGCTCGCCGCCGCGCCGGCGCTCGCGCAGGCGCCTGTCGTCGGCTCGCCCGATCCGGAGTCGCTGTTCACCAGCCCCGATCCGAAGCTCCACGCCAACAAGCAGGTGGTGCTGCACATCATGCGCGACCTGCTCGAAGCGGGCCACTGGGACGATGCGCCGAAGTACCTCACCAAGGAATACATCCAGCACAACCCGAACGTCGCGTCGGGGCTGGAGCCGGTGATGAAGTTCTTCAGCGGCCGGCCGTCGCGACCGATTCCGGATCGGGCCAGCTGGCGCACGAAGGTCGTCGCGGTGACTGCCGAAGCCGATCGCGTCATCGTCGCGATCGTCCGCGATCTCCCCGATCCGCGGACACCGGGGAAGACCTACACGACGACGTGGTTCGACATGTGGCGCATGAAGGACGGCAAGGCCGACGAGCACTGGGACTACGGGACGATTGCGCCGCGTTGAGCTCATCAGATCGCGCACCGACGCACAACGGATGATGTGCGGCCGTGACTGAGCTCTGCTATTGTTGCTAGTGACAAGTCGGTCGCTTTGTCCTACACTCGGGCGTGGCCGATTCCGATCGCGAGCGGCTCGTGTCGCTCCTATCGATGTTCGACAAGACGTCGGCGGCCGCAGCGAGGCTGCGCGGGGGACCTCGAGCGCGAGATGGCTGCGCGACGCCTGCGTGAGGAAGCCTCGACGAGAATCGTGCTTCCTCCGCGCTCGACCAGCCGTCACGCGAGCGCCCGCCGGTTGAAGCCGGCGGGCGTTCGACAACGGGTCCCACGCCGCAACTGACGGGGATTTCTTGTGTCCAATCGCTCGAATGACGGTGCTCGTGTGCGCCGACGCGCCGTAGCCGACGACGCCATAGACGGGTCATGACCCTCGACCGCACCAGATCGTCCGCCTCTGCGATCGACGTGCTGGACCACGTGCTCGACAAGGGCATCGTGATCGACGCGTGGATGCGCGTGTCTTTGGACGGCATCGATCTGGTGACGGTGGAAGCGCGGATCGTCGTCGCGTCGGTCGGGACCTACGTGGCGAACGGCGGGGCGATCGTGCCCCGCACCTGGCACCCCGCCCTGCAGTCGCCTTCGCTCGAGCGCCAGTTGTCCCTCCTGCGCGAGCAAATCGAGCATTGCCGCTTCGAGCCGCAGCCGCAGCGCCGCGCCGAGGATCGCCTGCGTGACGCGCTGCACGATGCGCGAGCGACGACGATCGCCACGCGACCAGAGACGCGCTGACGCGGACAGTTCGGTGCCGAGCCAGAACGCGTAAAGGCACGGTCGCCCTCGCTGCGCGTTTCTGGCCACCCCACCTACCGCTGACGGCCTTTTCGCGCGACAATACCGGCTCCCCCGACCCGTGCCGCGGAGGACCATCGATGGATCCAAAAGCACAGGTCACGCTGCTGTTGCGCGAAGCGAAGAACGGCAACGGTCAAGCGATCGACCAGTTGATTCCGATCGTGTACGACGAACTGCGCCGGCTCGCGGCCCGCTACCTGCGCGACGAGCGCGCCGCCGCCACGCTCCAGCCGACGGCGCTCGTGCACGAGGCCTACGTCCGGCTCGTGAGCCAGGACATGCCGGAGTGGGAGTGCCGCTCGCATTTCTACGGCGTGGCCGCGCACCTGATGCGGCAGATCCTCGTCGATCACGCGCGGCGGCATCGCAGCCAGAAGCGCGGCGGCGGTGTCGCGCCGGTGCCACTGGACGACGTGCTCGCGTTCGCCGCGGGGTCGAGCGACGACATGCTGGCGCTCGACGAAGCGCTGACCAGCCTCGCCGCCGTCGACGCGCGCAAGTGCCAGGTGATCGAGCTGCGCTATTTCGGCGGCTTCACCGTCGAGGAGACCGCTCGCGCGCTGAACGTCTCGGTGGGCACGATCGGCCGTGAACAGCGGCTCGCCGAAGCGTGGCTGCATCGCCAGCTCTCGCCGCCGTCGTCATGAACCCCGAGCGATGGCAGGCGATCGGCGACCTGTTCGAGCGCGCGCTGCCGCTGCCGGCGGGCGCGCGAACCGCGCTGCTCGACGAGGCGTGCGGCGCCGACGGGGACCTGCGGCGCGAGGTCGCGTCGCTGCTGGCGAGTCACCATGCCGGCGGCGGTTTCGTCCAGCGGCGGATCGAAAACGCGCTGGCCGCGTTCCACGAAACCAGCACCGCCGGCGCGCAGCCGGCGCGCGTCGGTCCGTACCGGTTGATCCGGGAGCTCGGGCGCGGCGGCATGGGCACCGTCTTCCTGGCCGAGCGCGACGACGAGCAGTATCAGGCCCGCGTTGCGGTGAAACTGGTTCGTCCGGGCATGGACACCGAGTTCATCCTGGCCCGCTTCCGCCGCGAACGGCAGACGCTGGCGCGGCTGAGCCATCCGAACATCAGCCGGCTGCTCGACGGCGGCACCACCGAGACGGGCCTGCCGTACTTCGTGATGGAGTACATCGACGGCCCATGGCTCACGGTCTACGCCGACGCGCAGCGGCTGACGGTCGACAATCGGGTGCGTCTGCTGCTCGACGTCTGCTCTGCGGTCGACCACGCCCACCGCAGTTTCATCATCCACCGCGATCTGAAGCCCGGCAACATCCTCGTCGACGCCGGCGGCATCCCGAAACTGGTCGACTTCGGCATCTGCAAGCTGCTCCGCACCGACGCGACCGCGGTCGAGGACTCCGTCGTTGCGCCGATGACGCCGAACTACGCGAGCCCTGAACAGATCCGTGGCGAGCCGGTGACGGCGCTCTCGGACATCTATTCGCTCGGCGCGGTGCTGTACGAGCTGCTCACGCGCACGTGTCCGCGCTACTACGTTCTCCTGACGCCCGCCGCGATCGAGCGCGTGTTGCAGATGCCGATCGAGCTGCCAAGCACCGCTGCACAGGACAAGTCGACCGGGCGGCAGCTCGCCGGCGATCTGGACTGCATCCTGATGCGCGCGCTCGAGACCGAGCCGCAGCGTCGGTACGAGTCGGCGTCGCAGCTCGCGGACGACCTGCGCCGCTACCTCGACCACGAGCCGGTGCACGCACGGGCGCAGACGC
This sequence comes from Vicinamibacterales bacterium, assembly GCA_035259385.1. Taxonomy (GTDB): domain Bacteria; phylum Acidobacteriota; class Vicinamibacteria; order Vicinamibacterales; family CAVVIG01; genus QHWK01. The sequence goes on along the minus strand of DATFWL010000038.1, from coordinate 2,260 downwards.
TGCGCTATCGTGCGTGGAAGTTCGTGCGTCGCAACCGCGTGCCGGTCGCGGCGGCCGCGGCGGTCTTTCTCGCGCTGTCCGCCGGGCTCGGCGCGTCGGTGTACGAAGCGCGGATCGCCGGTTCGCGCCTTCGCCAGATTCGCACGATGGCGGACACGCTCGTGTTCGACGTGCATGATGCGGTGCGCGACCTCCCGGGCGCGACCAAGGCGCGCCAGGTCATCGTCAAGACCGCGCTCGAGTTCCTGGACTCCACGATCAACTCGGTGCAGGGCGACCCCGGCGCCGAGAAGGAGCTCGCCAAGGCATACCGGAGGCTCGGCGACGTCCTGGGCGACGTCCAGGCCGCCAACCTCGGAGATCCTGCTGGTGCGGCCGCCCGCTACGGCCAGGCCGTCCCGCTCCTCGACGACGCGATCCGCCGCGTGCCTGGCGATCTCGATGCCGTCACCGAGCGGCTGATCCTGTACGACCGCATCGGCACGCTGCAGGCGTACACGGGGCGGCTCCGCGATGCCGTGCAGACGCTGCAGGAGGGGATTCGCGCCGGCACGCCCTTCATCGGATCGGGCAACGGCGAGCTGGCAACCGCGCTCGCCGGCTTGTACCTGGCGTCGAGCGAAGCGGTCCGGAACATGAATGACAACCCGGCGGCGCTGCGCGACGCGACCGAGTCGCTGCGCTTGTACCAGAGCGCCGCCGCGCGCCGGCCGTCGGATCCGGCAGCGAGGTTGCCCGTGGCGTCCGCCCTGGCAGCGGTCGGCATGGCCGAATCGGGACTCAATCGGCTGACCGACGCGCTCGCCCATTACCGCCAGGGTACGTCGGAGCTCGAAGCGCTCGTCGCCTCGCAACCCGGCAACGTCTCGTGGAACCGCGATCTGATGCTCGCCTACGGCCACATCGCCGACGTGCTGGGCAATCCCGGTCTGCAGAATCTCGGCGATCGCGCCGGCGCGCTCCGCGCCTACCGTCAGGCGGCCGAGATCGGGAAGCGGCTGCATGACGCGGATCCGGCCGATCAGCGCGCAGCGTCGGATTACGGCGTCGTCCTGAGCCGGGTCGAAACGATGATGGACGACAGCCCTGCGGCGGCGAAGCGCGCAGTCCAGCAGGAATCGATTCGCGTGCTCGAGGAGTCGGCACGGATCAGTCCCGGCAATGTGACGCCGAAGATCTACCTGACGCTCCTCAACCAGCATCTCGGTGATTCGTTCACGACGACGGGAGACCTCGAGGCGGCCCGCGACGCGTATCGCAAGTCGGCGGACATCGCCGGCGCCTCCATGGGCTCGGGCCACTCCGCATTGCACATCATGTTCCTTCAGACCAATCAGCGGCTCGCCTTGAACGCCGTCGCGCGCGGCCATCGCGACGAAGCGCTCGACTGCGCGCAGCGCGCTCTGAACGCCGGCCGGAATCCACCGCCCGGTTCGCTGCCGCTGCGCGCGGTGCCGCGGGGCCTCTCGGCGATGGCGCTGACGTATGCGGCGCTCGCGCAAAGCGACGTCCGCGCACCCGGCGATCGCGACGAAGCCTTGAAATGGATCAACCAGAGCCTGGACGCCTGGCGCGCGACTCAGTCGGAGCCTGGATTCGGCGAACCTCACCGGCGCGAGATGCACGAGGTGGAGCTTGCGCTGGCCCGCCTGCAGTCACGGTCGATCGATTCGGCGGCGCTTTCGCGCCGGACCAGGCGATGACCGCGGAGCAACGGCGGCTCGTGCGCGACAGCTTCGACGCGATGCGGGAGCTGGCAGAGCCGGTGACGCTGATGTTCTACGGCAAGCTCTTCGAGCTCGATCCGTCCGCGCGGCGGCTGTTCCACAACGACCTCACGCTGCAGGGGCGCAAGTTGATCGACACCCTGGACACCGTCATTCAGTCGCTCGATCGCTTCGACGAGGTCAGGCCGCGGCTGATCGCGCTCGGCCGCCAGCACGCCGAGTACGGCGTGCGCCCGGAACAGTACGCCATGATCACCGCGGCGCTGATCTGGGCGCTCGGCCAGGCGCTCGGCGCCGATTTCGATCCACCCACTCGTGAGGCGTGGACGGCCGCACTCAACGCCGTGACCGCCGTCATGCGAGGCGCCCCACAGGTCGGGTAGGTCGGGTAGGTCGGGAGCGATGGATCTTCGTGTCTTCATGGCGGCCTGGTTTGCCCGAATCAACCTCGCGTTCAGCTTCTGATCACCCGATCCGGGCTCTCGCACACGCTGCAAATCGTCCGCTTGCGACCCTCCTGACCCGCCCGACCG
>DATFWL010000037.1:0-3043 GCA_035259385.1 Vicinamibacterales bacterium | reverse complement strand
CTCGCCACGCCGAGCACGAGGCCGCTGATCCCACCGAGGATCGCGCAGGAAAAGCCCACGATCAGCGCCGTGCGCGCGCCGAATACGATGCGGGAGAACAGGTCACGGCCGAACTGGTCGGTGCCCATGAGGTGCGCCCAGCTCGGCGGTTCGGTCATGGCGGCGAAATCATTGGACGTCGGGCTGTAGGGCGCGATCCACTCGGCCGAGAGCCCGGCCATCGCCATCACCGTCACCAGCACCAGACCGACCGTGCCGAGCGGCTGGCGGCGGCAGAAGCCGATGACGCCGGCGCGCAAAGAACGCCGGCTCGGCGGCGCGGCGGCAGCGGTCGCAACATAGGAGGGCGCGAGATCGACCACGGCGCGAACCCCCGTCAGGCGAACCGGATGCGCGGATCGAGCCACGCATAGAGCAGATCGACCGCCAGATTGGCGAACACGAAGATCGCGACCGTGAGCATGACCAGCGCCTGCGTCAACGTATAGTCCTGGTTCTGGACCGCCAGCACGAACAGACGGCCGACGCCGTTGAGGTTGAACACCTGCTCGGTCACCACGAGGCCGCCGATCAGGAAGGCGAACTCGATACCGATCAAGGTGACGACCGGCAGCAGCGCGTTCTTGAGCGCGTGCCGATTGACGATCAGCCGTTCGAGCAGGCCTTTGGCGCGGGCGGTCCGGATATAGTCTTCGCGCAGGACCTCGAGCATCGCCGAGCGGGTCATGCGCATGGTGACGGCGGCGTAGCGGTAGCCGACGGTGAGCGCGGGCAGGATCACCATCGACAGGTTGCGCAGCGGATCCTCCCAGAACGGAACATAGTCGATCGGGGGCATCCATGGAGCGCCGAACACCGCGTGCGAGATGTCGAGAACGATCAGGATGGAGACGATCCCGAGCCAGAATGACGGCGTCGCAATTCCCGCGATGGCGACCGTGCGCACCACATGATCGATCCAGCTGTTCTGCTTCAACGCCGAGACCGTGCCAAGCGGGATCGCGATGAGGATCGCGACCACGGTCGCCATCACGGCGATCTCGAGCGAGATCGGCAGCCGCGCCGCGATCTCTTCGGCGACGGGCTTGCCCGACCACATCGAGATCCCGAAGTCGAGGCGGAAGAAGCCCCATACGAAGTCCAGAAACTGGACAATCACCGGACGATCGAGTCCGAGCTCAGCGTGACAAAGTGCGACGGCGCGCGCATCGACGTTGCCGCCGCCGGAACCGAGACGGACCACGCAGATGTCCCCGGGAATAAGCCGCATCAGCACGAACACGACCGCCGCCGCCCCGATCAGGGTCGGGATCACCAGCAGCACCCGGTTCACGATATACCTGTGCATCCGATGCGTCCGATCCTGATCGCGCCGCGATGCCCGTCAGCGGCTGCGGACGGGTATCGCGGGCGGATGGTCGCGGCCTACTTGTCGAGCCACACGTTGGCCAGGTCCTGATTGACGTAGTGGCTCGGGCTGATCTTCCAGCCCTTCACGTATGACCGGGAGATAATGATGCGATTCCACCACGGCGTCATGATCATGTGCGCCTGGGTGTCGAGCACGTATTTTTCGAACTCGCGGATCATCGCCCGCTGCTTGGCGGCGTCGGTCTCATGCAGGATCGCCTGATAGAGCTCGATCTCCTTCTGATCATCGTAGCCCCCGTAGTTCTCCGCATATACCGAGTGCGGCAGGAACTTGCCGATGTCCAGGAGCGGGTTCACCACGCCCTGACAGTTGAAGTCCACGGTCACGTCGAAGGTACCGTGGCGCAGCGCGTCGTAGAACGGACCGGTCGGCAGCACGCGCTGCGTGACCTGCAGTCCGATCTTGCTCCACTCGTCGATCACCCAGGTGCCGACGTACTTGTAGGGCTGGTCGACGTTCCGGTTCGTCAGCTCGAATTTGAGGCCCTCGACACCCGCCTCCTTGAGCAGGCGCCTCGCCTCCTGGCGCGATTTCCCGATATCCGGCCAGAACCCGGCGATTTTCTCGAGCTCCTCCTTTGACGCCGCGAGCGGCGATCCCGGGAAAACGATGCCGCCCACCGTGTGCACGGTGGCGATCTTGGCGAGCGCCGGCGCGCCGTGCCAGCTGTCGATCGCCAAAGCCAGGGCCCGCCGTACCCGCACGTCGTCGAACGGCTTGCGCTTCTGGTTGGGAGTGATCAGGTTGCCGCAGTTCCAGTCGCTGATCTGGAACGCGACCTTGTCGCCGAGCTCGCGCACGAGCTCGTCGCGCGCCGAAGGTGGCAGGCCGCGGAACTCCATCGCGGCGCGGTCGGCGCGGATCGCGTCGACGCGCACGGCCTGCTTGGCCGCAAAGATGGCGATGAACCCGTCGAGATAGGGCTTGCCCTGGTGATAATAGTCGGGATTGCGTACGCCCTTGATCGACTGGCCGATCTCGTAGCCGGCGAACTTGAACGGGCCGGAGCCCATGATGTTCTTCTCGAACCAGTGCGGATCCTTGTCGAGGATCTCCTTCTTGTAGATCCAGGCATAGGGGTCGGCGAGCGCCGGCAGGAACGCGTTGGTCGCGAACTTCAACCGGAACACCACGGTCGTCGCGTCCGGTGCCTCGACCTTGTCGACCATGACGAAGTAGCTCTCGCGCGCGCTCGTCACGCCGTCGCGGGGACGGACGATCTCCTGCCAGCTCGCCGCGACGTCCGCGGCGGTGAGCGGCGAGCCGTCGTGGAACTTGACGCCCTGCCGAATCTTGAAGGTGTAGGTCTTCCCGTCGTCGGTCGGCTTCGGCATCTCGGTGCAAAGATCGCAGACGAAATCGGTCGTCGAGGAGGGATTGTCCGGATTGACCCTGATCAGCACGCTGTAGAACGGCGCAGCCGCGTGCACGGTCGCGAAGGTGGTCTCGCGGTGACCGTCGAGGCTCGGGGGAGCGTCGGCCGGGATCATGTACGTGAGCGTCCCGCCGCGCTTCGGGGTCTCCCCAGCCGCCGCCGGGGCGGCCACGGTCGCGACGCAAAAAACGGCGCCCAGACCGGCCGCCGCCAACACTGATTTCCTGATCATTATC